>WFWY01000171.1 GCA_015490895.1 Thiotrichaceae bacterium | reverse complement strand
CAATAGGCCCTGGCTCAATCAGTACCACATTGATATCTGTCTCTGCCAGTTCAATACGCAAGGTATCAGCAAAGCCTTCAATGGCATACTTACTGGCATTATAAGCACCACGATAGGGAAAGGTCACCAACCCCAACAAGGAACTGTTGAAAATAATTCTGCCTGCATTGGCATGTCGCATAAACGGCAGCAGCCGGTTTGTTAACTGAATCCAGCCAAATACATTGCTGGCAAATTGCGCTTCGATAACCTCTCTACGCAAATCTTCCACAGCTCCCGGCTGCCCATAGGCACCATTATGAAAAACAGCATAAATCTCATGATTGGTTCTCAGAATCAATTCATTGGCGCAGTCATCAACACTTTCAGGGTCTGCATAGTCCAGCTTAATGACGGTTAAACCTTCATTTTTAAGTCTGACAATATCCTCATCCTTGCGCGCTGTTGCAAAGACCTTGTAGCCACGTCCCTGTAAGCCTTTGGCAACACAATAGCCAATACCGCTGGAACAACCTGTGACAAGTACATTTTTCAATCTAAAATCCCTGGCTGGATAAAGTAGCGTGTATAACTCTGTAGCAGACTTGCCTTTGAAATGAATAAGGAAGCATTGTTTTTTCCATATTAATCATGATGTTATTAATAAACGCACGTAAACCAGGAAATCCGGATTCACGCGCCGTATCGTAGCAGATGCGTACAAATGAATGCCAACACAATGCTTGTTTTTTTACAAAAACCCCCTATATTACGAATCACTTATTAACTTTGTGCACTACCGATACACTACGACTATAAGGGAACATATCATGCCAATCTATGATTATGAATGTACAGCCTGCCAACATGAATTTGAAGTTATTCAGAAAATCAGTGAGTCTCCGCTAACAGCATGTCCCGAGTGCTCTCAGGACACATTACAGAAAAAGGTTTCTGCTCCTTCTTTCCGATTAAGTGGTAGTGGATGGTATGAAACAGACTTCAAAAATGGCTCCAGGAAGAATCTTGTCGACAATGATGCCTCTGGCAAGAAAGAAACGAGCGACAAGTCTGCAAGCACACCTGCCAAAAAAACAGGCTGCGGTACCAGTTGTGGCTGTCACTCATGACAAGTCACCCGCCTTTAACCTGATAACCCATGCGCTCCTTATTTTCCAAACCTTTTATTTATATCCGTAAATATATTATTGCCGGACTACTGGTTTGGGTTCCCCTTGGCATCACCATACTGGTGATCAAGCTTTTAATTGACCTGCTAGATCGCTCCCTGGTCTTGCTACCCCCAAGCCTTCGACCGGAGGAGTTGCTGGGCTTTCCCCTACCCGGGCTGGGGATACTGATCAGCGCCTTTGTGATCATCACGACAGGGCTGGTTGTCACCAATCTCGCAGGTCGCAAAATGATCAGCCTGGGGGAAAAACTCCTGGATCGCATCCCGCTGGTACGATCTATTTATTCCGCGGTTAAACAGGTAACGCAAACCATTATTTCATCGGACAAGAATTCATTTCGCCAGGTGGTGCTGATCCAGTATCCACGACAAGACGCATGGACGCTGGCCTTTCAGACCGGTGATACCATGCCTGACTTCAACACCCTGACCGGCAAAGAGCTGCTAACGGTGTTTGTGCCCACCACCCCCAACCCAACCTCTGGATTTATCCTCATGCTCCCTAAAGATGAGGTCATTTTGCTGGATATTGACGTGGAAGATGCGCTCAAATTTATTATGTCACTCGGTGTGGTAACGCCAGGCAGTGACTCCAGGCGATTCTCCAAAGTGGTAAACCTTGATCTTTCTACCCTCCAGAAGGAACCTCTGAATAAGTCGTAAGTGGTTTTTTCGAAGCAAGTACAGTAATCGGCAATGACGACTCATAATCTGACGATCTAAATCCTCGCCAGAGTGATTAATCTTAATTATCGATCACCGTACTAAAAATCAGAATTTTTTAGCAATCCCGTAACAAAATCACCGCTCAAACTTGCGTATTCAGGGCACAACCCTTACCATTTCGCATCTTTCCATTTATTGAGTTCTAAACTATGCGTAGCCATTACTGTGGTGTTGTTGACGAGGCACTACTGGATCAGGAAATCACCCTTTGCGGCTGGGTCAATAAACGCCGTGATCACGGCGGTGTCATTTTTGTCGATTTACGCGACCGGGAGGGCTTGGTACAGGTTGTGTTTGACCCGGATGATCCGGAAATGTTCAAGCTTGCCGAGAGCATTCGTAATGAACATATTTTGCGCGTTACAGGGCGTGTCAGACCGCGTCCGGAAGGCACGATTAACGAAAAGCTCACCAGCGGCAAGGTAGAAGTGTTCGGGCTGGAACTGGAAGTATTAAGCGCCTCTGAAACGCCCCCTTTCCAGCTTGATGAAGAAGTGGGCGAAGATATTCGGCTAAAATACCGCTATGTCGATCTACGTCGTCCGGAAATGCAACAACGTATCCAGATACGTGCCAAAGTCACCGGCTTTATGCGCCGTTTTCTGGAAGATAACGGTTTCCTGGAAATTGAAACCCCTACCCTGACACGTGCCACCCCTGAAGGTGCGCGCGATTATCTGGTACCCAGTCGTGTGCACGCCGGTGAATTCTACGCCCTGCCCCAGTCACCACAACTGTTCAAGCAATTACTAATGATGTCAGGGATGGAAAAATATTACCAGATCGCACGTTGTTTTCGTGATGAAGATCTACGCGCAGATCGTCAGCCAGAATTCACGCAGCTCGATATGGAGATGTCTTTTGTCAATGAAGAAGACATCATGGGTATTATGGAAGACATGCTTCGTCAGCTCTTCAAGACTGTACTGGATGTCGATCTGGTGGATCCTTTTCCTCGCATGACCTATGCAGAAGCCATGGAACGCTTTGGTTCTGACAAGCCTGATTTGCGTATTCCGCTAGAGCTGGTTGAGGTCAGTGACTTGATGAAAGATGTTGAATTCAAGGTATTCTCAGGGCCTGCCAACAACGAAAATGGTCGTGTTGCTGCCTTACGCCTGCCTGCTGGCAATGCATTAAGCCGCAAAGATATAGATCAATACACCCGGTTTGTCAGCAAGTATGGTGCCAAGGGGCTTGCTTATATCAAGGTCAATAGTATGACTGATGGGATGGATGGCTTACAGTCACCCATTCTCAAGTTCCTGCCTGATGAAGTGGCACTAGCCATTATGGAACGCGTGGGTGCTGAGGATGGCGACCTGGTCTTCTTCGGTGCTGACAAGGCTAAAATCGTCAATGATGCACTGGGTGCACTGATTATCAAACTGGGTAATGATCGTGGCCTGGTTCAGGGAGAATGGGCACCCCTTTGGGTGGTTGACTTCCCCATGTTTGAACGGGACGAGAAAAATAACCGCTGGCAAGCATTGCATCACCCCTTCACTGCGCCAGATACAGAAGATATCGGGAAAATAAAAAGTGACCCTGGTGCGGCCATGTCCCGCGCCTACGACATTATTTTAAATGGTACCGAACTGGGCGGCGGCTCTATCCGTATCCATGACCGTGAAATGCAACAGGCCATGCTGGAAGTATTGGGTATTTCCGCAGCAGAGGCTGAAAGCAAGTTTGGTTTCCTGCTGACCGCACTTAAGTATGGCTGCCCTCCTCTGGGCGGACTGGCATTCGGTCTGGATCGCATGATTATGCTAATGACAGGTAGCTCCTCTATCCGTGATGTGATGGCATTCCCGAAGACACAAAGTGCACAATGTCCATTGACAGCCGCACCATCGAAAGTTGATTTTGGTCAGTTGCGTGAATTGCATATCAAGGTTCGCAAGCCGGTTGCCGAGAACGAATAAAAAACCTCATGATCCAGGTAGGCCGGATAAGCATCGGCGCTACCTGGTAAAGTTACCGAATCAATCACCCTTGTCGGACGACGCAGGTGCTTATCCGACCCACCAAGAAACTACCTATGTCTATTCAAACAGGCGCTCTCGTCTATTACAAAAGCAAAGCCGCACTTGTTACCGCAGTCAATGACAAAATTGATATTATCTTTCCCGGTACCGGCAAAAAAGATGTCACTAAACGGGTGCGAGACAAGGACATCACACTACTACACCCCGGCCCTGTCGGTGATATTCGTTCCATCCATACAGAATTACCAGAAGCTCTCGATACGCTGGAAGAAACCCTGGAATTACTGGAAGAGGAAGCTGTTCCGCTGGAAGAACTGGCAGAATTTCTCTATGGAGACTATACCCCGCAATCCGCGTGGTCGAGCTGGATGCTGGTAATGGACGGGCTCTATTTTGAAGTTACCAACCCGGATCATATCACCACTGCCATTAAAGCCCGACCGTTTGAGCTTATCCGTGAAGAAACTGAAAAACGCCAGGCACGTCAGTACCAAAAGGAAAGCTGGGAAGGGCTTATTAACCGCATCCAGTCAGGACAAATTGTTGAAGAAGATTACAACCAGTTAACCGAAGTGGAACAACTGGCCGCCGGTGAACGTGAAAACAGTCGTATTCTGAAAACCATTGGTATACCCGAAAACAGGGAAGCTGCACACACATTATTGCTCAAGCTAGGTTACTGGCAGGAAACCTATAATCCCTGGCTACGCCGCATGGGCGTGAATACCGAGGAACCTGCCCTGCCGGTTCCCGAAATAGCCGACGATGAGCGCCGTGACCTGACACACCTGACTGCCTGGGCCATTGATGATGTAGGCAACCAGGACCCTGATGACGCGATTGCCCTGGATGGCAACAAGCTATGGGTACATATTGCCGATGTTTCCGCGCTGGTTGCCCCCGACTCAGAGCTAGATATCGAAGCACGTTCACGCGGTACCAACATCTACCTGCCGGATCAAACACTGCATATGCTACCACGCGGTATTACCGAACGACTGGGATTGGGTTTGCATGAACAAAGCCCTGCCCTGTCTATAGGCTTTAGTGTCAATGAAAAGGGTGAGCTGGAAGATATTGAAGTCTGCCTTTCAAGCGTCAAGGTCACCCGTACCACCTATGATCAGGCCAATGAGGAGCTGGCGACTACCTTTGCTGACCTGAAAGCAATCACTGACCGCTACCGACAACGCCGCATGGACAATGGTGCTGCCATGCTGAACTTGCCTGAAGTCAACATCCGCGTACAGGATGGTGAAATTCAGATTTACCCGTACCAAAGTGATGGCAGTCGTCAGCTTGTTGCAGAAGCCATGCTGGCCGCCGGTGAAGCGGTTGCCACCTATGCAGGCGATAATGCAATTCCCATACCCTATGCCTACCAGCCTGAGCCAGAAGAAATCCAGGAGCCCAAAAGCCTGTCTGAGCATTATGCTTATCGCCGTTGCTTCAAGGCATCCCGACATGCGACCGAACCCGACTCTCACTTTGGTCTGGGACTCCCCCGCTATACACGCGTCACCAGCCCCTTAAGACGCTATCTGGATCTCATTGTTCACCAGCAACTTCGCGCTCATCTCACCCATCAACCGCTACTTAACAGAGAAGCCCTGATCGAACGTATTGGTCTGGCCGACGAAGCCAGTTTTGCCGCACGCAAGACAGAACGCTTTTCCAATCAACACTGGAAATTACTTTATTTCAAGCAGCACCAGCGACAACACGGCAAACCGTGGCAAGGAAAAGCTGTGGTCGTACAGCAGGAAGAGCGACGCACCAGCGTTATCCTTCCAGAACTGGCACTGGAACCCAAATTACGAAAACTCAACAATGTTGAGCTGGATCAGGTGCTTGATGTGCAAGTAACTGCTGTAAAAATTGCCGAGTTACAAGCTAATTTCAAGGTAAGCTAAAAAGACTCCACAACACGACCCTATCCTGATACTACCAAAGCGGATACACACCCATAACCTATCTAAACTCATTACTCCGAGTTTGGAAAGGGACGTTTGTCTGCCAGAAACTCTATCTGTACACCAACAAACATTCCAGGTGCTATCCTTAGTGATATAAATACACTTTTTGAAGCAAATCTTGTTTACCTATGGAGAGAGTGATGAAACCGTTGAGATAGAAATACTGGCGAACTCTCCCATGCTGCCCATGATGACCATGATGCTGAGCAACCCGGCAATGATGTCTGGCACCAGAAATACGCAGCCCTGTCGCTGTAAAAAAGCCAAAGGCATGAAAAAGGTAGAAGGCAATACTACAGAGATCACCATCCTGCTGGCAGGACAAATCATGATAAAAGTCGTGGGAAAAAAGCTGAAGAAAGAATCAACGCTAACCGACTATCTGGATGCCATTGATATGCCAAAACTGAAAGAGGCACTGTTATAGCACTAACACCACTCAACCACTACGGGCAGCAAGGCATAAAAAAGGCTTGCGGATAATATCACGCAAGCCTTTGTTTTATATGGCTCCTCAGGCAAGACTCGAACTTGCGACCAATAGATTAACAGTCTACTGCTCTACCAACTGAGCTACTGAGGAATAGTTACTCCGTTAAGGAACCCCTGATCAAGTCATGAGCGCTTCCTTAAGAGAGCCGGAATATTACAGTCTTGCATTTTTCAGGTCAAACGCTTTTTGATGTTCTAATTGAATTTCTTTCGCCTGTTGCAAGACTTCAATACCTGCCCCCTTTCTAGAGCCATGTTCGGAAAGATGGCGACGCCATGCCCGGGCACCGGGCTGTCCATGAAACAGACCCAGGATATGCCGCGTCATATGCCCCAGATGAACGCCCTGTTCCAGTTGTTTTTGTACATAAGGGATAAAGCGATCCAATATCTGGTGGCGGTCATACGATGTTCGGGCAGATGCATAGATCATTGCATCAACTTGTTCCCAGTGATAAGGGTTGTGATAAGCCTCGCGTCCCACCATAACGCCATCAACATACTGTAGATGCATACATGAATCTTTTAATGTCGTAATTCCACCATTAAGGACAATTTCCAGCTCGGGAAAGTCTTGCTTTAAGCGATAGATGGTCTTATAGCTCAGTGGTGGTATTTCACGGTTCTCCCTGGGGCTCAGACCTTTTAGCCACGCTTTTCGGGCATGCACAATAAAAGTGCTACAACCCGCTGCAGCGACAATCTCTATAAAAGTGACCAGTTGTTCATAGGAGTCGTGCTCATCCACACCGATACGATGTTTGACAGTAATCGGCATAGTACTCGCAGCGACTTGCATTTCAGCCACACACTCGGCGATCAGTTCCGGCTCCAGCATCAAGCAGGCTCCAAAGGCACCTTTTTGTACACGCTCACTCGGGCAGCCCACATTAATATTCACCTCATCATACCCAAATTCCTGTGCCATCAGGGCACACTGTGCCATGTCCTTGGGGTCACTGCCTCCTAACTGTAATGCCAGCGGGTGTTCAGCGCTGTGATATCGCAAGTAACGATCCCTGTCGCCATGTATAAGCGCCCCTGTTGTAACCATTTCAGTATAAAGAACAGCATGCTGAGTAATCAGTCGCATAAAATAGCGCTGATGCGTTGATGTCCAGTCCAGCATAGGTGCGACACAAAACCGTCTGTCTGGCAACCCCGGCTTACTCATGTCTGGCATGAAGTACAATAATAGGTGGAACGCTGGCCCTGTGTAATCTGCCGAATAGGCTTTTGGCACTGCTGACACGGTTTGCCCGTTCGACCATAGACTGACAGTGCCAATTGAAAGTATCCTGTCTGCCCCTCTGCACTGACAAAATCACGCAAGGTCGTGCCACCCTGCTCTATCGCCAGGCTCAATACGGTCTTGATGGCAAATACCAGTTTTTCATAACGCGCCATGGAGAGTCTTCCGGCTATCGTTTTAGGGTTAATACCCGCCATAAACAGGGATTCACTAGCGTAAATATTACCAACACCCACCACAACGTGAGCATTCATAATAAATGTTTTAATAGTAACTTTACGGGAACGGGATTTTTCGTAGAGGTAGCGGGCATTAAATGCCTCATGCAAAGGTTCTGGCCCCAATGCACACAGCAGTGGGTGCCGATTAATCTGCTGTGTCCACAGGACAGACCCAAAGCGACGAGGATCCTGCAAACGCAGAAGATGTGAATTAGCCAGTACAATATCCACATGGTCGTGCTTTCCGGGAGCTGTATCATGGTCGCAAATCCGCAGGCTTCCCGACATTCCCAGGTGAATGATCACTGTCCCTTTCAGGGTATGCATGAGCAGGTATTTCGCCCGGCGCTGCAAACTGTCAACCACCTGCCCCTCCAGTTCGTGAAGTTCAGAAGGTACTGGCCAGCGTAGCTTTGGCTGCCGAATATGCACAGCGACCACTTTCTGGCCTTTCACATAAGGAGTAATACCGCGCAGTGTTGTTTCGACTTCAGGTAATTCAGGCATAGTGATAGAAAATGAGACACGGTAATGCGATTAGAAAGAGAATTATAATAGAGCTTGCACCCAATAACACCTAAATACCCTGCTGAAAAGAGCGTTCTCTGAAGCAGAGATGAATGAAACCGACAAGTGGCAGTGTAAATAGTACAAACTGTCCGCTACAATAGAGCAATAATAATAGCTTAGTTCTCTTGGTCAGAGCCTCTTTAAGGAGACTCGGGTCAAAAGAGCTAAAGCGAGTGTTACGACAACTAATAATAACCATAACCGTACTAAACAGCTCGTTAACTAGCCGAATAATAATGAATAATAACGCCACATCCTCCGGGTTCACCCTGATTGAAATGATGATCACCCTCTGCATCGCCGGGATTATGCTGGCTGTTGCTACACCTTCTTTCAGGGCAATACTCCTGAAAAATACGACGATTACCTACACCAATGATTTCAAGATGGCGCTTTATCAGGCACAAAATGAAGCCATTACTCGCAATACCCGAGTCTCAATCCAGGCGAAAACGACCACAAACAACCTCTGGGAAGATGGCTGGAATATTTTCGAAGATACCAATTCAAACAACAGCTATGATTCAGCGTCAGAAACACTCATACGAACCTATGAGCCAACAGCAAAAAATCATAGCCTGAAATCCAGTTACTCATCATTCAACACCAGTATTGGCTTTAACTCACTCGGTGAACCTGTCACCAGTAGCGGTGCATCATCTAGTGCAGAATTTCGACTTTGTGATCCGGATAACAATACGGATTTGTCACGCACACTTAAAGTGAGCTTCTCAGGCAATATTACTGTCAGCGAGGGAACCTCAACATGCCCGTAAAAAATCTCTCTCACTTCCCCCATCAAACAAGCTCGACCCAGCATGGGTTCAGCGTGATCGAAGTATTAATTACCGTTGTCATCGCAGCCATTGGCCTGATAGGGCTGGCCGGCTTGCAGGTATCGGCTGTCAACACTACCACTATTGCCTCAGCTAACACACACACCATGATCGCCATGAAAGAAATGGTGGGACAATTGCTAGCCAACAGAGAAGCTGCCAAAGCAGGAGATTTCAATATTGCTGCATTAGACTCGCAGGGTACATTACAGGGCTTTAGTACAAGCCTCCAGCCCAGCGGCTCCAATTTTGCCCAGAACATAAGCTATCGCTGGTTCCAGAGCTTGAATAATGTCGTGCCTGGTGTAAAAGCTGGCATCTATTGTGATGCCCTTGGCATGTGTTCCATACGTGTGCAACTCAGTGAGTCTGTGGAGAATATGGAACAAACCATTTCGGTGCAATTATGAGAATACCTACTATTCAATCCCGCAAGCAACATTCCGGCTTCAGTATCATTGAAATACTGATTTCTGCGGCATTGGGCGTTTTTCTAACCGCCGGGGCGCTCAGTATCTACTTATCCAATAAAGAATCTTACCGGGTTCAACAAGCAATGTCTGATACCCTGAAAAACAGCCGTTTTGTGATTGACCGTCTTGAGAAAAAAATTAATGCCGCCGGGTATTCAGGCTTCTACACCAGCTTTACCAGCGGCCTTGGTCTTGAAAACGTGCTGAACTCACCAACCAATATACTCTGGGATATTAGCAAACCTGTTTATGGATACAACAATGTCAGCTCCTCAGATATTATTGCCGGCGTCACGGGTTTTAAAGGCAACTCGGACGTGCTCATCCTAAAGAGCATGGTGAACGAAAACCCGCTGCTCTCACAAGCCTCAAGTAGTACCTTTACTATTGGTGCCGGTGCAGGTTACACAGCAGGCGATATCCTTATCGTGACAGACAGTGCCAAAGCTGCCATCTTCCAGATCAATAGTGAAGACAACACTACAGTTCCGGGAGAAACCACTGTCACGCTCGGCGCTGGAGCAACCCCGCAGCCAGGTAATGCTACCCTGCTAACCAACCCGATACTATTTGACAATACCGCCACAGCAGGAAAGCTGGAAACCCTGATCTATTTTCTGAAAACCGGTGCCAATGGAAATACCGCCCTCTTTGAAGGCCGCTTAACAACGTCAGAAGATGCGGCACCGGTGACCTCGACCGTTGAACTGGTAGCCAATGTTGAAGACATGCATTTTATCTACGGCATTGATACCGACGATGACGAAAGTATCGACAAGTATGTTGATGCCAACACGGTAACAGCCAGTGAATGGAAACAGGTCAATACCATTGGTATTAGTCTGTTACTGGCCAGTGAAAATGACAATATTACACTCACAAATAACTCTTACAGCTTTGACGCAACAAACTTTACCTATACAAAGAATAGCTCCGGCTCTGACAAACGCCTAAGGCAAATCTTTACGACTTATGTCGCACTCAAAAACCTGTAACATCGAAAAATAAACAATAAACAAACTCGTCACAATGACGGATCTTGCAACAAAACAACAAGAATAGACCAATGAACCCTGATAATACTATCCACACTCTTCAACCCTTCCCCGGGCGTCGGCAGCAAGGAGCCGCTGTGCTTATCATGACGCTGATCATTCTGACAGTGTTGACCCTGATTGGTATCACCAGCTCAAAAACAGCGGCGATTGAAACACGCATGACCACCAATGCTATTGAAAAACACAAATCACGTATCGCAGCAGAATCTGCACTCAATTATGCCTTGAGTGATGTTTATAACTATGACATTGACAGCACAGATTTTCTTGACACCTGTGGCAGAGACGGTGTATTTGACCTGCGTTCAACCGCCAGCCCCACCTGTCCGGCCAATGACCCGAATGACCCTGACGCAACCATACCGGCAAAGACTCTTTCCACCTGGAACAGTATCGCCAGCGTGTCGGGCTGGGGCTGGAACAATACATCATTACGCGGCGTATCACCCGATAAACTGTCTGCTGATAACTCCCCCATACTGGTAGACAACGCAACACGTGTAAACCCCATGGATCTGATTGACAGCCCCCAGTATGCCATTGGTATCCATGACCCCATATTACAGGCGGGCTCAGAAGGCCAGATGTGTTTTCCCGTCAGTATCATTGCTGCCGGAAAGGGAGGCGTTGACCAGGCACAAACCTTGATAATGATAAAAACCATTCCTCCCAATGGGTGCTTTTATCCAGGTCTATAACCTGTACTAAGCTAAAAAAAATACAGTCATCAGCTAATCAATAATAATTATCAACGAGAACCGATATGCGACATCTAAAGTACCGACATAAACGGCTAAATACAGAAGTACCGGAGCTTACCCGTATTTCAATTACATCACAGCGGACGCAGCAGATAGCCCTCAAGGAGATTCTGATCAAACCCCGATCGTTTTCCTGAGGCTGAAATATCGCCATTTTTTCGCTATAAAAGTGACCAATAGAATGACTGTTGCTAACTTTTCTATCAAAAAACTGACGAATTTCATCTCACAGGAAACTCGACCGGACTTAATCAGAGGCTCCTATAGAGAATAGGCACGCTACCGCCCTGCCGTGTATATCAGCATGTTTATTAATTTTGTGACAGATCAAAAGAATCAAGGTCAGGCTTGATTCATCAACGTTTGATGCACAGGGTATTTTCTATCTCAAGTGATACAGTGAAGCGTATCGGCTATTTCAGGGAAATAGGAAAGCGTGGTAGAAAAATGTTTTACACATTAATCAGTCAGGCCGCTAATTTATTAATTTGGCCTATTCGTCAGATTGCTTATATATCCTGGGTGTTATCATATCCGCGAGGTAGCGGCGCCCCTCTGGCTGCTCCGGATATGGATATATTGACATTGATCAATCAACACTCTTTCTTATTTCTTCTCGTCCTTCTTGCTTTGCGTTCGTGTGGTGCCATTATATGAGGCATTGATGAATGAATGCTGAATACTTAGTGCTCTCGCCTCGAAGCCATGCCTTTAGTCATATAATAAGCCCGGTTTGTCCGTCTCGTATTGACAATTTTTATATGCTGTGAATATGGCTTGGCTTTGGTGGGGTATGCTTGAAAAACAACTGTATCAGATCGTTGCTTTGTTGAGGTTTTCTAGGAGGCTGTCCGAGAACTAGAAGCGTAGCGAGAATCACAGGAGTGTCATAAGGTGAGATTGCTGGAAGAGGCGAGTAGTCTCCTTTAGGAGACTCTGAATAAGTCGTGAGCGGTTTTTTCGAAGCTATAATCGCCCATTTTTAAGAAAAACTGAACAATTCTATCAATCGAGAAATTTCACTCAGACTTAATCAGAGGCTCCTTTAACGATCTCAATAAGTTCAGTTGATCGCTATTCACGGATTTGCAGCCAAACAGCGTTAAGTCTGACAGGCTCCTAGCCAGGCTTGAAAGGCCAGTATGCACCATAGAGGCTGTGTATGGTCTGCTTGCTTGCTGGTGTGTTCATGCCACAGCGTTCTTATGGCATGGGGTTGAAAAAAAGTTTCATGGCGTAAGCGGGTTTCATCCAGAAGTGCTTCAGCCCAATCCCGTAAGGGCCCGCGCAGCCATTCATCCATGGGGATGCTAAAGCCCATTTTGGGACGTTCAATGAGGGTTCTGGGTACATACCGGTAGAGTACCTTTCGCAATGGCCACTTGCTGATGCCCTGGTGGTATTTATAGTTGAGAGGCAGTTTCCAGGCAAATTCGAGAATGGCGTGATCTAGCAAGGGCATTCTGGTTTCAAGTGAGTTGCCCATAGCGGCACGATCTACTTTGGCAAGAATATCTCCAGGTAAAAAGGAGAGTATATCAAGTAGCATTATTTGTTCAGCATGAGAGAGATTGTCCAGGTTGGTGGGGGTTCTCGTTTGAAATAGCGTTGCAGGTTCAGTCGCACCGATAACGACTGAAGCTGGGTTTGCCCATTGAGAAATGAGTCCTTTATATAACATTTCAGGGGATTCTGCGGTGAGTATTCTGGCTCCTTTGTGGAGCTTATCTCCCAGGAATGGGTGCTTATGCACAGGTAGCAGGTTGCTAAACCGGGACCAGCTGGATGAGGGGATGCTATTTATTCCTGAGGCGATGAGTTGTCTGATCTTGAGGGGGATTGTGTTTAAATGTTTCCAGAGTTTATCGGTAACGTGATAGCGGTTGTACCCACAGAACAGTTCATCACCACCATCCCCGGACAGAGCGACCGATACATGTTCTTTTGCCATTTTTGAGACCAGAAAGGTTGGTATCTGTGAGGAATCAGCAAAAGGCTCATCATAAAGCTCAGGTAATAGAGGGATAACATTCCTGGCCTGGGAGGCAGTTACATAAAGCTCTGTATGGTGAGTTCCCAGATGTTTGGCGACTGCTTTTGCATAGGGGGCTTCATTATAGTGCAGGGCATCAAAACCGATTGAGAAGGTGCGAATAGAGCGCGTGGACTGCGACTGCATGAGTGCAACAATCGCCGAAGAATCCACGCCTCCGGATAAAAAGGCACCTAGAGGGACATCGGCTTCCATTTGTTGCTGCACAGTATGGCGTAACAGGCTCTCCAGTTCATCGGCGGCTTGTTCTGGTGACCCCCGGAAGGGGTTCTGAACACCTTGTTGTGCTATGTTTATCGCTGACCAGTATTCTGTGATTGTGGGCTCTTTTTCTGTATAGGAAAGTCGTAGCAGGCAGCCGGGCTGAAGTTTCGAAATACCCTTGTAAATTGAATAGGGAGAGGGGATATAGTTATAACGAAGCAGGAGAGTTAATGCATCCCGGTTAATCTTTCCGTGAAAGTCTGGATGGGGTTTCAGGGCCTTGAGCTCAGAACCAAATAGAAAGGTGTTTCCCTGCCAGCCATAATAGAGTGGTTTTTCTCCAATACGGTCACGACCTAAGGTCAGGGTTCGCTCCTGCCTGTCCCAGAGTGCAAAAGCGAACATACCCGATGCTTTTTTGATGGTTTTTTCAACACCCCAAATAACAAACCCGGCAAGCAATGTTTCGGTATCTGAACTTCCACGCCAGCGTATTGATGGATGCGTCAGCTTAATGCGTGAGCGCAGGTCTTTATGGTTATAGATCTCTCCGTTGAAGACAAACACATAGCGATCATCATGCGATGTCATCGGCTGGTGCCCTGCAGAGGACAAGTCAACGATGGAAAGGCGGCTATGAGCCAGAACAACACCTGAATTTCGATCTACCCAGATACCTGTATCATCTGGCCCACGATGACGCAGTTTTTTGATCATCCTGCCTGCTATAGCATGCTGATCAGTGCTTAAGTTTGGGGTAATAAATCCAGTTAGGCCACACATGGCTGATTATGTATTAAGACAAGAAGGGTTATCACTGGAGTTAACAGCTTGTAAAAATCAAGAGACATTTCTGGCCTCTTTATGAAGAGAAAGTACTTTTGAAAGAAAGTCGAATGTACGATCAGCGCATTGTTCCCATGAATACTCTTTGGCCTTGTTAAATGCGGCATGGGATTTTTGTGTGCGTAACTGGGGAGACTTTATTAGTTTCTCAAGAGTGTTAGCAATACTTTGCGGTTTCTCAGGATCAAAATAAATACCCGCATTGGTGAGAACTTCGGGCATAGGGCCACATTTAGAACAGGCAATGGGTAATCCGGAGGCCATTCCTTCCAGGAGGATATTGGGGAGGTTTTCACAGCTTGATGCAAATAGGCAGATATCCGTTGATGTGTAGCAGCTATCAAGTTCAGTAAAGGGAATGCTGCCGGGGTAATGAACAAAGCGGCCGTGTGGGTCAAGCTGGCTTATGGTTTGTGTGAGTCGTTTTAGTGCGGGTTTGTAGGATGAGCCAATGAGAGTGAGCATGACAGGATATCCTCGGGATCTCAGTAGCGATACAGCTTGTACGACGTTCCATTGATGTTTGTAAACATCTATTTTTGAGACATAAAGAAGGCGTAGTGGTTTTTTTTCACTGTAGTGATTGACACCTCTTTGAGGGCGAGGGGGGTGAAAAAAGCGTGCATTGATACCGTGTGGAATGATGGTATCTTTATTGTGTCTGTATGGGACTGCCTTTTTAATGCGGTTTTTTGCATAGCGTGTCAGAAAGATAATACCACTGGCGCGTTTGAATGAACGTGACTGGCTTCTGCGTAATAACAGGAGTTTAATGGTGATCGGAGACAGACCGAACCTGCGTAGCTCACGCCATTGAAACGGTAGCATATTTCGGCACATGGTGACGATAGGTCTGTAGTCTGTCAGAAAGGAACCTCCTGGTGCAAAAAGCAGGTCGCAACCTTCTTTTTCAGCTAGCTTGCCCAGCTTTTTATATTGCCAGATAGCCCGTTGAAAGAAGTTGCTTTCGAAAATGGGATCCCAGCGTTTGACTAGCCACTCATGATCTTCTAGTTGAGACAGTGTTGATTGGGAAGACCAGATTACCCCCTGTGTCAGGATAGATGTCCGCTAAACTTACATTCTATAAATAACCCATCAGGG
>WFWY01000170.1 GCA_015490895.1 Thiotrichaceae bacterium | reverse complement strand
GTAGTGTCCAATATAGATATCTAGAAATTGAAAGTAAAAGGAGAATTGAAATAAAAACAGATTTTTCTAAAGAAGTACTAATTATCAATAAAGGAAAAGAGAAGGTTTTTATTCTACTAGATACCAAAACACCTCCATTTTATAAGCAGTTACCAATTAGTGAGGACTACTATTTATCTGCTGATGAATATTCTTTGATTAAAAATCAAGTTAACTCAATGACACCTACCGTTGAACTGGTTTTAAAGTCAAGAATAAGGTAAATCAAAGTATGGGCAACCGATGGGGTCAGACCCATCTCCTTATACATAAGTCTTAGGTTGGTTTAAAATCAACAACTTACAGGCATTTGGGTTTAACATGTAAATTTCATATTAAACCATATAATCAGGTGCTCCCGAGTTCGACAGTTAACCCCCAAAAACCCCGATTTTGGCAACCAAAACCCAGTAAGAATGCGGGTTCCCGGCTAAATTTCCTCAAAGTTGTGTAGTGGCACGTTAGTTCTAATTAGGCTATATTTGACATATTATTTACATGTTCTATAGTACTGGCATGTACATCAAGATCACAAAATCCGGTCCGCGCCGCTATGTGCAACTCGTCGAGTCCTACCGCGACCCTGATGGGCGTCCCAAACAACGCACCCTTGCAAACCTCGGCAGACTGGAGCAGGTACAGGATAATCTCGATTCCGTCATTAAGGGTCTCAAACGCGTTGCAGGAAAAAAAGACTCGTCACCGAGCACTTCAAGCGCCAGTCCTGATGTCTCCTTTGATCCGGCTCGCGCCATGGGGGATGTCTGGGCACTGACACAGCTCTGGAAGGAACTTGGCTTTGACAAGCTGCGCAAGGTGTTCCGTGGTGGACGCCAGCGTATTGATATCGAGGCCTTGCTGCGCATCATGGTTTTCAACCGCCTGTGCGACCCGGAATCCAAGCTGGGTGTGCTGCGCTGGCTGGAGACCGTCAGCCTGCCGTGTCTTTCACTGGAGTCTGTTCAACACCAGCACCTGTTACGTGCCATGGATGCACTAATAGAACATCAGGAGGCGGTAGATGATACGGTGTCCGCTCTGCTTCGTCCCCTGATCGACCAGGATCTATCGGTGGTGTTCTACGACCTGACCACTATTCGTGCCGCCGGGCTGTCACAGCAACATGCGGATGTGCGACAGTTCGGCATGTCCAAGGAAGGGTTGATCAAACGCCAGTTCATGCTGGGCGTTGTACAGACTGCCGAAGGGCTGCCGATCTATCACGAAGTATTTGATGGCAATACCGCCGAGGTAACAACATTGCTTCCTACGCTACGTAAAGTGCTGAAACGCTTTCCGGTCAAACGTCTCATTGTGGTGGCCGACCGGGGGCTTCTGTCCACGGATAACCTTCAGGAACTGGAATCTATACAACTGGCTGACGGTACCCGGCTGGAATTCATACTGGCAGTACCCGGTCGTCGCTACAGCGATTTTATTGACTTGCTCAATCCCTTTCACAGTAACACTTGCCAGCATGCGGAAAGTGAAGTGGTCGGCGAGGTTCCCTGGGAGCATTTGCGCCTGGTAGTCGCCCATGACCCCACAGTGGCTGCACAGAAAACGACACAGCGCGACCAGACTATTGCCGAGCTGGAACAACAGGCTGCCGCCTGGGCAGGCAAACTGGATGCACAGGATGGCGGTCAAACCAGCCGGGGTCGCAAACTGTCTGACGGTGGTGCCCGTGCGCGTTTTTATCACGCCGTTAGCGAAGCCCGGCTGGCAAAGATCATCAGGGTTGACCTTAAAAGTGAGACATTCTGCTACAGCATCAATGAAAAGGCATTGCAGCATGCACGTCTCATGGATGGCAAGTTATTGCTGGTGACCAATGCGCCTGACCTGAAGCCCGCTGAGGTCGTCTCACGCTATAAGGCATTGGCTGATATAGAACGGGGTTTCCGTGTTCTCAAATCAGAAATCGAGATTGGCCCGGTGCATCACCGCTTGCCCAAACGGATACGCGCCCATGCTGCGCTATGCTTTATGGCACTGATTCTCTACCGGGTTATGCGCCAGCGTCTGAAGGCGGCGCAAGATCCACATTCGCCCGAGCGTGCTCTGTCCCAACTGGGGCGCATTCAGCACCATCGTATTCTGTTAAATGGTCAACCCAGATGTGGGCTGTCAACAATGACACCGGTGCAACAGGATCTTTTTGAATCACTCAACATCAAGAAACCGTCAAAAAATGAGCAGTTAAGCCGGCTGTAGTGGCATTTTAAAAATTCAATTCCTTATTTATCAATTAGTTGGGGTTTTAACTGTCGAACTCGGGTGTGAAGGAATACCCGCAGCCTCTTTGGGATGTCCGATAATTGGTCATATTTTCTGGATACTGCATGTATAATATGGATGTACAGATATTTTCCCTGTTGACTGTTATAAAAAATAATCACTTGAACTAATCCCCAAACTCATAATGAATGAATTTAACCAGCATTTAATACTTTGGATTTTGCTGGCTATAGCAAGTACTCTACCTGCCTGCTCTAGTCAAAGTACTGATGTGAGTCCCCATGCTGTATATAAGCATACTCATAAGCCGCAGCATTGTATCAAGGCAGTGACACATACTCATTTTGTAAAGAACCCACATCATACGCATAAATATAATGTCAATTGTAGACAGCACCATATTCACAAAGAAAAATAATGTGCGTTTTCCACCAGTACACCCTTTCTACTGCCTCGAAGTGGCGCTTAAGTCCTATCTGGGTATTTACTCTTCCTTACTTGTGGTAAAGCAATAGTGCGGAGTCTACTTCCACAGGCTGTCAATCCACGAATCATCTGATTCATCGTTATAGGTGTTATGTTTTGGTATTTTTTGCTGCTTGCGAATGTCGCTAATATCCCAGTTGGTTAGTTTGGCAAGTTGTTGTGCTTCTTTCTCGAGTCTTTTGGGGAGTTCTTCATTAAAATAGCGGTCGCCTGCTTCACATTGTGCAGCGCCCTTGAAGGGGTGGCGGATGACGTATCGGCTCTGGAAGTTGGAGGTGTCTCCTGTGGTTTGGAACATGAGGTCTTCTGGGAAGTTTTGCCGATCGTAGCGCAGGTGCAGGCGGCTGATATAGACGTTTTGTGGCCTTCCTGGAGCAGGGCGGGGCATGAAACTGCCCGGTGCTGCTTTTTTTGTGGTTTGATTGGCTGTGGGTTTTACCCAGAAAACCCCCAGTTCACGTAGTTCATTGCTGGATAGCGGGTCGGCGGCGCAGGGGTCACACCAGTTCATATTCCAGGCGTATTCGAGGAAGACGGCTTTGCCTCGGTTTTTTTCTACCTGTGTTCTGAACATGTCTTTGTAGAATTTGCCGAATAGTTTTTTATCTTTGATATAACCGGGAATATCCATGCCGGTGGGCAGTTTGACGGTGCGGTAATTGGTGGTTTCTACGCGCCCCTTTTTGGTCAGGGCATAGATAAAGAGCTCTTGCTTGCCTTTGGCATTTACTGTGCCCAGGCGGATGGGGAGCATGAATTTTTTGTGGTTGTAGGCGATCTGGATGGGACGCAGGCGGGTGTAGCCGGTTTTGTCGAATTTTTTCAGGTTGACTTTGGCGACAAAGAATTTCATATCCTGTTTTAAATAACTGGAAACGACGGGTTCTGCACCTTTGGGTAGCTTGTAGCCCTGTTCGGTGAGCCAGGTGATCAGCCCGCCACTTTGTTTGGCAGATAACAGTAATATGTCATATTCACCCACGGTGTATTGTGCTTCGATGGTGACACCCAGGCTTTTGGCGTGTTTTCTCATGGCTGCTTCAGGCATTGCCGCGGGCATTGCTGCATTTCTCATTTCGTACATTATGGGTGGTCGGCAGGGATCTTCATCGTGATATTCAACCAGGCGTGGGGATGAATAATCATCCAGGTGTTTAATGACTGCATGGTTGGTAATGTGAATCTGCTTGCGTTTCAATACGGTGGGTACAGGCACAACCATGGCAAAGTCTTTCGCCTCCCCCTGATAATCACTTGCCATGGTGACAACATTTCTGTTGCCATCACGCACGTAAACGACCTGCGATGACTGGTTGAAGAGTCCGGTATCCGCCTTGGCGACATAAAACCCGCAAAAGGCGGATAGTTGCGTGGTGAGCAATGAACTGCCCAATGTAATAAGGAGGGTGAGGAGTGATTTTGTTTTCATTGCTTGTATTCTCCCTAAGTATTGACGTGTTGCTGTGACTGCCAGTGATAGCTTTGACCATGATAGTAGTGGTTGACTACAAATACCAGCGGCATAGAGGCAGCCAGTGCGTATAAAAAGGCGTTGGGTATATAGAACTGGTATTGCAATATCCAGCCAAGTACCGCTACCCAGCTGCCGAAAATGAGCCGTCCCGGGTTACTGTTTGGGGTGGTTATGGGGTCGGATAACATAAAAAAGCTAAAGATTAAAACGGCACCACTTTGTAGCTGGTGAAGCGGAATGGCTAAGGGATCACCTAACCATAGCGCCCGTAGAAAAGTGAGTCCACTGAAGACAACAAGAAAGCTAATGGAGGTCAACATTCTGGGTAGACCAAGCAGCGCAATCAGTCCGCTACCGGAAAGTAATAAAGTGAACCACAGAGCTTGTCCCCATTGTCCTGGTGCAGCCCAGGCGGATGATGTCAGTAGTAATACGGCAACGATACCGATATTGGAGGGGTTAAAGACATGCCGGTTCTGGTAGCGGATAAGGAACTTGCTGCTAATAGCGATAAAGCTGGCAATGGCAATCCAGTACCAACGACTGGCATGTAATAACAGCAGGATGGACATAATCGAGTTAATACTACTCAGTAAATTGGCAGGCAGTTGATAGTACCGCGTGAAAGCCAGCTGGGTGAGCAGGGCGACACTGAATGCAGCCGCCACATGGGATAGCGGGATATGCATCTGCAAATAAAAGATTCCCCAAAACAGCAGCCCGGCTTGTATGGCGAGTGACAAAAATGGGACAGCCAAAATTGATAATTGATAAAGACAGCCAAAATTGACAAAAAAGACTCACAGAATCTACACCTGCTTATCGGCAAAGTCACTTTTCGTTTTATTTAGGTCAAAATGCTAGAGAAATTAGCCATTTACTCAAACACAGGGCGCAAGCAAGCCCGCCATCGGCT
>WFWY01000169.1 GCA_015490895.1 Thiotrichaceae bacterium | reverse complement strand
GTATAGACTCTGCAACCTGCTGCTTTTCCACAGCTGCAAAAATACAACTGCCACTACCGGTCAAGCGGGCGGGGGCGTAATCCGAAAGCCAATCCAGCGCTTCAGCCACTTCGGGGTAAAGCCGTTTCACCTCAGACTCCAGAACATTCGTTCCGTGCCCCTGCAGAAAGTCGGCTATTGTGATCGGTAGACAGTCCCGTGTCAATCCTTCTTGACGAAAAATTTTAGCGGTTGAAATAGACACATCAGGACGTACCACAAGATACCAGCTCTCGACAGGTTGCACAGGCGTTAACCGCTCCCCTACCCCTTCTGCCCAGGACGAGAAACCATGAATGAAAACAGGTACATCTGCACCCAGTTGCAAGCCCAATGTTGCCAGTTCGTCACGTGACAGGCCACATTCCCAAAGGATATTACACCCGTGCAAAACCGTTGCAGCATCTGAGCTCCCCCCGCCCAGACCACTTCCCATCGGTAACACCTTGTTAAGTATCAGATCAACGCCAGCACTCACACCCGTTTTGTTTTGCAATAGTCGTGCCGCCCTGATGCTTAAATCCTCTCGTTCAGAAATACCCGGGTGCTGACTTAACCGGCGTATAGCTCCACTCGTATTGAGCCGCAGCTCCAGATCATCACTATAATCCAGAAACTGAAAAACCGTCTGCAACAGATGATAGCCATCTTCACGTCGCCCGATGATATGCAAAAAGAGGTTCAGTTTGGCTGGAGCCGGTAACTTTAAACAGGTTGTCATTGCCACTGACGAATACGCATTTTAACCTGTACAGGTTGTGGGGATGAACGCGAGATTTTAATATTCCGGGGTAAAGCATCACGACCCGCACTTTCATAGTTTGAGTAGTGCATGACCCAGCCTGCCTGTTGTAGTTGCACCGGTCGACCCACTCTGTCCAGTTCTACACTGCTAACCGGGTAAGCGGGTGATGCAATACCTCGCACCCAGTACTGCATGCCACTAACGGGGAGTTTGACACGCAGGTGTTTTTCAATCAGCTTTTCGGCCGTACTATCTCGATAAACCCGGCGATTGGCTGTCAGGGTGACAGCACCGGATGCCTTCACTACTGTCGCCAGTGTGTTTTGTGTCAGTGGGTGTTTTACCTGCATCGTATACTGCTGTGCCGATTGCTGCTGCCATTCAATACCAAAAGGCCAGTTCTCGCCACGGTAGGTTACACTGGCACGCGCCTTTAGTTGCCAGGAAGAGCGTTTCGCCAGTGCCGCTTGCCGGGCTGCCCAGTTTTTAAGCTGACCCGTATTATCCGTTACAGTATCGGGGATTTGACGAGGCGCTGTTGAACAGGCATTCAATAGAAGGATCGACAACAGGGAGAGGGCGGTAATAGACAAATATCTCATGGTTTTCTTTTATTCCGGGAAGCTTCCTGTTCCCAAACAGCCTCCTGACCAGCTAAACAAGTCGTTACTCTATCTTTTCCTGTATCTTTTTCAACAATTTATTTTCAGGATGTTTAGCCAGCATCTCTTTCAATACTCGGCTTGCCTCATCTTTTTGCCCTCGTTTTGTCAAAACTTCGACCAGGTGACTCGCCACTTCCGGATCCTGGAGTTTCTGATAAGCCAGACGCAGATAATGCTCCGCATCTTTCAAATTACCTTTGCGATAGGCCACCCAACCCAGGCTGTCAATAATGGCCGGGTCATCGGGTCGCAACGCATAGGCCTTTTTTATATAAGCATAGGCTTCATCCAGCCGCGAGGTATGCACCGATAACATATAGCCCAGGGCGTTCAATGCTGCCGAATGATTACTGTCAATGTCCAGAATTCGGTGTAACTTCTCCTCCGATTTCTGGATTTGTTTGATATCTTCGTAGAGCAATGCCTGGGAATAAATGATGTCAACATCCATAGGTAGTAGCTGTTCAGCTTTTTTATTGGCTATCAACGCTTCCTGAGGGCGGTTTTTTTTCCGTAATATCTCGCTTTCCAGTAAATAAAGATCAGCTTTTACGTTCTTATCCCTGGTATTAGCCTGTTTTTGATGCAGGTATGACAGGGTTTCATCCAGCCCTTTTACTTCCTCTAGTACTGTTGTCATTCGCACGATTACTTTCAGGCCTGTGTTTTTTTTATCAATCACAGCGTATTCCTGTAGAGCTTGCGGGTATTTCTGCTGTGCCTGAAAAATCAGACCACGATAATAATGGGCGTTAAAGGTCTGCCCTTTAATTGCTTGCAAAGTATCCACCAGAGGCAGGCTTTGTTGATATTTTTTCTCACCCAGGTTGATGGCAATCATATCCAGCAGTAATTCCGGCTTGTCCGGATATTTTTCAAAGACCTGCGACAACAGAGCCACCGCCTCGTCCGTTTTACCCAATGAAGCCAACAGGCGTGCGTAATTTTGCTGTGTAGCCGGATCTGCGGCCTCAGCAATTAACTGTTTTAACTCTTCCAGCGCCTGCTCCGGTCTATCCATAGCCGAATAAGCCTTGACTCTCAGCAGGGCTGCTTTACGCTGAAGCTCCTTGTCACTAATCTGCTTCAGTTTCTGCGTCGCCATTAGTGCCTCATCGTACAAATTGGCACGCATCGCAAACAAACCCAGATAATAATAAGCATTGTTTGTTTGCCGGGATGGTACAGTGTGGAGGTACTGCTTGAGGGTATAGTATGCTGCCTTCACATCGGCCTGCCGCTCCAGCAGAGCCACTGCCACATCCAGCGGCTGTGCTTCGGCAACAGGGGATGCTTTTACAATCTCATTGAGCACATCAGCTGATGCTTTATAGTTTTCATTTTGCTGGTAGAGCAAAACCAGGTATTGATTCACTTCATCGCCCGGTTTCAGGGATTTCCATTGCTGCGCTGCTAATAACGCCTGATCATAGTCTCCTGATTTGATAGCCAGCTCTGTCGCGCGTTGCGCTACTTCCTCATCTGCTCGTAACAGCAGCAAGCGACTATACGCCCGGCTGGCATGAGGATAGTTGCCTTTCTGGGCGTAAAACTCAGCCAGTAAAGCAGTATAAATAACCTCACCATAACTATCAGACAGGAGAGCATTACCTTCTTCCCTCTGGCTCACGGATATCTCTGTCGTTTCGTCTGCTTTTTGGTCAGACTCCGCCACACAGGCAGCAAGCAGCAAGCCAATACTCATAACCCCAATTATTTTCAGCCACTGAGGCAATCCTGATGTCAAGCTATATCGCATTAACCTTACCACGATGCGATCGACAGTCTTTGTGTATTTAGCAGGCTATTTGCGTAAAAATATCCCCCTAAAACACGATACAAACGATCTAAAAGAAAGCTTCTATGATACTACAAAACCTCTCCATCAAGGATTTTTTTGGATAAAACACCTTATCGCTTGTAATCCTTGGGTAGCTGGCAGAGAATCCCTTGCTTGTTTAATTGATAGATCCTGCATTCTGCAAGTACCCTTTACAGAATTACGGTAGAATTACTGCATGTCCATTTTTGTTGTCGGAGTCAGCCACCATACCGCCCCTGTTGATGTGCGTGAAAAGATTGCTTTTTCTGCAGAAGAACTGGAGCATGCATTGAAATCAATCAGTGATATTGCACCGGAACGTGTCATTCTGTCCACCTGTAACCGCACTGAATTTTATCTGGCTGACCCTGCCGATAGCAGCACTGAAGTTGCCCCCCGTCTCACCCAATGGTTAGCCAGATCTCGTCATATCGAAGCCTCAAAACTGACGCCCTATCTCTATATCCACCAGAACCAGGAAGCCGTCAAACATATTTTGCGGGTGGTCAGTGGACTGGACTCGATGGTACTGGGCGAGCCTCAGATACTGGGACAAGTCAAAGCTTCTCACCAACAGGCGCTCCAGCAAAAAACCACTGGCTCCGTCTTAAACCGCCTCATGCAGTACTCGTTTACGACAGCAAAAAAAATACGCACCCAGACCGCTATCGGCGCCAACCCTGTATCCGTCGCCTATGCAGCAGTTAGCCTTGCCAAGCAGATTTTCACCCGGCTGGAGAAGCAAACCGCTCTTCTGGTAGGAGCCGGAGAAACCATTGAACTCGTTGGCAAACACCTGCATAGTCACGGTATAGGACACATGATCATTGCAAACCGCAGTGTCGACAAGGCTCAGCACCTGGCGAATGAATTCTCGGGTGAGGCCATTGCACTAACCTCCATTACAGAGCGACTGGCAGAAGCGGACATTCTTATTTCATCCACTGCGGCTCCTATCCCCATTATTGGTAAAGGCAGTGTCGAACGAGCATTGAGGCAACGCAAACACCGACCTGTTTTCATGGTGGATATCGCCGTTCCCCGCGATATTGAGCCGGAAGTCAGCACTCTGGACGATGTCTATTTATATACTGTCGATGATCTGCAATCGGTTATTGAAGAAAACCGGCAATCCCGTCAACAAGCCGCGGACCAGGCCGAACACATGATTGAACAGGAAGTCAGTGCTTATATGAGCTGGTTACGCGCCCAAAGCCAGCTCCAGCTTATTCGTGACTATCGCGCCCAGTCAAACCTGTTAAAGGAAGACACCTTGCAAAAAGCACCTAAGCTGCTTAACAATGGCAAATCCCCTGAAGATGCCTTAGAATTCCTCGCCCATACACTCACCAACAAGCTCTCTCATGCACCGACGGCAGCCATGAACAAGGCAGCTCATAGTGGTAATATCCAACTTTTAAACGCTGCGCGAGACTTACTGGATCTGAAAGATACCGAAACCTAAGGTAAAACCATTGTGAAAGATTCCATCTATACCAAACTG
The DNA here is from genome assembly GCA_015490895.1 of Thiotrichaceae bacterium. Taxonomy (GTDB): domain Bacteria; phylum Pseudomonadota; class Gammaproteobacteria; order Thiotrichales; family Thiotrichaceae; genus HyVt-477. The sequence continues at coordinate 7,101 of WFWY01000169.1, read as the reverse complement.
GAAAACCTGAGTGAACGCTATGAGGAAATATCCGCATTGCTCTCCGACCCCGATATCATCGGTGATCAGAACCAGTTCCGAAAACTATCCATGGAATACAGCCAGTTAGAACCTGTCATCAAGGAATTTTCACTATACAGACAGGTTGCAGACGATTTGCAAACCGCGCAAGAAATGCTGGATGACCCCGAATTAAAGGAAATGGCGCAGGAAGAAATTCAAGATGCAAACAGCAAACTGGAAACACTGGAGTTGAGCCTGCAAAAACACCTGCTACCTAAAGACCCTAATGACAGCAGTAATGTTTTTCTGGAAATTCGTGCCGGTACCGGTGGAGATGAAGCTGCTATCTTCGCTGGCGATCTGTTCCGCATGTATTCCCGCTTTGCGGAAAACCAGGGCTGGAAAATTGAAATTGTCAGCCAGAATGAAGGCGATCACGGGGGCTACAAGGAAATAATTAGCCGCATTATTGGTAACAACGTATATTCCCGATTGAAATTCGAATCCGGAGCACACCGCGTACAACGGGTACCAGAAACCGAAACACAGGGTCGGGTGCACACCTCTGCTGCGACTGTCGCTGTGATGCCAGAAATTGATGAAGTCGCGGCAATCACCATTAACCCTGCCGATTTACGGGTAGATACCTTTCGCGCCTCAGGTGCTGGAGGGCAACACGTCAACAAAACCGATTCTGCGGTACGATTGACGCATTTACCAACAGGTGTCTCTGTCGAGTGTCAGGATGGTCGTTCCCAGCATAAAAACAAGGCTCAGGCCTTATCATTACTACAAGCCAAACTGTATGAAGCCGAACGCTCCAAACAACATGAAGAGCAAGCAGAAACCCGCAAGAGCCTGGTAGGTAGCGGAGATCGTTCAGAGCGTATTCGCACCTATAACTACCCACAGGGCCGGGTGACAGATCACCGCATTAATTTAACCCTGTATAAACTGGATGAAATTACCAGCGGTAATCTTGGGCTGGTGATTGAACCACTGATTAATGAATACCAGGCAGACCAGCTGGCCGAGCTCAGTGACAACTGAACCGGTGACTCCGTGCCTGTCCGAATTGCTTCAGCAAGCTTCCTGTCAACTGGAGACAGTCTCTGCCTCTCCACTTCTGGATGCTCAGTTGCTACTGGCACACGCCCTCCAAAAAGCACACAGCTATTTACTCACCTGGCCAGAATCAACCCCCAGCCAGGCGGAACAGGCGTTATTTGAAGAGTATTTACAGCAACGCAGAAAGGGGATTCCGGTTGCCTACATCCTCGGTTACAAGGAGTTCTGGTCCCTGCCCTTTACCGTCACACCGGATGTACTAATTCCCAGACCTGAAACTGAATTACTGGTCGAGCAGGTGCTTGAAAGCTGCCAAACCCTGACACAGCCCCGTATTCTGGAACTGGGAACAGGTTCGGGGGCTATTGCTATTGCGCTCGCCACAGAACTTCCCCGAGTACAAATTACAGCAAGCGACTACTCTGAAGCTGCTCTCGCTACAGCCCGTAACAATGCACAGAATATCTTGTCACAACAGCAGGAAGCCAATATTACCTTCCTACACTCTGACTGGTTGACAAAAATCCCCAGAACTGAATATGACATTATCGTCAGCAATCCTCCCTATATTGCCGAAGCAGACTCCCATTTAGAGGGTGACATCCGCCATGAGCCACTGTCAGCACTGGTCTCAGGCTCTGATGGACTGGATGCCATACGCATGATTATACGCGACGCAAAGCACTATTTGTGCCATGGGGGGCTGTTATTGCTTGAGCACGGTTTTGATCAGGGACAACGTGTGAAAACCTGTATGCAAGCAGCAGGATACGCACATTGCAAGACTCTGCAAGATCCTGCCCAGACTGACCGACTAACAATGGGGCGGTATTTAAATTCTTAAACCTAGATTACTCAGTTAACCGCTATGATGTGCAAATAAGATATTGAAACTGTGAAAATAAATACCAAGCATACAATTCACCCAGAGAGTGAGTCTCGCTACAGGCTCAGAGACTGCCGTATTGCGAAGCCTTGCCAGTTACCAACACGCACTGGCATTCCCACCACTATCTGTTGAGGCCTTCAGGCCAGTATTGGTCAATGTAAATGCCCGGCAATCGGTATCCTGATACTGAGATGCAGTGCTTTTGGCTGTTGCAGTCGCAGTATAGGTAATACAGGCATTGTCCACCGTATTAGTACAGACACCACCACCACTTTTGGTACCTGCAATCGTAATGGCATATAAATCATTCTCTGTATTAGCAGACACCCCCAAGGTTGCCCGACTATCAGCGTATCGCAGATTTTGTGAATAAAACTTTTCCTGCATTTGAGCGACCTGCATTAAAGCAACCATTGCTTCAGTACGCTTTGACCGCTGTACATAGCTCGTGTAACTGGGAATGGCAATGGATGCCAAAATACCAACGATAGCCACTGCAATCATGAGTTCAATCAGGGTAAAACCCGCTGCTTTTTTTCTAAATATCGGTTGACGTATCATACCTGTATCATAATCAGGAACAGGGTGAAATCCTAAAAACAACAGATAACCGGTTTTCGAAACAGGCACAACAATCACAAGAAAGTACAAGAAAAGTACAAAAAAGGCAGCCATTGGCTGCCTTTTTAATGATACCCGACCACCCCCCAGGATAGTCTATTTCACCAGTCAGTTATTCATCTTCAGCAATCTCTTTCATACTCAGACGCATACGACCCTGACGATCAATTTCAATAACTTTTACACGCACCTCATCACCTTCAGACAAGTGATCTGTTACTGAATTAACGCGCTCAGTGGATATCTGTGAAATATGCAATAAACCATCTTTACCCGGCAATACCGTAACAAAAGCACCAAAATCCATAATCTTGGCTACTTTACCGTTATAGATCTTGTTGACTTCCACTTCCGCTGTGATTTCTTCAATACGATCACGTGCAGCATTAGCAGCATCCACATTCACAGCCGCTATCGTAATATTGCCATCATCGTCAATGTTAACCGTTGCACCCGTATCTTCGGTAATCGAGCGGATGGTCTCACCACCTTTGCCAATAACTTCACGAATCTTGTCGCGTGGCACTTTCATGGTCGTATAACGCGGTGCAAAATCTGAGACCTCTTCACGAGACGCAGAAATAGCTCCAGCCATTTCACCCAGAATATACAAACGCCCAGCTTTTGCCTGGGTCAGCGCCTGATCCATAATTTCTTTGGTAATACCTTCAATCTTGATATCCATTTGTAACGCATTGATACCATTTTCAGTACCCGCTACTTTAAAGTCCATATCCCCCAGATGATCTTCATCACCCAGAATGTCAGACAATACGGCGAAGTCATCACCTTCCTTGATAAGCCCCATCGCAATACCTGCTACCGGAGCCTTGACCGGTACACCTGCATCCATCAATGAAAGCGAGCTGCCACAAACACTGGCCATGGAGCTGGATCCATTGGACTCCGTAATTTCTGAAACACAACGAATAGTGTAAGGGAAGGACTCCTGATCCGGCATTACCGCCAATACGCCACGCTTCGCCAAACGGCCATGCCCTACCTCTCGACGACCTGGGCTCCCTGTGCGCCCAGTCTCACCTACAGAATAAGGAGGGAAGTTATAGTGAAACAGGAAGTTCTCCTTAAAACTGCCATCCAGCGCATCAATAATCTGTGCGTCACGTTCAGTACCCAGGGTTGTCACGACCAGTGCCTGAGTTTCACCACGAGTAAATAGTGCAGAACCGTGAACCCGGGGTAATACACCCACCTTTGCTGTGATTTGGCGTACATCATCAAGATTCCGGCCATCAATACGTTTCTCACCGGCAAGGATACGACTTCGTACAATCTTCTTTTCCAGGGACTTAAAGGCATCAATAACATCATCTTTGGAGGGTGCAGTGTCACTACCATCACAAAGCTGCTCCAGCAATGCAGCCCTGGCTGCATCGACCTTCCCGTAACGCTCCATTTTGTCTGCTGTTTGAAAAGCATCCGTTAATGCAGCTTCAGAAATTTCTGCTACCTTATCAGCAAGCACCGTATCTTTCTCGGGTGCCTGCCACTCCCATGCCGGAGTACCTACTTCATCAGCCAGCTCACGAATTGCCTGGATGGCAACCTGCATCTGTTCATGTCCAAACATGACTGAGCCCAACATAACAGCTTCTGATAACTCCCTGGCCTCAGACTCCACCATCAATACAGCAGATTCTGTACCTGCCACAACCAGATCAAGGTCGGACTCCTCCAGTTGTGTCTTACTGGGGTTTAGTACGTATTCACCATTGATATAACCCACACGAGCTGCACCTACAGGGCCATTAAAAGGTAAACCCGAAATAGCCAGTGCAGCGGATGTGCCCAAAATAGCAGGAATCTCGGGGTCTACATCCGGGTTTAGTGACATCACCGTTGCAATTACTTGTACTTCATTGGTAAAACCGTTTGGAAACAAGGGACGGATTGGACGATCTATTAAACGACAGGTTAAGGTTTCTGTCTCACTGGGACGTCCTTCACGACGAAAAAAACCACCGGGAATTTTTCCTGCCGCATAGACCTTTTCCTGGTAATTGACTGTCAATGGAAAAAAATCTCGCCCTTCTTCTGCTTCCTTACGACCAACTGCCGTGACCAATAAAACGGTACCGTCCACGTCAATCATAACGGCACCTGTAGCCTGGCGAGCGATTTCGCCTGTTTCCAGGGTAACGGTGTTATCACCGTATTGGAATGTTTTTGTAATCTTAGCCATAGTTTCCTTTACATAGTATGTTGTTACCTGTCGTTGCAGTAATGTAACAGGTAGAGGTTAGCTATCACCGGCAGGCTGTTGAGAAACTTTCAGCCTGACAGACTGTTTACTTGCATACAGATCTATCCTAAAAGTTTTCCAACAACCTTCCTGGGTGAATCTTTACGAATCAGAGTAGATTCGCCAGTGGATCGAGATGTAATCTCTTATTTATTCATTAGATAAAACGCAAAAAGCACCATACAAATACGGTGCTTTTTGTATCAGTTAACGACGCAAACCCAGTCGTTTGATCAAATTCTGATAGCGTTCAGAATTCTTGCTGTTCAGGTAATCAAGCAACTTTCGACGTTGATTAACCATTTTTAACAAACCACGACGAGAGTGATGATCTTTTTTATGGACAGAAAAATGGTCGGTAAGGTGCTTGATATTCGCTGTTAACAGCGCAACCTGCACCTCCGGCGACCCGGTATCTGTATCTGACAGGCGATACTCACTAATGATTTTCGCCTTTGTTTCTGCATTCAGAGACATAATCCTAAGCTCCAGATTAACGGTTGCTAGAAGCCACAAAAACAACTGGGATAACGCACTCCAGTCACCCGTGACACTAAGGGCGCGAATGATACCACTATCTGCCCCCGACGTTAACTTTTATTTCAGCGGTTTGTTATGGAGACTCTGATGAAGTCGGGTGCAACCATTTATGCCACTGAAGCACTTTCTGTCGCTGCCCCTTCACTGGCTATCTCTACGGTATACTTCTCAACTTCCAATCGCATCTTTTGATAGCACTGCTCGATTTCAACCTGACTGGCTTTTAGCGCCTGCAAACGGGCATCCACTCTCTCTAACTGCTGTATCAACTGACTATCTTTGGCGTTCATTCTTTGCGTATCTCTGGTGCGTATGTTTGCCTTGATCACAAAGATACAATCCTGGATCTTGCTCCTTTGTACTTCCACCGCCTCAGTTTCTACACGGATAGCAACCAGAGTATCAGATAAATACTGGTTTGCCTGTACGACAGAGTGTTGAATACGTTGGTAAACCTGCTGTTGGAAAGAGGTCATCTGGGCAATAAACTGATCCGGACCGAAATGTGCACGCTTAACGCTCCCGTCTGCTGCCAGCTGACGCGGATCTATCTCCTCTACCGGTGGCTCTACAACCTTTTCAGAGACAGGCGGGGTATGTTGCTGCCCCCCTACCTCTTCGTCCAGAACCTCTACGAAAACCTCGGGCTCGACCGGCTCACCGGCTTTTTTTTTAGTATCCGTCATCCCATCCATATCCGGCTTATCACGGTGCTCAAGGTGAGTCTGCAATAAGTGCGCCATATAGGAAATTTGTTGCTCTTTTTCTTTCACTGACTCCATCGTGAGCCTTAAAACTGCTCTCTCCTGGGTCATTTCTTCACGGTAATCGGTAACCAGCTTGCTAATCCTGTTCCGGCTTCGGGCAATAGATACCGTAATCAGAATCAGGGCAATACTCACAACTGCAATCACTAACAGCTCAAGCAAATAAATAGACTCACTAAGCATCACAGAGACAGAGTCAGACGCCCATAGACTTGGTAGAGGGAGCGTCATCAACGAAAGCAGCAGGAATAGATGTCTATACATTTCACTTTATTTAAAAATAGAAAAGCCTCACTAAAGGAGACTCTGAATAATAGAATTTATCAGGTTTTTGATATAAAAGTCAGCAATAGCCGTAGCTATTGCTGACTTTCAAATAGTTACAACGCGGACATGCAGCATCACAATTGTGCAATCTGCCCGGTAGCAATCTCACCCATTGGGTGAAGCCTGAACCTGAATAACCACTTTCATATAAAATCATAAATTTTATGTTGACTCACAGCGGCCAACTGGGGATTTTAGGTTCAATACTCTTGTCTTGCTTGCAAAGCAGAAGTAAGTCTCAGAGACTGTGCAAGTAGTCGTGTAACACGAAAAGCAGGGTTAAAACCCCCCTCACTATGTATAAAAAACCGGTCGACGGCCTTCTATTATTATATTGATTTTTTGTTTCTTTCAGGCTGAATGGTGTAGTAAAAAATGAATGGTTGGCTCTTAGCAATACGTTTTTTACATAGGCAATCAATCCTCCTGACAAGGTAATTACGTTAATCAGAGGCTCCTTAAGGAGCCTTAAGGAGACTCTGATCAAGTCCCAGTCGTTTTCCTGAGGCTGAAATATCGCCATTTTTCCGCTATAAAAGTGACCAATAGAATGACTATTGCTAACTTTTCTATCAAAAAACTGACGAATTTCATCTCACAGGAAATTCGACCAGACTTAATCA
>WFWY01000168.1 GCA_015490895.1 Thiotrichaceae bacterium | reverse complement strand
GGTGGAAACAACATGGGTGGAAACGGCATGGGTGGAAACAACATGGGTGGAAACAACATGGGTGGAAACAACATGGGTGGAAACAACATGGGTGGAAACGGCATGGGTGGAAACGGCATGGGCGGTGGAAACATGCCCGGCATGCTGGCCAACGGTCAACGCATGGATCTTATGCGCTTTGATGTAACCACAGCTGCTACTGACCCTGTTACCCTCTATGACGCACTACCTGCAAATGCTGATATCAATACACAGCGTTTAACTGCAGCCGATGCCGATAAAACCCGCAACTTTGTCATGACCATGGCAATGGGCGGCATGGGCAACAACGGTGGCGGCATGGGCAACAACGGTGGCGGCATGGGTGGCATGACCTTTGTTATCAACGGTAAAACCTTTGACATGAACCGAATTGATGAGCTGGTAAAACTGGCAGATGGTGATACCGAGATCTGGTCTATTCAAAACCGCTCTCCAATGGCACACCCCTTCCATGCTCATGCAATCCAGTGGCAGATTCTGAGCCGTGGTGGCAGACCTGCAACTGGTGTGGATCTGGGATGGAAAGATACCGTCCTGGTTCAGCCCGGTGAAACGGTTGAATTCATTGGTCGCTTCGATCCTGTTGTCAACTACGGTGACTACATGTACCACTGCCACATACTGGAACATGAAGATGCTGGCATGATGGGTTTCTTTAGAATTGAGTAATCAATAAACCTAAAGTAATACCTCACTGAAAACGGGTGGCTATTTAGCCACCCGTTTTCTATTTCAGAACCCCTTATTTATCTCTACTCATGGATACTCTTGACCCAAATTCTGAATGATGGAGACACAATACTTCGTTCTTTCAAAGAGATAAAATTTGTAACTATTCAGCGCATTCAGTAATTAAGGCTAATAACTCTGGGGAGAATGAATTCTTGAGAACAGGGCATCACGACGGGTACAAAACAGGGTGGCTTGTAGGTTGGTGCTGAGGAACGAAGCCCAACATGCCCTGCTTTATTGGGCGTAGTTCTTCAGCGCCAACCTACAGCTGCGAATACTTCTTGACCGACGATTATAACTGGACGATAAAATGATCCGACCTTTGAAGCCCTAAATCCACCACAACCCACTGCCTGGGTTATATTCACACACATTCTGTTCAATCCCCTCTCACTCAAGGAGACCCTGATCAAGGACGTGCGGCTCTAGCCGCGCACTTCTGGTGGTGCCGTATTATTTGATATTAGCGATACGAGACAGGTTATCCGGAAAGGCACCCTGTCATCATGACGACAATCATCGTGATCGCTTTAAATCGCAAAACCCTTGATACCGATATCATCATCAATACCATAGGTATGAAGCTCTGCTACCCAGTGATTGTTTTTATCCTTTAAGGAAAGCTCAACAGCACCTGTGTTGGCTTTAATATAGACACGAGTCTGCACACAAACCTGTTTGCCATTAGCCAGTTGGTGTTGCCCATCCTGCTGCCAGCTTGATCGCTTTTCACTCCAGACCCGTTTGTAATACGAGTTAATACCTTCTGATCGTATCCATAACCAGCCCAAACGCCGCATAGGGCTCACCAGCCGGCGTGATAAAAAGGCCTTGGAAGGCTGATCTTTCCATTGCAACTTGCCCTCTCCAAAGGGTGTCACGCTAAGCGACAATATAAACATATCCAGGAAATCATCTTCAATATGATTCCTTTCATAGAAGGACAGCATCTGGTAATCCTCGACAAAACAGGTTTTAGCGCCCAGATTTGTTTCCAGACAAAAACGCCCTGACAGGTCAACACTCACCTTCAAGGTACGTGATTCCCACGCTTCTTCGTTACCTTTAAAACGATACAACAACTGTTTGCCAACAGGCAGATGCAATGCCTGTTTTAAGCCAGTATCGGTGACCAGCGGGCTAACATATTCACCCTGAACAGGACGCGAATAAAGGCGAAACAGGGGTTCCTGCTGTTCTACCTGGGTTAGAACATGCGTGAGGTGAAAAGGAATGGTTGGACTTCCCAGTAGTGCGGCTTTCTGGATATGCAGGTGCAAATGCGGTTGTGGGGAACGACCCGAGTTTCCACACCGAGCGAGCAAATCCCCTGGCGATACGACTTGTCCTTCAAAGACCTGGATTGAGTATTCCTGCAAATGACAAAGCAGTAGGTAATTACCATCATAGAGATGAATAAGTACCAGGTTGCCCCAGTTATTCTTAACGTCAACCTCGCCTATCAGATTGTCAGCCTGGTCATTTATACACCGGACTACGGTACCATAAACCGGCGAAAAAACAGGTGCACCATAACAGTAATAGTCGCTGAGTAACTGACCCTCACCATGATAACTTTTCCCTTCATGGGTGATAATAAAGTCTAACGCATGTTGCCAGGGTTCTTTATGGGTATGCTTTCCATTAAACCCCTGGTAAACCGTCCATCTACCCTGAAATGGAGCATACACCGGCACGCTGTTTAACTTGCCACCCCGCACCTGCAACAAGCGTGCCCGCTCCCTGGAACGCTCCGGCAGATCCGGATTATCCAGTAATAAATAGGGAGGAATACTTCCCAGACGTTTACTCAGAGCCGCCAGTATAATCAAGGTAGTCAGTAAAAAAGGGATGGCCATGACAGGCAAACCATAGACCAGCATAAAAGACTGTGTTGCCATCGTCACAATGGTGGTCAAGGCTGCACCTAGTAATGCAACGATATAGCTTGAAACTCTGGGCACCATAAAGATACCCCCAAGCGCCATTGTCGTTAAAATAAAATTAAAGGCATTGGTGTAATTCATAGGGTTGTCTGCTGCACCCGACAAGCTCTGATAGAGAAAATAACCCACCGTATAACCACTGATGGCCAGAAAGCTCAAATAGGGGGAGGCCAGTAGCAAGCCAATAAAAATAAGCACTCCGGCAATCGGATGGGGTGTAAAAAAGGTAGCTCCCAGTGCCGTGAAAAAATGCTCTATAAAGCCGGGAATATTCAGGCCCTGAGCAAAGTTATGGTGACTGTATCGTTCCAGCTCGTAAAATCCCTGTGATGCAAAAGTAATGGTAACCGCCACAATGACGAAAGGTAGACTTAAGGCAGGCAGGCGCTCAAAACGCCACAAGGCATCCGCAACAGTGACGGTCATAAATACCGTCAGTATGGATGATAAAACAATGAGCCCCACCAGATACATGCTGATTTCAAAGTTGGCACCGATAGCCAACCCCACCAGCAGGCTGTTATAGGCATAGAGCCCACTGGAAATATTGGAAAACTGGAAAAAACGAGCCGTCAGAGTGCCAATAATGGCAGAAAGCAACCCTGCAATACCAGAGTTAGGAAACCATAAGGTTGCCACCAGAAAAAAAGCACCGATACGGGCATCCGGTATAAAAAAAATAGACGCGTAACTACGCAACAAGCAGGGCAGATTGGAAATCAGTCGATTGACTTTTGCAATATAGTCTTGCATGGATTAACGATAGGTAGAGGTCGCCGAAAGCAGGAAAATACCCCGAACCTGGTTGTGTCAGGTTCAGGGTGGAATAAAAAGGAGAGTCTTGTCTCCGTTAAACAAGACTCTCAAAACCGTGGGGGAAATACCACGGACTTAATCATACTGATGGTTGCCCACCACATGCTCTGGCATTTTTTCAAGCTGATTCATAAAAGCCAAATCCTCGGCCTCACGAATCACAGACGTCTGTCCATCTTCATGAATCATGACAATATTGGGCCGGTATTCTATAAACTGCATCCACTGGGTGTTGTTATATGCCCCTACCGGACTTACCACCAGAGAGTCACCTACCGACAACGGCGGCATCATAATACTTTGCCGGATCACATCAATGTTCATACATAACGGACCATACAAAACGGTATCTTCAGCCACACCTTCCAGCAAACGTGTCGGTTGAATACGATGGTTATACCAAAAGGCCGTAAACAGGAGATTGACCCCGGCATCCATCACGGCTGCTGCCCTGCCATCTGGCAAACGGCGAGTAGACACAATTGAACTGATCAACATTTCAGCATCATCTATGACTGAGCGACCACTTTCCATAATTAAGGTTGGGCGAGGTTTACCTGCTGCTTCACGATCAGCCGTTTCCTGAATAAGCGTGGTGCAAATGGCATCTGCATATTGCTCAATAGATGGAACAATTTGCTCCGCAGGCTGATACATACCATGCAGATCATTTTTTGAGGCAAAACCACCACCAATATCAATACTGCTAATCACACAACCGGTCTGCTGCTCGGCTGTTTTCATAAAGTCACACATGATCTTGACCTGGGAGGAATACGCCCTGGAATCAAGAATAAAGGTACCAATATGGCTGTGCAGACCACACAAATGAAGCCACTGGCTAGAGCCGATACGTTTCGCCGCATTGATGGCCTGGCCGGACTCGATATTAAATCCAAAACGACTCCAGGCTTCGGTATATCCAGTATCGAAATTCAGGCGAATTGTCACATCAACAGGCTTGTTTGCTGCTTGTGCTACGGATTCCAGCAGATATAACTCATCGGTATTATCAATATGAATACGCGCCCCTTCTTCAACACAGCGTTGCAAGGTTTCTCTGGATTTATGTGGCCCGTTAAACAAAATCCGATTGGCAGGGACACCCAGTGCCCTGGCTTTTTCATATTCAAATATAGATACAACTTCTGCCCAGGCACCTTCCTGATGCAAGATGGAACACACCGTATTGAGATAGTTGGTTTTATAGGACCAGCCATAAACCACGTGCTGATAACGGGATTCGAATGTCTGCCGGAGCTTGCGTACATTTTCACGCAGCTGTTTTTCAGACAGAACAAATAATGGCGAGCCATAATCCTTGACCAGTGATGCTATCGATACACCTTCAATCGTATCAATATAGTCCTTCATGGGCATGCGCCCGAACTTGTTCAGGGTACTGCCACCATGCTGTGTAATGGTTGGCTTTACCCAGCTTTTTTTCCGTGTCTGCATTTAATTGTTTCCCCACATCGTCATGTTTTCAAATTTCTCCAGACTGATAACCGTTTCCTGTGCATAACGGATAAACAGCTTGCCAATTTCCGGTTCTGGCAAGTTCACTTCATGCCCCTCCAACAGCTGTACCAATGCCCACGGAAGGTTGCAACCCACCGCTGCGGACAGATAAATCCAGGCAGGAAAGCGCGGGTTGATTTCAATCAGGTAATACTCGCCCTGTCGTGAGCGCAGCATTTCAATTTCCAGTGGTCCAGACCAGTCAAGCGCCTTCACCAGCTTCTCTGCTGCCGCCCTTAACTGGGTGTCATAAATGGAAATACCTGCCCAGGCTTTGCCTTTATCGGTCACTGCACGCTTACGCATCATGACACTGCCGGTGAGATTACCCTGACCATCACCCAATGCTGTCAGGTTAAATTCTTCCCCTTCAATATAGCGCTGCACTAATACGGGATACCCCCATTCTGCTGCTATTTTGCGGAAAATTGCGGCAGCTTCATCCGGCGTACGAGCGATACCGGCATCATAATAAACACCTTTAACTACCAGCGGATATTGCCAACCTTCTTTATGGCAGTTATAAAAAAAGCCTGCCTGGGTAATACTGATCACTTCCGGTGTTTTAATGCCTGCCTGTTTTGCCAGGTCTGGTAAACGGTCTTTATCTCTTAGCTGCAAGGTTTCTACATCGGGCATCAATACCTTGACGCCCATAGCGGACAATTCATCCTGTATGGAAATAATGTTGACAAGCTCTGCATCCAGACAGGGAATCAAAATATCAAAAGGGGTACGCGAATGGATCTGCTGTAGTCGTTCCAACAGCACATGTTCACCATTGGAAGGATAAGGCAATAAGTAAGCATGATGAATCATTTCATCCAGGTATAGTCCTGGATCAAGAACATCATAACTCAGCCCAATAATTTCCCCCTGGAAAGCGTCTTCTTCAAAAAGGCAACGTGCGACAGCCAGACCTGGGCCCGGATTATCCGGTTTGGCATTCATCCCGGTAATCGCTACCCGTATAGTTTTATTTTGCATCAATTGTGAGTACCGGCTTAGTGAATATAACGGTTTAATTGTTCAAAAAACTCACCCAGATCACGTTCTGCCTGTTCCGCTGTGATGTCAAACTCCTCAACAATATGTTGCTCAATCGTATCCAGAGATTGATCCTGTTGCAGCCGTTTGAGTATCCACAGGGCAGACTCATTGACGGTGTAACTTTTTCCAATAGTCGGATCAAACACAAAACCACTGTCGCTGATCGCAAGATGTTTAATCGTATCGACATTAACTGGATGGGTAGGATGAGTATTCATTAGACACTCCTTAATAAGTTAAATGATGGAATCAGAACGAGGTAATAAAACCCACAGAGCCATAGGCACTATCGCTATCCTGAACACTGTTCTTCCCGGTAATTTCTGACTGACCCAGGCCAAAATCGAGCCCTGTACGCAAGGAAACAGGGTAAATTGCATACAAACCATAGCGTCTGTTGCTGTAACTATCATTACCCAGCCCTGTTAGTTCAACGCCCACTTTTGCTTTCCCCAACTGGCGTCCCATCCGGCCTCTGGCCCAATATGAACCAAAAACATCACTGGCCCTGGCAATAAAGCTCCCCTCCACCAACGAGTTATATTTCAGTATTTCAAGTTGTGCCATGACTCCCGCATCATCTCCCTTGACGCTGGTATTTGGGTCATCAGGATTCAGGGAGTGATCCTGATAATCAAGCCCGGTATAAAGTGCAACACTGTGGGAAGGTTTAACCCATTGATACCCTACTACCGTATTCACAGTAACCGCATCCACATCTATCGTGTTATTCACACCCGTGGTGTCATAATCGTATTTTGCTCCCGATAAAAAGCCCCCCAGGACAAAACCATTTGTCGCAATATTGCCATTGGTTGCTTTCACTCCCCCGATATACACCGCGGTAGATTTTTCAGTGACATCCAGCCCCCCATAAACAACATTATCCTGAGCCTGTAAATAAGCCGTAGGTGCTGTCACCAGCAATGAAAATATGGCAAAACGGAGTGCCACTCCTTTTCTCAACTTTTCCAATGTAGTCCCCTTTTTTAAAACTGTTGTGGAATATTAATTTATGTTATGGAACCTAGATTCGCGTGGAATACCGAAAAGTTGACCACTTTCTGTATTTTTTTATCATTAATTATTCGAGCAGCCCCTCAAGAACAGAGCCATATAGAGAATAGGATTATCAATCAACAGCTTATAGCTAGTCATAAAAATTGAAAAAAATAGACCTGGTTGCATCTAATAAGTGGATAGCTCCGTTATATTTTGAGGTGTAGCAAAGGAAGTGCTTTGCACACCTCATCGAAAGCCACTTGAAATGATTCTTATTTGTGCTAGGCTTTTTAAGCACTGATACTATGAAACAGAGATAATGATTCGACTTTTAATCGTATTGATAACGCTTAACGCCATATTCCCGATTGCGGGAATTGCGTCAGTTTGCGCCTCCAATACCTCAAAAGTACCCACTGTTTCTTCCTCTTCCATGACGGCTTCGACAACTTCAACCGACAAGGCAGATCACGATGCAATGCAAGCAGGCACTGCTCCTGAAAACACGGCCTCAAGTACCATGAAGATGCATTGCAACGACCCCGACATGGCTTGTTACGACTCAGACAAGGATGGCTTTATGCAATCCATGGACTGTGACTCCAGCTGCTGTAACAACTGCCTGGGCGTAACTGCCGCCATCACCATGACGCCATCACAGACATTACCATACACACCTTCTATCAAGCCGGTTTCAACTTACCTTACCTTCTATACCCGTAGTATCTCTCCCGAGCTACAGCCCCCTCTCGCTTAAGTCCAGCGCCTTCTCTCGCAAAGGACATTTTGTTCTTCGATAGAGCAAACCTGGCATCACTTTTTCACACTGACCAAGCTATTAACGGTTCTCCCTGGTTCACGTGTTAAATATTGTCGAGATAACTCTGGCGCCCTACTCCACTTAAGGAGACTCTGATCAAGTCCCAGTCGTTTTCCTGAGGCTGAAATATCACCATTTTTTCGCTATAAAAGTGACCAATAGAATGACTATTGCTAACTTTTCTATCAAAAAACTGACGAATTTCATCTCACAGGAAATTCGACCGGACTTAATCAGAGGCTCCTTAACGCTACCCGGTTCGGTGAATCGCCTGCAAGAAGATTCCCGCTAAACCGAAACAATAACAAGAACATTACTTTACGTTTTATTGAGGACTCACATGATTGATATTATTCCAAACTGGCATCCTATTCTCGTGCATTTTACCATCGGGCTGCTTGCCACCGCCGTGATTTTCTATCTGCTGGCTATCTTGATGCCAGATCACAGTACCCTGAAAACCAACTGGTTCATTGTTGCACGCTGGAGCCTCTGGACAGGTATGGGCATTACCCTGCTCACTCTGATAGCAGGCTATCTGGCCTACAATTCGGTCGCACACGATACACCTTCACATGCAGCAATGACCGAACATCGAAACTGGGCATTCGCCACTGCTGCTGCCTTTGCTGTACTGACACTGTGGTCGCTTTGGATTCATAGCAAAAAGCGTACGCCCGGGCTGGTTTTTCTAACGGTCGCCCTGTTAAGTGGAGGCTTGCTGGCAACTACCGGGTGGCACGGTGGAGAGGCCGTTTATCGCTACGGGTTAGGGGTGATGTCATTGCCACAAACAAGTGGCGAGGGGCATGCACATCAACATGCTGATGGTAAGGGCCATGGCTCCACAGCAGCAACTCCAGAGATGGTGACGCCAGCCAGTGGAGGTCATGGAAATCACAATGACGCCACATCTACCCCCCAGAAAAACACCCAGACTCAATCAGCTACAAACAATAGCCAGACAAAGCAACAGCAGAATATGACCGAAACATCTCATGGAGCAACGCCCCATGCACATGGAACACCTGCTGAAAAGCCTCCACAGGAAACGAACGCTTCACAGTCTTCCAGTCATTCAGAGGGTGAAAAACACCACGACGGTGATCAACCTCATACCCATTAGTCTTTATCGGAGTGATATGTCAATGAACAATACATACATTAAAAATACTTTCGACCCTGGTCGTCGCCACTTTGTACAGGGCTTAACTACCGCTGGCATGCTGGCCAGCCTGGGTATGCTAAGTCCCAGGCTGTTATCAGCTGCTCCGGCGCTAGAAGTCCCGGTGCTTGAAGGTAACACCTTTGATCTCACCATTGATGAGATCATGGTCAACTTTACCGGTAGCCCACGTATGGCCACTGCGGTCAATGGCTCAATTCCATCCCCTACTTTGCGTATGCGTGAAGGGGATGACATCACAATTCGCGTAACCAACAAAATGTCAGTCACATCATCTATTCATTGGCACGGTCTGATTTTACCGAGCAATATGGACGGTGTACCCGGCTTAAGTTATGCCGGCATCAAACCCGGTGAAACCTATGTTTACAAGTTTAAGGCGGTACAAAACGGTACTTACTGGTACCACAGCCATTCCGGTTTTCAGGAACAAACGGGTATGTATGGCTCTATTATAATAGAGCCCCGCAATGCAGACCCCGTAAAATTTGACCGCGACTATGTGGTGTTACTGTCTGACTGGACAGATGAAGACCCACATACGGTTTATGCCAAACTCAAAAAAATGAGTGACTACTATAACCGTCGCGAACGTACCCTTTTTGATTTCACCAAAGAGGTTCGCGAAAAGGGGCTGGCAAAAGCTATAGAAGCGCGCAAAATGTGGAACCAGATGCGTATGTCTGACCGGGATATTTCAGATGTTACCGGCTATACCTATACGTTTCTAGCAAATGGCCAAACGCCGAATCAGGGCTGGATGGGCAGTTTCCGTCCTGGAGAAAAAGTACGTCTGCGCTTTATTAACGGCTCGGCAATGACTTTCTTCGATATACGTATTCCCGGTTTGAAAATGCAGGTTGTCGCTGCGGACGGCCAGAATATCAAACCCGTTCACGGCATTGACGAGTTCCGTATTGCGGTAGCTGAAACCTATGATGTCATCGTCCAGCCTCAACAGGGTGGCTCTTACCCCATTTTCGCCCAGGCGATTGACCGTTCTGGTTATGCTTTCGGCACACTGACCAGCAATGGGAAAAAAGCCAAAGTCCCCCCTCTTGATCCAGCGCCCCTTTTAACACATAAGGACATGGGCATGAACATGGGTGGTATGAACATGGGATCAGGCGATATGGCAGGCATGGATCACAGTGCCATGGGGCATAACAAAAATGCAGGTGGATCAAAAGCACGCGTAAAGATCGTCACTGGCCCCAATATCGACATGCTTGCCATGGATCCACAGGTCAGGCTGGATGACCCCGGAGTTGGCCTGCGAAATAATGGTCGCCGGGTATTGACCTATGCTGACATTAAGAACCTGTATCCCACTCAGGACAAGCGTCCACCCAATCGTGAGATAGAACTCCATTTAACCGGCAATATGAGCCGCTACATATGGTCATTTAACGGTGTCAAGTTCAATGATTCCAGGCCGATAGGGCTGCGTTTCGGTGAGCGGGTACGCTTTACACTCATCAATGACACCATGATGAACCACCCTATTCACCTGCACGGTATGTGGAGTGAGCTGGAATCCGGTGATGATAATTACCTGCCACGCAAACATACCATCATCGTTCAGCCGGGAGCGAAAATCAGCTATCTGGTGACAGCCGATGCCAAAGGGCACTGGGCTTACCATTGCCATTTGCTGTATCACATGAAAGGCATGTTCCGCCGTGTCATCGTTGCTTAAGTTGTTACTAAAGGAGAAACAATCATGAAAAAACATATTATTGCCATAACATTTGGCTTGCTGGCATCTCCATTGGTATTAGCCGATATGGATCACTCCAGACACCAGGGAATGAAAATGGACACAGCCAACACCCAGAACATGGATTGCTCTAACCCTGTGCATGCCAAAATGGCCGAATGCAACGCACAAAAAAAGGCGGCAGCCTCCATGGATCACTCCAAACATACGATGCCGATGACAGAACCTGTGACAGGCACCGAAATGAAAATGGATCACTCAAAACACAGCAAGCCTATGGGTAAGAGCATGCAAGACCATTCAATGAATAACACCAGTATGAAGATGGATCATTCAACCATGAAACACCAGTCTTCCATTCCTGTCAGCGATGGTTCTCTGGATCATGATGTGCCCTTCCCTTATCCCGCAGAGAAAATGGAAGATGACCCGATACTCACCAAGTTTATGCTGGATCAACTGGAAGTCCATGATGCCAATGGAGACAACCCGGTCACCTGGGAAGCAGAAGCCTGGATCGGTAAAGATTTCAACAAACTCTGGTTCAAAACGGAAGGTGAACGTGTCAATGGCGACAACGAAGAACTGGAACTTCAGGCGCTGTATAGCCACGCCATTGCGCCTTATTGGGATGTACAGGCCGGCGTCAGAAAAGACTTTAAACCCACGGGAAGAGAATGGGCCGTAATCGGCCTGAAAGGCCTGGCACCTTATTTCTTTGAAACGGATCTTGCCCTGTTCGCTGGTGATAAAGGACGTACCGCAGCAAGAATTCAAAGCGAATACGAACTGCTTTTCACACAAAAAACCATACTCACACCAGAGATAGAGCTCAACCTGTATGGCAAGAATGACCCTGAAATGCGGATCGGTTCCGGCCTGGCCGATGCCCGGGTTGGTCTTCGGCTACGCCATGAATTCAGACGCGAATTTGCACCTTATATCGGTGTGGAGTGGACCAAAAAATTTGGTGACACGGCCGATTTCGCTCGTGCTGATGGTGTCGATGTTTCTGATACACAGTTTGTCACAGGTATTCGGGCCTGGTTCTAATGCCATAGTCTGCCTCCTCGCCAAGCCGTGTGATGCAGATCCAGATTATTCAACCTGAACATGATGATGAGGAAAATCCTTATGAAAAAGAAAACAACATTAGGTCTCGCTGGCATTGCTATCGCTGCTGTTATTACAGCCACTGTGTTATTGAACCTATCCAGCAACAATGTCCAGGCGGATTCATCACTGCCAGTGGTCACCGTCTATAAAAGTGCAACCTGCGGCTGTTGTAAAAAATGGGTTCAGCATATGGAAAATAATGGCTTTCGGGTAGAAGCACACGATGTCAACAACCTGGTTGATTACAAGTATAAAGCCAGGCTGGGGGCAGGTTTAGGCTCGTGCCATACTGCCTTTGTAGATAAATATGCCATTGAAGGACATGTGCCTGCCAGGGATGTAAAGCGCCTCCTGCAGGAAAAGCCCGATATCTCCGGATTAACAGTACCCGGAATGCCTAAAGGATCGCCCGGCATGGAAATGCCAGGACAAACCGCAGATTCCTACCAGGTCATTAGCTACAAAGATGGCAAAGAAGTAGGGGTATTTAGCCAGTATTAGTACATAACCAACTCATCGACTACCTTGTTTTTCATACTATCCCACGATAAGGGGCACCTATGACGGTCACAGAACTAGCAAAACAAAGCGGCACAACTCCCCATGCAGTACGTTATTACACACGCATGGGGCTACTTAGCCCAACTCGAAATCCTCGCAATGGCTACCGCCTCTACCAGACAAGTGAAATCAACTGGCTCCGCTTTATCCATCAGGCGAAGGCATTAGGCTATACCCTGCACGAAATACAGGAAATCAAGCAGGACTGGAGGCAGGGACGCTCTCCATGCCCCAGGGTACGGGAAATATTACAACACCGCATCCTTGAGAACCGGCGCCACCTGGAAACACTAATGAGATTACAACAGCGGATGGAAAAAGCACTATTACAGTGGTCACACATGCCTGACGAGGATCCGGACTGCCAGTCTGTCTGCCACCTTATTGAATCCATTTCTTGTTATGATGAAACCACCTGACAGCCTGTAAGAAGGCTCTGATTTTTCATGGCACTGCCGACTGTTGGGATTTATTCAACCCGGAGGAGATGCATCCTGTATCCCCTATGTCGAGTACAACAACAGGAGACACGTGATGGAATTTCGTAAAATTACAGCCATTATCAACCCTTATTGCCTGGAGACAGTGGAAGAAGCGCTTTTGGAGATGGAAGTTCCAGGTGCTACTGTCTCCAAGGTCAAGGGCTATGGTGAATACGCCAACTTTTTTGCACCAGACTGGTTAGTTAACCATGTCAAGGTGGAAATATTTATTGGTAAGGACCGGGCTGAAAAAGTAGCCGAGACCATTATGGAGATTGCACATACCGGTGCTGAAGGTGATGGTATTGTCGCCATCGCACCCGTGGAAACGGTTTACCACATTCGTACCCAGCAAAAGTGCAAGGGCGATGTCTGTTATTGATAAAAATTATGGTGACAGGTTTCCACACAAAATCCGTATGAACAGCAAACGCAACACAAATAGACAGACTCAAGGAACAAGAGCCATGGAATGCACACTATTTTTTAACACTATTTTTTCATGTTCTGAGTAATTGATGTTATGAAAAACATACTAAAAGGGCTGGGTGGACTTTTCCTGCTACTCCCGCTGATCCTCGTACTTGTCTGGTTTTTCGCTCCCGAATACCGGAGTTACTTCCCCCTGCCCGACAAGACTCAGGATGAATCACTGATCGAACATGCCCGAAAACATTCCATCCCTAATTATGTATGCCCCATGCACCCCCAGATTGTCAGAGACAAGCCTGGCAGCTGTCCAATCTGTGGCATGAAACTTGTCAGGAAAGAAGCTGAAAAGGAGGAGGCTCCCGCCAGTAACACAACAAAGACCGGTGAAAAAAAGATTAAATACTGGGTAGCGCCGATGGATGCCAATTATCGTCGTGACAAACCGGGAAAGTCTCCGATGGGAATGGATCTCATCCCGGTGTATGAAGAAGGTGGCGAGCCGGAAGATGACTCCGGTGACAACAGCTTCCCGCGCATCAAGGTCAAAGCCAGTACGGCACAAAAGATGGGAATACGCACCATGACCATCCAGCGCAATACACTTTCGCGTACGATTCATACCATCGGCTCTATCAGCTATAACGAAGACACCCTGCATCATGTGCATTCACGTACCGATGGCTGGATTGAAAAAGTCTATGTCAAGGCAGAAGGCGACAAGGT
>WFWY01000167.1 GCA_015490895.1 Thiotrichaceae bacterium | reverse complement strand
ATTATACTGTCTGCGTGTCGCGATAGTGAGTTGTCCAAAGAGCTGGTCATTGAAGGCCGGCGACATGGTGCATTTACTCACTTTTTGTGCAAAACCCTGGAATCGGCAGCGGGCAGTTTTAGCTACCGTAATCTGGTTTCCCGCATTAATCAGCAGGTACAGGCTCTGGTTGATAAACAGCATCCTCAGGTAGAAGGTATTCTGGGTGCGGATGTGAATACCCTGTTTCTGGGTGAAGATATTCAGCCTGTCAAACGCGTGGTAACTGCCAGAAACAATCAATGGTGGCTGGATGCGGGTGCCATTCACGGGATGAGAGCGGGTGATCAGTTGGCCGTTTTTACGAACCCGGATGATGAGATGCCACTGGCTATTGCCACCATAACATCGGTAGAGTCTGAAAAAAGTGTGCTGGAGCTGGATACTGCTCTGGATAAAACCGGAGCCTATCAGGCGGATGTTGTGGTACAGGCTCGACCCAAATTGATGATCGAAATGCTGGGTGACGAGGAGGGTGTGCGTGTAGCGCGAGAAGTATTAGGTAATATGGAAGGTATCGGCAAGACATCGTCATTTGTCGAAGAAGGGAGTGGTCAGGCCAGTTATCGCCTGATAGCCAGAAATAATCGCTATACCCTCTCGCTGGCTATCGATGAAAAGCCCTTATTTAAGCCAGTGGAAGGTGGCTATTTGCCTGTGCCGGCCAAAAAAGTATTGCGCCAGCTGGAACATATGGCGAAATGGCAGCACAAGCTGGAGCTGGATAATGATGCAGGCCGACCCGCAGACAGGATTGCCGATGATGCCGTGCAACTGGTTGTCATACATAAAGGCAGTGAATTTGTCGATACCGATGTAACCCTGCAATATCAGCAGCAGGGTAATCGCTGGGTGGCGCCGAAGTTTGCACTTGAGCTGCGTTTAAACCCCGACATGACACACCCCAAACCGCTGTACTGTGCCCTGCTGTTTTTTAATCCTCTGGACGGTAGCATTCAGTCAGCGACCACGAATGGCGTGTGGTTGCGTTCCCGGCAAACAGTAGAGCAGGATAGTGGTGCCAGTAACGTGCTTCACGCCAGACCGGTGATAAAGGTTTTTGAAGGAGAAAATATTGAGGCTTTTGTCGATGATATTTTGTACCGGCAGGGCGTGACCGAAAGCCGGGATATTCTGAAACTGATTGTTAGCGAAAAGGAATTTAATGCCAGTTTACTGGAGCAGGAAGGTCTTGAAATTTACGACCAGACACTGGATCCGCTGGTTCAAAATAAAAGCACGCGGGGTGGTGATGCGCTACAAACACTACTGGATGAAGCCATGCAATATACCAATACGCGGGGTCTTCGCAGGACTCGCCCCAGACTGGCAGACTGGATGACCAAGGCCACTACCCTGACGACAGTACGCCCACTACAGGGTATTGAAATACCGGATGACGTGATTACCGAACTGGGGCTTGGGGTGGAAATAGAGCCTCATCCGCTACGGGCAGTTATTAGTCTGGAGTCACAGACGCAGGTGAATCGCGGGCTGGAAGCAGTAAATAAGGGAAGACGAGCGACCCCGATAGCCTTGCAAGATAACCGGTTGACACCGGCACTGTCTCTGGCGGCATCCGCAACACGTGGTACGGAAACAGATTTGAGCGTGATCTCGCTGGGCGTGCTGGATGATGCATCAATCCAGAGTGTCACAACAGAACAGCCACTGGTGATTTCACTGAAAACAGCGTTAAGTCGTGGTGAGCATGTTTTGCCCTTTGCTTTTGATGGTGAAATTTATTATCCCCTCGGGCATGCCGTCACAGAGGATGGGAAAACCCGTATCAGGATTGAATCCCTGCCAGACAGCAGTCAGGTCTCTCCAGAGACGGCGGCAGTGATGGCGAAAGGATTGGGGCATTCGCTAAAACTTTATTTTCAGAAAGTCGTTAGCAGCGCTCTGAAACTGGAAAAAGATACGGTACGTCTGGCGATACCCGTTTATGACTCCGAGTCGCCGACAGAAGTTGTTGATTACAATGATCAACAAAGCGATGTGCGTGCCAAGGTGGCGGCAGCAGAGACGATAGTGGTGTTTATTCATGGCATTATCGGAGAGACTCGCTCCATGGCAGGCGTTATGCATTATCCTCTGGAGGGTGGTCGCTCTATTCAGGATCAATATGACCTGGTTTTGTGTTTTGATTATGAAAACCTGAATACCCCCATTCAGGAAACGGCACGCCAGTTTAAGCAAAAACTACAGGAAGCAGGCCTGACAGAAGGCCATGGGAAAACGGTTCATATTGTAGCGCACTCGATGGGAGGCCTGGTATCCCGCTGGATGGTTGAGATGGAAGGGGGTAACAAGCTGGTTAGCAAGCTGGTAATGCTGGGCACACCGAACAATGGATCGCCCTGGGCGGGTGTCAAGGATCTGGGCGTGAGTATGGTTAGAAAGTGGGCATATGGGAGTTTAACACTCATACTGAATGGCCTGACGACGGTTCCTGTGGGTGGGCTTGCGGTCGCGGGTATGATGAAGCTGATTGATTCTGTGGATGACACACTGGATCAGATGGCGGAAAATTCAGATTTTACCCAGTCTCTCTATCAGGCACCAGACCCGCAAATCCCCTATTACCTGGTCGCTGGTGACACAGAAAAGTTGCGAGTAGATGATACTGGGGCGGAAGAAAAAGGTTATAAAAAAATCTTCCGGTTTGCTGCACAGCGCAGCAAGCTGGCTGCTTTTGATGTGCTATCACAAACTCTGTTTGCGGAGAATAATGATGTCGCAGTCAAAGTGAGTAGTATGGCGCATATCAAGCCGGGCAGAACTCCAGCACTGGACGTTCAGAATGTAGTCAGTGATCATATGTCCTATTTTGTTACAGCAGATAGTGTGACGGCTCTTGACAAGGCCTTACGGGCATGACGAAGTACGAGGCTGGATCTTAACGAACCGGATAACACAGCGAACCAGGAGGCTTCTGGATTAGTACAATAGAGGTATTACTTGCTATAGTTCCATAAATTCTGGATGCCTGAAAGGGTTTTGGTCAACTATAATTCTAAAACCCCTGGTTAACCACTTCCAGATATTACTAAGTGACTGATAAAATAAAAGTAAGTCAAAGTGCCAATCTTCACTCTTAGCGTGAAGCTGCTACAGCCTGTAGGTGTTACTCTACAGGCTGTCTAACTAAGGATTCAGGATGATGGATTTTCCTACTTTTGTTCAAGGACTGTTTCTGGTTATTGTGCTGGTGCTCATCATCGTCACGATACTGTTCTTTCGCAAACCAGCCACGCGGAAGGCTTTGAGCCAGGATCAGCGAGCTGTCTTTCTGTTTGTTACACTGGGAGGAATCTTCATCATTTCCTTGCTGGTCGGTATTAAGCTGTCAGCCTGGAAAGCGAGGTATCAGCAGGCCAGTCTGGATGAACAGCTGGAAAAAAAGCTGAGTATGGATGAGTTTCTCTTTGTCGAGCGTTCTTACAAACCCATGAGTGCGGCCTACCAGCGACTTCGGGAAAGTGGTGACGGGTTGGACGAAATGCTGGCGAAAATTGCCCGGTTGCTTCCGGTACACAACAATCACCGGCCTATGCTGGAAACCCTGCTGGATACGTTTAAGACACAAAAGCAGCGGCAGGAAGCCCTCTATAAAAAGGTTAATCTGGAGATTCGCAATGCCATGTTGCAATCAGCAACGACACAGGATGCCCTGTCTATCCATAACCAGTTTCATCATCGTGCGACCGTATTGCATCAGCAAATGACAGGCTTTGATACCGCAGTGCAAAAAAGTCTGGGTCAGGCTGCCGGCTTGCTGGAAGATAACCTGAAAGCAGCACGAAGCCTGCTGGCCGAAACTTTAATACCCTTGAAGCAGAGACATCAAGGCAGGAAAGGAAAACAACGCCCAACCCTCTTATCCGGATATGATTTCCCCGATACTGTTGTGCAATTACTCTTGCAGTATTTGAGTCAGTCTGACCCTGACAGCACACGACAAACCAGGGAGATGATTCAGCAAATTATTATTGCAAGACAAAATAAGGATATGATTTCTGCCTGGAAAAAGCGTGAGCCTGAGCTGCTTGTTCCAATTACCAAGACAGAGAAACTGTGGCAAAACGCGGAAAATAAGGGTCTCTATTATCTGGGCACCCTTCTTTACGCGGTGGAGGCTGCTTATCTTGCTGACCAGTTTAATATGCCGCACCGGAACCGAGCCTATTCTGCCCTGATGAAAGAGATCCGGCAGGTGGCGCCTCGACAACTTGATGTGCTGGTGCAAACCAACAAGGAAGCCAAAGGCAGCTTTTTCCCGTTGAACTATGCAGAGAAAAAAAGTAGACAGTTATGAAGATTACTAACCTGGAAACCATTCCTGGGAAAACCATTATCAAGCACCTGGGGCTGGTGCAGGGCAGTTCAGTGCGTGCCAAGCATGCGGGGCGTGACTTGCTATCTTCAATCAAGAACTTATTCGGTGGCGAACTGACCAGCTATACCGAGCTATTGCAGGAATCACGCGAAGAAGCAATGCAGCGGATGATCCAGCAAGCAGAGGCTGCTAACGCCAATGCGATTTTGAATGTACGCTTTTCAACGTCCAGTATTACTCAGGGAGCGGCAGAAATTTATGTCTATGGCACAGCGGTGGTGCTGGAATGAGTGGTGAATCCTTTCAGCTGATTTATATTATTGGTTTACTGGTCATTGCCTATTGGGTTGGCAGCTATCGCGAAAAGCGACATTATCAATCCATTATCAAAAGAGAATATGAGCTAAACCGTTTGCCAGCGGTAAATCTGAAAACACCACCGGAGGGAAACTTTCAGCATGAACTGGTGATGGGGAACGTCACGATCTCTGTGGATTATTTCAAACGCTTTCTGGCTGCCCTGCATGCCTTTTTTGGAGGACGTGTCACATCCTATGAAACCTTGCTGGACAGAGCGCGGCGTGAAGCACTATTACGCATGAAAGCGGTGGCTTCTGAGAAACAGGCATTACTGGTTTTGAATGTGAAATATGAAACTGTTTCTATTTTCAAGGGGGCAGGGAAAAATATCGGTTCCGTAGAGGTGCTTGCTTATGGTACGGCTTTGATGGCAGCTCGAAATAATGCACAAGTATCATAATCCTCAGCCTCCAGAAGGTATCAATACCAGCCAGACGCATCCATTGTGGGTGTTTGTGAAACTGTTTGTGGCGATAGTGATTGTTTTAACAGCAGTCGCCTGGCTGCTTGGGCAGTCCGGAGCCTGGTTGGCAGCCCGTGTTCCCTATGCACAGGAGGCACGCCTGGCTGAGCGCTACCTGAGTGATTCTGTAGAAAAAAACAGCAATAGCCAGGGAAAGAAGCATCCGATGCAGGGCTATCTGGAGTCACTGGTTTCCCGCCTGGCGCCCCATATGCAGTTACCTAAAGGAATGCGTATCCAGGTACATTATGAAGCAGAGCCGGTGGAGAACGCGTATGCTACGCTCGGTGGGCATATATTTATGTATAAAGGCTTGCTGGCCAAGTTGCCGAATGAGAACAGTCTGGCTATGTTGCTGGCACATGAGATGGCGCATGTGAAGCTGCGACACCCCATACAGGCTACTGCTCAGAGCTTGGCAATATCGACCGGGATCAAGTATTTACTGGGTTTCTCCAATATGGATTTATTGGGTAATGCGGGTTTGTATACACAACTTCACTTTAGCCGTACCATGGAATCAGCGGCAGATGAACAAGGGTTGCAGGCTGTCTATAAGGTTTACGGAACAGTGAATGGAGCGAGCGACTTGTTTGTCACCTTGCAACAGTTGCGAGATAGTGACGGGTCGGATGATGAAGTCCCCTTTTTTAGCACCCACCCCCTGGATGTACAGCGTATTGAAAGTCTGGCTACACTGGCTACACGCCAGCAATGGAATACGACACTGAAAACGACCCCGCTTCCGGCCAGGTTTGGAGAGTGGTTGTCACAATAGGATGGCTTTTTATGCTTGCTGGAAACGCCGGTGCCACCTGATAACGGGTTGCTAAAAAGATGATCTGAATGAATAATTGCCTTAACACGCTCTGCACAAGCGATTATACTTCTCCCTCTTTCCACTGAATTCACCAAGGTTATAGATTATGACGATGCATCTGGCGCTTACTTTGCATGTATTAGGAGCCGTAATTTGGGTAGGGGGTATGTTTTTTGCTTATATGGCACTACGCCCTGCGGCTGTTGAAATTCTTCAGGCACCTTTTCGGTTACGCTTGTGGGCATCTGTATTCAGGCGCTTTTTTCCGTGGGTCTGGTTATCCATCATACTTATTTTGGGGAGTGGTTATTACATAATTTTTGCTTTCATTGGCGGGTTTGCAGATACCGGAACCTATGTTCATATAATGCACGGCCTGGGTATCGTTATGGTACTTATTTTTCTGCATGTGTTTTTTGCACCCTATAACCGGCTTAACAAGGCAGTAGCAACAGAGAGCTGGGAACAAGGTGGTGCAGCACTGTCCCAGATCCGTTGGCTGATTGCTGTC
This sequence comes from Thiotrichaceae bacterium, assembly GCA_015490895.1. GTDB lineage: Bacteria > Pseudomonadota > Gammaproteobacteria > Thiotrichales > Thiotrichaceae > HyVt-477. The sequence continues at coordinate 8,229 of WFWY01000167.1, read as the reverse complement.
AACCTGGGCATAGGCCTGATTATTGTCGTGGTTGCCATCGCAGGGCGCTATTATCTGAAATAGCTTGAACCAGGCAGTACTTCCCATGAGAAAAGGCATTATTCTTGCAGGTGGTAGTGGCACGCGCCTGCACCCTCTGACCCAGGTTGTCAGTAAACAGCTTATGCCTGTTTACGACAAGCCGATGATTTATTACCCCCTGACGGTGCTGATGTTCTCGGGGATCCGCGATATTCTGATGATCACGACGCCTCAGGATCAGGCTTTATTCCAGGAACTATTGGGAGATGGTGCGGGCTGGGGGCTGAATATCCAGTATGCAGTACAACCGAGTCCTGATGGTTTGGCGCAGGCTTTTATCATCGGCAGAGATTTTGTTGGCAAGGATCCGGTGACACTCATACTGGGGGATAATATTTTTTACGGGGAGGGCCTGTCTACCCGCCTGAAACAGATTGCACAACAGGAGCAGGGAGCCACGGTTTTTGGGTACTATGTCAGTGATCCAGAGCGTTATGGCGTGGTTGAATTTGATGCTTCAGGAAAGGCGCTGAGTATTGAAGAAAAGCCATCGTTACCGAAATCGCATTATGCGGTAACAGGGCTGTATTTTTATGATAATACCGTGCTGGATATTGCACAGGATGTTAAACCTTCGTCACGAGGGGAGCTGGAGATTACTACCGTCAATCAGATATACCTGGAGCAGGAGAACCTGACCGTAGAAATCCTGAAGCGTGGTACAGCCTGGCTGGATACTGGAACGCATCAGTCTTTACTGGATGCCGCCAACTATATTCGGGTGATTGAAGAGCGTCAGGGCTTACGTATTGCCTGTCCGGAAGAGGTGGCCTGGCGTATGCGTTTTATTGATAGTGAGCAACTGCTTAAACTGGCCGAGCCACTCAGGAAAAGTGGTTATGGTCAGTACCTCGTCAATGTGGTAAAGCAGGAAAACCTGGTGATATGAATATCATTGAAACCCCCATTCCCGAAGTAAAAATAATTGAGCCGGATGTGTTTGGAGATGCGCGGGGGTTTTTTATGGAAACCTGGAATCAGTCTGATTTTCAGCGACATGGGCTGGATGTTAGCTTTGTCCAGGATAACCATAGCCGCTCTCCCCAGGGTATTTTGCGTGGGCTTCACTACCAGTTACAACAAACTCAGGGAAAACTGGTGCGTGTGGTGACCGGTAAGGTCTTTGATGTAGCTGTTGATATTCGTCGTACTTCACCCACCTTTGGGCAGTGGACAGGTGTAGAGCTGAGTGAGGAAAACCAGCGCATGCTTTGGGTACCTCCCGGATTTGCTCACGGTTTTTATGTGATGAGCCAGCAGGCCGACTTTTTATATAAGTGTACAGATGTGTATGCGCCAGAGTATGAGCGCTGTATTCGCTGGGATGATGCCGACATTGGTATTCAGTGGCCTCTGGTTGATGGTCAGGATCCACTACTTTCTGACAAGGATCGGCAAGGCTTAGCTTTTGCTGATGCCGAGGTATTTACCTCGCCGTTGATTGTATGATTCAGGTAGTTTTAACCGGTAGCGAAGGGCAGTTAGGCTGTGAGTTACAGCGTTGCGTGCCGGATCATTACACACTGGTTGCTGTAGACCATGAAGACCTGGACATCACGGATGTCAATCGAGTCAATACCTTTCTCTCTACCCAACAGCCTGATATTGTGATTAATGCAGCCGCCTATACTGCCGTTGACAAGGCCGAGAAAGAGGCAGAGCTGGCCTACGCGGTTAATCATAAGGGTGCAGAAAACCTGGCGCAGGTGTGCCAGCAGCGCTCCATTCGTATGGTGCAGGTGTCCACGGATTTTGTTTTTTCAGGCAAGCACTACCGCCCCTACTTACCGGAAGACAGCACAGCACCGGCAAGTGTGTATGGGTTGAGCAAGCAGGCGGGTGATCGCGCTGTTCTGGAAATACTGGGTGATCAGGCGTTGGTCGTGAGAACTTCCTGGCTGTATGCTGCACAGGGTCACAATTTTGTTAAAACGATGCTTAAGCTCATGCAGGAGCACGACTCCCTCAATATTATTTACGATCAGGTTGGATCACCGACCTGGGCTGCCACCCTGGCTAAAAGCATCTGGCAGCTACTGGATAAACGGGCGCAGGGTATTTATCACTGCGCTGACAACGGTGTGGCAAGCTGGTATGATTTCGCCGTCGCTATCCAGGAGGAGGCGGTACAGTTAGGTTTACTAACTAATAGGCCAACATTGGTGCCTATCCGCACCGAGCAATATCCGACACCGGCGGCACGGCCAGCTTATAGTGTTATGGATAAAGCAAAAACGGAACAATTATTACAGCAGATATTACCACATTGGCGTGAAAGCCTGCGTAATATGCTCCTGGAGTTAACAGAGTTGAAATGACAACAGTGTATCAGCCCAAACATCTGCTGGTAACCGGCGGCGCCGGTTTTATTGGCACCAATTTCGTTTATTACTGGCTGCAACAGTATCCGGATGCACATATCGTTGTGCTGGATTCATTGACGTATGCAGGTACGCGCTCCAATCTTGATGCGCTGAATGAGCATCCTGGTTTCCGCTTTGTCGAGGATACTATTCTCAATCAGGGAAAAGTGGAGAAGCTGTTGCGTGATGAGGCGATTGATACGGTTGTTCACTTCGCCGCGGAATCACACGTAGATCGTTCTATTTATGGGCCGGATGCTTTTTTCAAAACCAATATTACCGGTACGCACAGTTTGCTGAAAGCCGCGAAAAAAGTCTGGATGGATGAGGGAAACCTGCCTGTCGCACACCGCTTCCATCATGTTTCCACTGATGAGGTGTATGGTACCCTGGGGCCGGATGATCCCGCCTTTACTGAAACGACTCCGTATCAACCCACCTCCCCTTATGCAGCAAGTAAGGCTTGCTCTGACCATATCGTGAACTCGTATTACCATACGTATGGTATGCAAACGACAATCAGTAATTGCTCCAATAATTATGGCCCCTGGCAGTTTCCTGAAAAACTGATACCGCTCACTATTTCCAATTTGCTGGAGGGTAAGCCAATCCCTGTTTATGGTGATGGGCAGCAGATTCGTGACTGGCTTTATGTGGATGATCACAATCGGGGTATTGAGTTGATTTTAAATAAAGGCCGGGTGGGTGAAACCTACAACATTGGAGGTAATAATGAACAGGCCAATATGAGCCTGGTCAAACAGCTTTGCGATGCAATGAATGCCCGTTTTCCCAGCGCTGCTCATTACCCACACGAATCGTTGATCACACATGTGGCAGATAGGCCAGGGCATGATCGTCGCTATGCTGTGGATACCACAAAAATCACTACCGAGCTGGGCTATCAGCCTCTGGAAACATTTGAAACCGGTATGCAAAAAACACTCGAATGGTATTTGGATCATTTGTCAAGTTGGGAAGTCACGGTAAGTCTGTTCGGGACGCATGAATGACCATGGCATGCAAAATTTGCGGTAATTCCGAAAACAATACAGCCTATCAGGCTAAAGAAATGATGCTGGGGTATCGTGATGTACATGATTACTTTCAGTGTGGGGACTGTGAATGCTTGCAACTGGAAAATGTGCCAGAAAACCTGCCGGATTATTACCCGGAAGACTACTATTCCTATTCTGAAGTTGGCTTTCCAACAGGCATTAAACGCTGGCTACTGGCGCAGCGGGATTATTACGCTGCTACCGGTAAGGGTTTTTTGGGAAAGCTGCTTTTTCTGAAAAACCCGGAAGCCAAAATAGCGACCTTGCAGCTAACAGGCATAGAGCCTCACTCCCGAATACTGGATGTTGGGTGTGGGGCTGGACATCTTTTGCATTCCCTGAAGGAGGCAGGTTTTTGCAAGGTACAAGGTGCTGATCCTTTTAACGAAGCAGACATCGACTATGAAAATGGCCTGAAAGTTATCAAACAGACGATACATGAAGTCTCTGGTTCCTGGGATTTGATTATGTTTCATCATTCCTTTGAGCATGTGGTCGATCAGCTGGATACCTTACGATCTGTAGCACAGAGGCTCCGTCCGGATGGTTGTTGCCTGATTCGTGTCCCCACGGTCAGTTCATGGGCATGGCAACATTACAGGCTGGACTGGGTACAGCTGGATGCACCGCGGCACCTGTTCTTGCACTCCATAAAGAGCATGGCATACCTGGCACAACAGGCAGGGTTACAGGTTGACAATATCGTCTATGATTCCTTTGCGTTGCAATTTTGGGGTAGCGAGCAATATCAGCAGGATATCGCACTGCATGATGATCGTTCCTATGCTGTTAACCCGGACTCTTCCCTCTTTAGTGCGGAGCAAATAGCCGAATTTGAGCAGCGCTCTCAAACATTAAACCAGGAGCATCAGGGTGACCAGGTGTGCTTTTACCTGAGTAAACAGACTCCATAACAAAGCAGGGATAATGGCATGATACGATTTTGGAAAACCGGGAAAATCCTGGCAGTCTCCTCTCCTGGTGGACATTGGGTGCAACTTAATAAAATTTGCCACAAACTGGAAGCTCGACACCCTGTTGTGTATGCCTCACCACGCAGTCAGTATGCGTTAAAAAAAGACGCCCAGCGTGTAGTTCACAATATTCTTGATGTGAGTGCTGATAACAAGCTGCTGTTAATTCCGCTGGCTTTTCAACTGCTGTATCTGTTTTTCAGGGAGCGGCCGCAAACCATTTTGTCAACGGGGGCAGCGCCCGGCGTGGTCGCTGTTTTTCTGGGCAAGTATCTGGGTATACATACCATCTGGGTTGATAGTATTGCTAATGTACAGCAACTTTCCCGATCCGGACGTATGGTTAAAAACTATGCGGATGTGGTCATTACTCAGTGGCCGTCGCTCAGTGATGGTGAAACGGTATTACACAAAGGAGCGGTATTGTGATATTTGTTGCAACCGGTACCCAGTTCCCGTTCGATCGTCTGGTCAGGTACATGGACGAGTGGGCAGCTGAGCAGGATGAACCGGTTTTTGCCCAGCTGGGTGAAGGGTGTTACCTGCCCCGGCATGTCCAGTGGGAACGTTTTATCAGCCTGGACGAGTACACTGCAAAAATCAAACAGGCCTCGGTCTTTATCTCCCACGCGGGGATGGGCAATATTATCAGTGCCAGAGAAAATGCGACACCGATTATTGTCATTAACCGGCAAGCGGATCTGGGTGAACACCGTAATGACCATCAGCGCGAAGGTCTTGCCTGGATGGGTAAGCTGGATGGCGTTTATACCGCTACCACCCGGCAGGAGCTTTATCAGCAGCTTGAGCAACGCAATACACTCACCGCCGCGAGTATGGAAACAGAGTCACGCCTGGATGAGCTGGTTGATTATGTGGATTCCTTTGTTACTCGCTGGCATAACGAATAGTCAGTATTCTGGGAGGCTGTGCGTAAAAAACAGTCCCATCTGAACCAAGTCATTCATTGTCTGTCTATAGTGAAAATCACTAAAAACAAAGGAGAAGATAATGGGCTTTCACCACATTAAAACAGCTGCCATTTTTAGCAGTTTACTCGTGTCACAGGTTGCCTGTGCAACAGACCAGCCACGCTGGACGGATACACACCATTCCACACCTGCCCCCTCTTATTCGTCTTATCGTGAACAGGGGCCGATTAGTATTGATGTGGTTGATGATAACGGGCGCTCGTTTGCGAAATATCCGCATCGTGACGGCTACCGGGTTTATCGTGCTTTTCTGGAGGCAAAAAAAGGACAGCGTTACAAGCTCAGGGTGCGGAATCGTACCGGTAAACGGATAGCGGTTGTGATTGCGGTAGATGGTCGAAACATTATCTCCGGCAAGAAATCCCATTTACGAAATACTGAGCGAATGTATGTACTCGCTCCCTATCAGACGGGCTTCTATTCAGGCTGGCGTACTGGGCAAAATAAGGTGAATCGCTTTTATTTCACCTCTGCAGGAAGTTCCTACGCGGCAGCCTGGGGTGATCGCTCCGCCATGGGTGTTATTGCTGCTGCCGTTTATGCAGAGCAGCCGCGTTATAATACTCCCAACTATTTGAACAAGACAGCTCCTGCACCTCGGGCTAAACGCCGATCAGTGATGGCTGAGGAGGCGGGTACGGGCTATGGACGAGAAGAATATTCAGCCTCTGTGCGTGTAAACTTCCTCCCCAGGGCAACGCCAAGTGGTAAGTACTTCTATAAATACGAATGGCGTGAAACACTCTGTGAACGAAGAATCATTCACTGTGACCCGTATGGTTACAGACAGAATCCGGCTAACCGTTTTTGGCCTTATGGGAAAAATGGTAACGGCGGTTATGCGCCACCACCACCGAGTTATCGTTGATTGCAATGTATGGAGTAGCTATTCAACGTAATTCGTAGCTGCTCAGCTTGCCCTGTGTTGTCCAATAGCTGTGTTGAAAGTGTTCATTTATGCACATTCCTTAGCAAGGGATTTCACCAGGGCTATCCAGTAGCTGGCACCTGAAGGGAGTATCTGGTCATTAAAATCGTAGAGATTGTTATGTAGCATGCAGCCGCCTTCTCCTTCACCGTTGCCAATCCAGATATAGGCACCTTCACAGGCATTGAGCAGGTAGGAGAAGTCTTCGGCCCCAATGCCGTTCAATTAAGCCAATGCATCTAAAGAACCCTCTTGTAAGGCACTGGAAACCTGGCTTTTTTCTTCCCCACAAAATCCCTCGTATAACTCCGATCAGGTCGAATAGATTCACGGCATGCGGCCACTATATCCACTAACTGCGTAATAAAACCTGACAGTAACCGATGAGGTAGTTTAAACATTTTAACCCATGCCCCTTTCAAGCGTGACAGGGCTTGTGCGTGATTCACAGCATAGTCATATTTGCAGTGCGCCGTTTCCTTTTTAACCTTGGGCTCCGCGACTTTGGCAAAGAGCGCCTCAAGGTTATAAGTCATCATTTTGGCATAAAAGTCCTGCTTAACTGCCCGCACAGACTTGCCAGAAAAATTCTCGACCTCAAGGCGGCTTTTGAGGCGCTTAAAGGCTTCTTCCACACCCCATCTTTCATGATACAACCACTTGAAACATTGATAACTGATGATCTTGTTATCCAGTACGGACGTTATCAGAATTTCCTTTTCTCCATCCGGCAAATCTACCCGGATCAGGCGGACTTTGAAAGGCTTATCGCTGACACCATGGAGATGGCATTTTTTTCTGGCATCCCCCTTCGGGGTTAATGTAACGATAGTCTCCCACTGGTCACCCAGATAGAAGTCTCTCGTTTCATTATATAAATTCCAGGGACAACGGATGCAAAAATCAATGGATCGTTCAAGATGTGCCTGCATAAACCACAGAGCCGGATAGCCCCTGTCATAGAGCATCAGGGCATTACTGGCAACATACTTGAGATGCTCAATGGCATGCATTCGTTCAGAACCGCTTGAATGCCCTATCCGCGTATCAATCATCAGATTGTTCAATACATCGTAGCACGCTGAAGCCAGCCCCATTGGGCAATCATGGGCTTTGTTGTCGTTTCCAAGCGTACCAAAATACGCGATGATATCAGGTAAGTTAGGTAGGCGTATGCGGCTGCCGTCTATGGCATACAGCCTGAAACCTTTCCATGTTTTCAGCTCATTATCCCTTTCAGTTTGCTCGACAAGAAGCCTGTTCAGTGCCTTAAATACAGTACTTTTCAACTTTTTCCGAGCCTCGCTAAAAGCAGATTTGTAGACGACCCTGAAAGGGAGGTCTGTATCATTGAGTTGCTGGAAAAAAGTGTCGAGTTCTTGCTGAAGTGAACCTTTGATCTGGTTGAGAAGGAACAGCACCAGGTTTTGGAAAGAAAGGGAGCTCTTGCGGGTGAAATCAGTGGGTTTGCTTCGATGCTCGGCTATGAAGTCTGTATCAAGCAAAGTATTTTTTATAAGAACATAAGTATTTTTAAATGATCTTCATTTTCATCGGTTTATTCCTCTTTGAGAGTTTTAGTAATTATACACTAATTCAGTTATTTATGCACTAATTGAACGGCATTGAGCCAGCAGCCCCCTTTATACGGCGATAACCAGAACGTGTCCTAGATTTAACATATGATAATTGTGTTTTATCAAAGCAGATATGCTAAATGTCTTTTGCTCATTTCTTCGTAGAAGAGGTCGAAAGCCTTCCATTAGCTCAATGCCGTTCAATTAGTGCATAAATAACTGAATTAGTGTATAATTACTAAAACCTGTCTCTTAT
>WFWY01000166.1 GCA_015490895.1 Thiotrichaceae bacterium | reverse complement strand
TTATTGAGGTAATTGGCATGCTAGGTAGATGGCTGGATACTGTCAAGTGATATACCTTTGATATAAAGAGATAGATGCACTTTTTTTATTTCAAGATATAAATAAATTTTTATCTTGAAATCTTGTTTGACTCTTGAGATTAAGGGTTTTACAATACCGCTCCCTTTTTCATGGGGTACAAAGGTTGCATCAGTTCTCGTATGCCAGGCAACCAGGTAGCGTACTAGCTAAATCGTCAGATGATGGCTACTGTGCTGAAAATAGCCGCGAGAGCTAAGTTTTGGAGAATTAATCATGTACGCTGTTATCAAAACAGGTGGAAAACAATATCGTGTTGCTGAAGGCGACGTGATCGAAATAGAAAAGCTGGCTTCCGATGAAGGCGAGTCTGTAGACTTTGATGAAGTTCTGATGGTCGGTGAAGGTGAAGATGTAAAAATCGGGAAACCATTTCTTGAAAACTGCAAAGTCACCGCCACCATTCAGGAACAAAAACGTGGTAAAAAAATAGAAATTATCAAATTCAAACGCCGCAAGCATCACCAAAAACGCACAGGTCATCGTCAATACCTGACAAAAGTGCAAATCACCGGTATTTCTGCTTAAACCGGATACACCGGATGCAGCGCACCAGCCACACCAGCATAGGAACAACTAAAGGTTAAAAGAAAGATATGGCACATAAAAAAGCAGGCGGTAGCACCCGCAACGGTCGCGATTCAGTCTCAAAACGCCTCGGCGTAAAACGCTTTGGTGGTCAGCTTGTTAAGGCCGGCAACATTCTCGTACGTCAGCGTGGAACACAATTTCACCCCGGTGAGAATGTAGGCTGCGGAAAAGACCATACCCTGTTTGCCAAGGCTGATGGTGAAGTACGCTTTGAAGTAAAAGGCCCTCGTAACCGTAAATATATCAGTATTATTCCGACTGAGGTTGCTGCATAGCCTGCATATAACCGGCTACAGACTACAGCCGATAAGCGATAACACTACATGAATGTCAAAAAAGCCCCGCTCGCCGGGGCTTTTTTAATACTGTCTATTCTGTAATAATCCTCTGGGAAACTGCCCAACGGGAGAAGACAGAAAAAACTCTCTCCCTGCTCTCAGGCAACTGCCTGGTTATTATAAAGATCCTTGTTATGAAATTTGTCGATGAAGCCACTATAAAAGTCAAAGCCGGTGATGGTGGTAATGGCTGTGTCAGCTTTCGTCGCGAAAAATATATTGAATTTGGTGGCCCTGACGGTGGCGACGGTGGTGACGGTGGTAATGTTTATCTGCTAGGTGATGAAAACCAGAGCACTTTGGCTGATTTTCGCCATGTTCGACTGTTTGAAGCGCAACGCGGCAAGAACGGTGCCAGCAGAAACATGACCGGAGCCAGTGGCGAAGATATTGTTATTCCTGTTCCCGTAGGCACGATTGTCTATGATGACGAAACAGGGGAGCAGATTGGAGACCTCACCCAGGGTCAAAAACTTCTGGTTGCCAAAGGTGGTTTTCATGGACTGGGCAACCTGCGTTACAAAAGCTCTGTAAACCGGACACCCAGAGAATCCAAACCGGGCACACCTGGAGAGCTGCGCCAGTTACGGCTGGAAATGAAAGTACTGGCTGATGTCGGCTTGCTGGGACTACCAAATGCTGGAAAGTCCACTTTTATCAGCGCCATTTCATCAGCCAAACCCAAAGTGGCTGACTACCCTTTTACCACGCTCTATCCTAACCTTGGCGTGGTCTATGTCGGTACCCACAAAAGCTTTGTCGTTGCTGACATCCCCGGACTGGTTGAGGGAGCCGCTGAAGGAGCAGGCCTCGGTATTCGGTTCCTCAAACATTTGTCACGTACCCGGCTACTCCTACATCTTGTCGATATTGATCCTGCTGATGAAAGCAGCCCTGCCCAGGCTGTACATATTATTGAGAAAGAGCTGGAAAAATACAGCCAGGAACTTGGTGAACGAGAACGCTGGCTGGTCATCAACAAAATTGACCTGCTACCAGAGGATATGCAACAGGCCTTCTGTGATGAACTTGTCAATGAACTCAACTGGCAAGGCCGCAGCTTTCCGATTTCCGCTGTCACCGGGCAAGGCACCAGGGAACTCCGTTACCAGATTATGCAGCACCTTGAACAGGGACGGCATGATTAATGAATAAACGCCTGGACACACTAAGAAAAACACGGCGCTGCATTGTGAAAATTGGTAGCGCCCTGCTAACACGTAACGGCAAGGGCCTGAACCATAAAGCTATTCAGGACTGGGCTCAACAGCTGGCCCAGATAAAGGCCAATGGTCTGGATGTCGTACTTGTCTCCTCAGGTTCGGTTGCTGAGGGCATGAGCCGTATGGGGTGGACAACACGCCCCAAAACACTATACGAATTGCAAGCAGCCGCAGCCATTGGCCAGGCCGGCCTGATTCAGGCTTATCAGCAGAGCTTTGAGGCCTTTACATTACAAACAGCACAAATATTATTAACACATGATGACCTGGCAAACCGCCGTCGCTACCTGAATGCACGCAGCGCCCTGCAGACACTACTCAAGTTAAACACCATTCCCATTGTTAATGAGAACGACACTGTCGCACTGGAAGAAATCAAGCTTGGTGATAATGATACCCTTGCCGCGATGGTTGCCAACCTGATTGATGCTGACCTGCTCATTATCCTGACAGACCAGGCGGGTCTCTTTGATCAAGACCCCCGTTATTCCAGTGATGCCCAGCTTATCAGCATCGACTCTGCCCTGAATCCGGATTTACTTGAATTTGCCGGTTCCGCAGGAACCCCCGTTGGCACAGGGGGCATGCAAACCAAAGTACTTGCTGCACAAACTGCGGCACGTTCAGGATGTGCCACCGTTATTGCCTCTGGCACTATCGACAACGTACTGATCCGTATACTTGATGGTGAAAACCTTGGCTCTCTACTGACGGCAGACTGTGAACCACTCACTGCACGCAAACAATGGATCTCTCACCAAAAATATATCCCGGGTACACTCACGATTGATGCCGGCGCCCAAGCGGCCGTGCAAAAAAACGGCCGCAGCCTGCTACCTGTTGGAGTCACACAGGTAAGCGGCTCATTTACTCGTGGGGATATCGTGAACTGTATTAACACAAACGGACAGCTCATTGCCAGGGGAGTCATTAATTATTCCAGCCAGGAGTGTGCAAAAATTCGGGGGCTAACGAGTGATAAGATCATGCAGGTACTAGGCTATATTGATGAAACAGAGCTCATTCACCGCGACAACCTGGTTATCCTTTAGTCTTTATCGACCCTTTTTTCATCCAAAATCATACCCGTCCCACATCTTTACCAGCTCAGCCTACACGATTTATTCAGCCAAAGTTCATACTTGCAGATATTCTGCTACAATCACCCTGTCTGCTGGTTAATAGATCCCATAAGGAATTAAAATGAAAAGCCATACTCTCTTCGCCGCGCTATTGGTTTCACTCTTTTTTCTGACATCTTGTACACAGACTCAAACCATCCCCTCTCCTATCCCGGAAGCTGAACCCCTTCCCGGTGAAGAACCTACTGTCCAGCCCAGCAGGAACGTACCTTATCCAGACGGTGTGCGACGTCCGCGTCTGTCTGAGCGCGAGCTAAAGCTCATTAGCGATCACATTTATTATAATGAGACATCCGGCAACCCCGAAAAACTAATGATATGGAATGACAATGAGCACTTTGTTTCACTGGGCATAGGACATTTCATCTGGTATCCCGCCGGTGTCAAGCAACGATTTGATCAGACCTTTCCCACCCTGATCAGCTATCTGCAACAACGAGGTGTACGCCTACCCAGCTGGCTGATCAATGCTCGCGACCGAGGAGCACCCTGGCCAAACAAGCAGGCATTCTTGCAGTCCCGGAATGACCCTGAAGTCCGTGAGCTAAAGCGACTGCTACTGGACACCAAGGAATTACAAACCCTGTTTTTCTTCGACCGCATTCATGAGTCTATTCCTGCCATTGTGAGACAGGCTCCCGCGGATAAACGCCAGCGTATTATCACCAACTATAATGCCATAGCAAAGACACCTGGTGGCTGGTATCCTTTGATTGACTATATTAATTTCAAGGGTACAGGACTGAAGCCATCAGAGCGTTATAATGGACAAGGCTGGGGACTCTCTCAGGTATTACAGGCAATGCGCCCCGTCAGTCCCGGCCCACAAGCATTGCAGGAATTTGCTAAAGCGGCCAATTTTGTACTACAACAGCGACTCAATAACGCCCCTCCCCAATATAATGAACATCGCTGGCTACCTGGATGGAAAAACCGGATTAAGACCTATACGCAACCCCTGTAACTCAAAGCTGCTGCATCGGCATCAGTCCCCGTGCCAATAGTGTGCTGTTACCAGGGAATTTCTGTTCCATCAATATCCAGAAATTTCCCACTATCGCTCTTATCAGCCCGGTGAATTAATTCTAGTAGCCGACTCACGGATTGCTCAACAGAAAGCTCACCCTGTGGCCCACCCATATCCGTTCGCACCCAACCTGGGTGTAACACCATCACGATAATATCCCGATGCTTCAGGTCTTGCGCCGCACTCACTGTCACCGCATTCAGTGCAGCTTTAGTTGCACGATAGGCATAACTCCCACCAGAACGGTTATCTGCCATACTACCCATCTTGCTGCTCAGGTTAGCAATTACTTTCATTTCTGAACGGGCAACATTATCGACAAAACATTCCATCATTTTCATGGGTGCCAGCAAATTCACGGCCACCGCCTCTTTCCAGGCATCCTCATCACAATGCCCAAATTGTGAGGCTTCTTCAGCATATACAGCGGCATTGTTAAACAAAACATCTATCGGCTGACTACCAATCACTGACTGCAAACCCTCCAGCTGCTCGCTATTTCGCACATCCAGCGCATAAACAGAGAGTTCTGTTGCCTTATCTTGTAACGACAGCAAGGCTTTAGCTTTTTCAGGTTGCCGACAAGTGGCGAAAACTGTCCACCCTTGTTCCAGGCACTGTCGACAGAGCTCCAGGCCAATACCCCTGTTAGCTCCCGTTATTAGTAAACTTGGCACTTTTTTATCCTGTACTTTGGTTGGTAACTATTCAACGTAATCCGTAACCGCTCAGATTACCCTCGTGTTGTTCAAAAGTAAGACGAAAGCACGCAATGCTGAATTGGCTGGGCGCAAACATCAGGGAGTTTTTTCGTCTACTTCACGCAGCACGGATTTCGCCAGCATCTCCTCCGCTTCCTCTGCAAAATCAACAATACTGATTGTCTGTTCAAGCCTGATATCCCAGGGACTCAGTGTCTGATTATAGGATGGCAGGGGAGAAAAGTCAGAACGCGTCAGCTCCTTTAGAAAGTCCTCTTCAAGATAAGCAATCACCGGAATACTGACCAACAACGAAATAGCAATAGCCGGAACATAGTGGGTATGTGCAATCCGGATCATAAAGATGGTCAACAGGGCAGGCAACAGAAGAAAATTAACCAGATTCAGAGGTACTGTTCTAACCAGGTCTGAGGAAAAATAGTAGCTGAAAAAGTGCCCGATATAATCAACAAGCTGAGGAATAACAAACAGCAAGGCCGCAACGCTCATCGCAGGCACAACCTCCCAGCGATGAGTTGCCAGGCGACTAATACCCGCAATCACCAGAAAGAAGCCTAGCAAGAACAGGATCGAGGCAAAACTACTCTCCAGATACTGCCCTAGTGGCTTATCAAGAGCGGTTCCCATAACCTGATCAAAAATAATCAGCCCGAGCGCCATAAGCAGCAAAACGGTTGCCCATACCGGGCTTGTATATAAACAAAACCAGCCACTGCACTGGCGAACACGAGTAGGCTCAACCGCCATATCAGAAGCCAGTAAACGTAATTTACTCATCCCCAACCATAGCTCGGCGGGCAGCGCCAATCTACGCCCTTCATTCAGAGCAAGCTTCTGTTTACCTATGCGGGTACCGTTCTCATGAGACAGGTTCGTCGCAATCACCTGGCCTTCCCCATCTTTCTCAATTCGCAGATGGTGAGCAGAAACCGACAGATCCGATAATATGATGTCATTATCCAGTGCCCGTCCAATGGTCACTACCGGTTCATTAACCTTGTAAAAATGATTAACTCCCCGAACATGCGTTTCTACGATCAGGCCTGCCATCGGATGTTCTCCAGCATCTTTTGAAACAAATCCATTGCCGAATTAAAATCGGTACCCACCAGATCCAGGTTGAAAATAAAGCCTTGTTTCGGATGTCCCACCATAGCGATGGTAATCAGCACATCACTTAAGCCAATATACTGCAAATAATCCCGACGACAAATCGTCGCTTTGAACGCCTCCCCCGAGACATCAACAAATCGCGTCAGACAGGCAAAATTGGTTACATCTTCCTGTCCCGCATTACTAGGAGGAACACTGTCATTCAGACGCTCATAAGCTGCCCGATAAAATCGGAATGGAGATAACTCATCGGTTTCCAGCCAATGATATTCATAGGCAATCCCTCCAACTTCCAGAGAGTTGGACAAAAAGATATTATATTCATTCGTACAACTGGATGAAATTAGAGAGTACAGGACTTCTTTTTTAAAATTTGGACTGGCATCCCAGCAACGATAGGTTTTTGATAGCTCGGAAGGCACCTGAAACTGACCAATACGAGTCACACCCCACTCGCCTTCCAGCACTCTTTCCATTTTAAGCTGGGCATTATTCACTAGCTGCTTAGATATCGCACTATACAAATCATCAACCGGTTTAAACTTTCGTTCTTCTATCCGCCGTAAAATTTTGACCAGATGATCGGCTGCCACCAGAAAGCTAATCTCGTTACCCGATGTGGCCACATTGACACCAATCACCTGACCATTTTCATTCAGAGTAGGGCCTCCGCTCATACCAGGGTTCAAGCTGCCCGATACCAGGATGTTCTTCTCTTCACTGTTTTTCATGATGCCATTATTTACGCCTTCCACGATTGAAAAGCCTAAATCCATCGGGTTGCCCAGCGAAAAAAGTCTGGCTCCTTTTTCCGGAATAGCAGCGATTTCCAGTGGTGGCCCCAGATCTTTATCTGCCTTGAGTACAGCCAGATCGTGAGTAATATCCAGATCCAGAATCTCCAGGCTACCCTTTTTGCCATCCTTTGACACATACTCCAGCACATACTTGTCAGGCTCATTCACAAAGCCACTAACCACATGGTAATTTGTCGCGAGAATGTTGGGAGCCAGTACGACAAAGCCAGAACCAATCGTTGCTTTGTTAATGGTCTGTTTGTGTGCTACTCGTATCTGAAAAACTGACTTGTCCGTTTCTGAATAAATGCCCGTACTATCCGAAATGGCGTAAACACCTTCGGCGAGTAATACGTTGACCAACAGCATGAGGATAAGGAAAAAATTTTTCATTTCTTAATATTACGCAATACCAGCAGCTTGCTATTTTTTATACCGATCAACACCAGGCATCCTGACATAGCGGTTGCTACAGCCATTTCGCAGCATACACGACAGGAACGGTTTACTTGTACGATTTTTACGTGAAGAGAGGCTACATGAATTCAAGCATTTATACCAGCCCCCCCAAACAATACGGGTTAACATGCTCAGTACATCCGTAATTGCCCAGATTACCCTGGCTTGCGTCAGTTCAAGGCAAAAGGTGCCGTGTATAAAAGATATGAGTGTTTTGAAAACTACCGCATCCTGCTCTCACTCATTACCACCTCCCTGTCGATAAGGGGGTAAGCTGAATAGTTACAGCATTTATACCATTGGCCTGGCAATGCTAAGATAGTAGCCTTATCTTTCCCGAACCGGGAATCCTGAATAATGCCAAGCCAATGATAAGGGAGATGCATCCAATGGCAAAAACGCCTTCCACCATGTTAGACCTGGGCACCCAGGCACCCGATTTTTCATTGACCGAACCGGCGACCGGTCAACAATATTCACTTGCCGACTTCACGGGGAAACCACTCCTGGTTGCCTTTATCTGCAACCACTGCCCCTTTGTTCTTCACATTGCCGAAGCCTTCTCTGCTTTCGCCCGTGAATACCAGAAAAAGGGGCTTGCAATCATCGCCATCAATGCAAATGATGTTGAGCAATATCCTGCCGACAGCCCGGAAAAGATGATCGCCATGTGCAAGTACTATCAGTTCACTTTTCCTTACCTGTTTGATACCAGGCAAGATACAGCAAAAGCCTATCAGGCTGCATGCACCCCTGACTTCTTTCTTTTTGATACCCGGCACAGTCTGTATTACCGTGGTCAGTTTGACCACGCAAGACCGGGGAATGACAAGCCTGTCAACGGATCCGATATGCGGATGGCCGCCGACAACCTGCTGGCAGGCAGGGCAGCTCCACAGCCCCAGCTAGCTTCACTAGGCTGCAATATCAAATGGAAAGCAGGAAACGAGCCTGATTATTCCGGCCAGAAGATAAACCAGAAATAGCAGGAGTAGAAAGAAAAATAGAGGGTATAACGAAAAGCCACTATAGTTTTCGATTCTCAAACAGCCTTGCGGCAACCACACAACACCTTGTCCGCTAATTATCATACTTCACCCGGATTAGAGGTAAGCTGGGCAAAAAAGCAGTGCAGGTATTCTGGAGCCTATAAAAACGGTTAAGACTCCCCTCATTTTCTTTCATCCCGACATGCTTGCACTGCCTCAAAAGTCTCACTAAACAAAACAACAACAAGGTGAAACATTGAACACAACGCCACTATTGCATGATATTAACGCCGCCCTGAAAGCACTTAACCAGGTCATTCTTGGCAAGGAAGAGCAGGTACGCCTGGCACTGAGCTGCTTGCTGGCAAACGGCCACCTACTGGTAGAAGACCTGCCCGGCATGGGTAAAACAACCCTCGCACACGCACTTGCCAATGTGCTGGGGCTCGCTTACAAACGTGTCCAGTTTACCAGTGACCTGTTACCAGCCGACCTCGTAGGCTCAGCTGTCTTTGATCCCAAAACAACCACCTTTCACTTTCACCCTGGCCCTATTTTCAGTACCTTGTTTCTCGCCGATGAACTCAACCGGGCCACTCCAAAAGCACAAAGTGCCTTGCTCGAAGCCATGGAGGAAAAGCAGGTGAGTATTGATGGTGAAACCCATACACTTCCTGCCCCTTTTTTTGTCATCGCAACACAAAACCCGCAGAGCCAGTCCGGGACTTTTCCATTGCCTGAGTCCCAGCTGGATCGTTTTTTATTACGCATTTCCCTGGGCTACCCCGCTGCGACCGTTGAACGGGAATTATTAAAAGGCAACAAAGGACGGGCTGCTTTACCTCAGCTCTCACAAATGCTCAACCGGGAAAGCCTGCTAACGCTACAAAAACTGGTACCACAGATCAAGGTTTCCGATACCTTGCTGGACTATGTGCAACGCCTGATTGCACGTACCCGCGAGGATGAACTTTGCTATCTGGGTCTTTCCCCCCGTGGGGCAATGGCTCTGATGCGGAGCGCCCAGAGCTGGGCTTTGCTGCAGGGCCGGGGGCACGTACTGCCCGAAGATGTGCAAGCCGTCTTTGTTGCGGTAGTTGGACATCGAATTATTGGACGTAAAGAGACACAGGGTGAGCAACTGGCACGTCATGTTCTGCATTCGGTTGATGCCATTGGTGGCATTGGGGTGAAAAACAGTGCCTGAAACCTGGATGACGCCATGGAAAACAGCTCGCCAGCAGTGGCTGCAACGCCGATTTCCTCCTTCTCGTGAAATCACACTGGGATTACGCCAGGTTTTTGTGATTCCCACAGCAACCAGCGCGGCATTACTGGTTGCTGTACTCATCCTGTTTTTAATGGCCGTTAATTTCCAGAGTGCGCTGATTTACGGACTCAGTTTCTGGCTGCTGGCACTCCTTGTTGTTGCTATTTTTTTCACCTATCGTAACCTGTCCGGATTAACGCTCACAGCGCTGCGCTCATCACCCTGTTTTGCTGGTGAAAAAGCCGTCTTTGAATTGCGGGTAGAGGATATCGCCGGGCGCAGCAAGCAAGCTATCTTTATCGGATGGAGTGACGAAGACCTGGTAGAGATAGACCTGCCGGCAGATACCAGCACCCTCATCAAGCTCTCTGCTCCCACCAGACAACGCGGTTACTTTCACCCCGGACGACTCCAGATTGTTAGTCGTTATCCGCTTGGCCTCATCGTCGCCTTTTCCTACGCACAACTGGATATGAAGAGCATCGTTTATCCCGTAGCCCGGCTACAACCGGTTAATGAACAAGCGACTCTCGTTCACAGCAGCTCTGAAGGAGGAGCCGAAGTTCCCCGGGGAACAACTGACTTTGATGGTGTACGTAACTACCAGGCAGGCGATTCACCACGTCATATCCACTGGAAGAACTATGCCCGAACAGGCAATATCACAACCAAATCCTTTGTCGATTTCAGTGTTCATGAACGCTGGCTAGACTGGGATACACTCAGCTTTGCCGGTATTGAGAATAAGCTATCCCACCTTGCAGCCAGAGTCTTGCAATGCCACCAGGAGCAGCAGGAATATGGCCTCAAGCTGCCCGGCACCACCCTTCAACCCGATCAGGGAGAGGCACATATGCACCGTTGCCTCACCACCCTGGCGCTTTATGCACCAGAGACTAGCGAACATGCCTGATCCTGGCTATATGCGCCGCAGCCCCGTCACTTATACCGGCATGCTTTGGTTACTGGCGGCACAGTTAGTTGTTATGCTTCCGCTGGCATTTTATCTGCCCGTCTGGCTCATACCTGTACTCCTCTTTTCTGCGGGGTGGCGATTACGTGTCATGCAAGGACATATGGAACAACCGGGCACTATTGGTATCCTGATTATCGGCAGTCTGGGCATTATCGCTTTAACTGTCAGTGGTATTCCCCGGGTGTCGCTGGACATGATGGCTTCCTTGCTGATGCTTGGTTTTGCCTACAAATCACTAGAAGTCATCCAGCGCCGGGATGCCATGGTTGTGATCCTTACCGGCTATTTACTGGTCGGCGTACTATTCCTCTACTCTCAATCCATACTGGCTGCTCTATATGGTGTTTTTTCAATGACCGTACTCACCGCATCCATGATTGCATTACAGTCCTCTAAAAGCACCGTCATGCTTGTCAATTTACGCCTTGCAGGCCTGATGCTCCTGCTTTGCCTGCCGCTCATGATTACCTTTTTTGTTTTCACTCCGCGTTTTTCACCGCTCTGGACATTTACCCTGCCCAGTAGCCAGGCAAAAACCGGGATGACCGACCGGCTAACTCCCGGTGACATTGCCAGACTGAGCCAATCAGATGAACCTGCTTTCAGAGTTAACTTTGCAGGCGAGCGCCCGGCACAGAAAGCACTGTACTGGCGGGGCCTGGTATTAAATCATTTTGACGGTAAAACCTGGACTCAATTTGCTGACGATATCGACCCGGAATCCGTAAAAACTGTATTAAAAACCAATGAATACAACATCAAAAACCGGCTGGTAAAAAAAGGCTCCGGACTGCGTTATAGTGTTATTTATGAAAAAACAGCCCAACCCTGGCTATTTGCACTCTCCCCGGTTGTCGATATTCAAGGCGATGCTGCTTTTGGACGTGACTTTCGCATTATGGCACGCAAAAATGTGATGGAACCTTTACAGCTTACGCTGCTAAGCTACCCGCTGGCTCTACGTGATGTCATTCTGCCCCCCTGGCGTCAACAACTTGCCTTACAACTCCCCTCACAAGGAAATCCCAGAAGCCGCCAGCTGGCGCAGGAGTTACTGGCGAAATCCCCAACAAAAAGTCATTTCATTCAAACGGTAATGAATCGCTACCGAACGCAAGACTTCTACTACACCCTGCGCCCTCCCGTGTTACAAACCACAGACACCATTGACGAATTTCTGTTTTCTAGCAGACGTGGGTTTTGTGCCCATTATGCAGGCAGTTTCGTTTTTCTAATGCGTGCTGCCGGAATCCCGGCTCGTATTGTCGCCGGTTACCAGGGAGGAGAGTGGAATGAAAAGGGCAATTACCTTACCGTACATCAATATGATGCTCACGCCTGGACAGAGGTCTGGCTAGAGAATCAAGGCTGGGTACGATTTGATCCGACCCTGATGGTTGCTCCACAACGTATTGAACAGAACCTGCAAACTGCCGTCTCCGAAGAAGGCAGTTTTCTGGAGGGGCAGTTACTGACATTCGCCAAATATAACTGGCTAAACAGTATCCGCAAACGCCTTGATTCCGGTCAATATGCCTGGCGCAAATTTGTACTGGGATACAATGGAGAAACACAATCACAGCTCATGCAACGACTTTTTGGCAAGCTATCACTACTAAAAACTGCCCTTATTATTGCCAGCCTTTTTTTCGTTATTTCGCTACTCTGGCTGGTCTCTCTGGGTCTTGCCAGAAGACATCCACAGGAAGCCCCCGAGCATCAACTTTATCGCCGTTTCTGCACGTTGCTGGAAAAACAGGGCATACACCGAGCACCCAGCCAGACACCACACAACTTCGCTCAACTCGCTGCCTCCCGTCTGCCAGCACTTGCCAGTGAAATCCAAACATTTACCAACAACTATATTCAGCTGTGCTATAGCCCGCCTGAAGACTCCGACTCGCATGCTACCTTGCAGCGTCTAAAAACACGGTTTAATAGCCTGTCAAAAGCGATAAAAACTCTCAGAAAAACGACTGGGACTTGATCATTAAAAAGGGTACCAATCATAAGATAAAGTTTGGGTACCCTTTTGCCTGGAGAGCCGGGTTGCCCGGCACTGAATTATCTCAGCTCATACAGGATTCCGGGTTAAATACTGGCATAGTCTTCCGCCCGGTGAATCCAGCGATGAATCAGCTTTTCAGCAGCCTCTGGCGACTCTTCAAGGAGTTGTCGGGCAGCTTGCTGTACTTGTGGCAACAAGGCCTGATCACGAGCCAGGTCAGCTATTTTAAAACGCAGTTCTCCAGTTTGCCGAGTGCCAAACACCTCACCCGGCCCACGAATTTCAAGATCAATACGGGCTATTTCAAAACCATCATTGCTGTTACGCAGCGCATCAATGCGCTGATGGGCATTCCTGGACAAGGGTGACTGGTACAGCAGCACACAACTACTGGCTGCTGTCCCCCTGCCAACCCGCCCCCGTAGCTGATGAAGTTGCGCCAATCCCAGCCGTTCTGCGTTTTCAATAATCATCAGGGTAGCATTGGGCACATCCACACCCACTTCAATCACAGTCGTTGCAACCAGCACCTGAATCTCTCCACGTTTAAAATCACTCATGACGGTTTCTTTTTGCTCCGCCTTCATGCGCCCATGCACTAATCCCACACTTAACCCCGGTAGTTTCTCTTTTAGCAACACCCAGGTTTGCTCGGCATTTTGACACTGTAGAACTTCGGATTCCTCAATCAGGGTACAGACCCAGTAAACCTGATTGCCCTGTGAACATTTGCTCTGGATTCGTTGAATGACTTCATCACGACGCTCATTGGACAGGGCAACCGTTTTGATGCTTTGTCGCCCAGGAGGCAGCTCATCAATCACAGAATAATCAAGATCTGCACAGGTCGTCATCGCCAGCGTACGGGGGATAGGGGTTGCCGTCATAATAAGCTGATGCGGGTAGTACTCACCCTGGCGCCCCTTTTCACGTAATGCCAGACGCTGATCTACCCCGAAGCGATGCTGCTCATCGACAATCACCAGTCCCAGCTGCCTGAATTGCACATCATTTTGGAACAGGGCGTGTGTCCCAATAGCAATCTGTGTCACTCCCAACAGCAGATTTTCAACCTGTGAGCGACGCGCTTTAGCGCTTTGCTTGCCACTGATCCAGCTCACTTCCAGGCCCAGGGGCTCCAGCCAGCGCCGAAAGTTTTGATAATGCTGTTCTGCCAGTATCTCGGTCGGTGCCATCAGCGCCACCTGAAAATCACTTTCAATAGCCAGCAGGGCAGCAGCAGCGGCTACCAGGGTTTTCCCGCTCCCCACATCGCCTTGTACCAGGCGGCTCATGGGGTTATTTTTCTGCATATCCTGGCGCAGTTCAGTGATCACACGCTGCTGGGCACGAGTCAGGGAAAAGGGCAGGCTTTCAAGTAACTGCTGACAAAGTGTATCCTTCTTGCCAAGCGTCATTGCCGGCAGCTGTCTGGCCTGCTCACGCAACTTTCTCAAGCTGAGATGATGCGCCATCATTTCCTCAAAGATCAGCCGTTTCTGTGCTGGATGTTGCCCACTTAGCAAATGACTGATACGGGTTTCAGGTGGTGGATGGTGCAGTGTTTTCAAGGCTGCCTGCAAACCGGTCAGACCATATTGCTGCTGGATAAATGCGGGGATCAGATCCTCCAGTAAAGCAACCTCCGCCAATGCCAGAGCGATTAAACGCCGAAAACTGCGTTGTTGCAAACCTTCCGTTGTCGGATAGGTAGGAGTGAGTGTTTCTTCAACGGTATTAACTGTCGTGGTACTTTGTATCTTGTATTCCGGATGAACGATTTCCAGGGACTGGGGACCTCGACGAATTTCACCGAAGCAACGTAGCCGCTTGCCTTTCATGCCCAGATACTGGGCATTGGAAAAATGAAAAAAGCGTAACGTAATTCGACCCGTGCCATCAGACAGATTACACAGCAACATGCGTCGTCTACGTACAACAATCTCTGCGTGCTCAACCTCTCCTTCGATCAGCACTTCCTGCCCTTCCACCAGACTGCCTATCGGATAGATCCGGGTACGATCCTGGTAGCGTAAAGGGAGATGAAACAGTAAATCCTGCACCCGCTCTATTCCCAGGCGTGCCAGGCGCTCAGCCATTTGCGGCCCTACCCCCTTGAGCGTCCCTACCGCCTGCAACAGTGGATGAGAAGTGGGGCTCAGACTGCGACCTTACCTTTGATATGGGGATGGGAC
>WFWY01000165.1 GCA_015490895.1 Thiotrichaceae bacterium | reverse complement strand
TATAATGCCAGTAAGTATGCCATTGAAGGCTTTGCTGATACCTTGCGTATTGAACTGGCAGAGACAGATATCAATGTGGTACTGATTGAGCCAGGGCCTATTGAGAGCAGGTTTCGGGAAACTGGCCTGAAAAAGCTAAAGGAAAATATTGATATGGAAGGCAGCTATCACCGGGACAGATATCGCCAGGTACTCAGGCGGTTACAGACAGATGGGCCGGTTACGCCCTTTACCCAACCCCCGGAGGCTGTTTTAAAAAGAGTGATTGCTGCTCTGGAAAGCCGTTCTCCACAGGCACATTATTATGTCACCTTTCCGACGTATCTGTTTGGTTACCTGAAACGGATATTACCCACAAGCTGGCTGGATCGGTTTATAAAGAAGGTAGGAGCAAGTTGATGATCGAATTTCTGTTTTTTAACAAGGCCATCAGTGAGAAATTTATCGCGTTGTTACGCCAGAATAATATTGACTGGATAGAAGAAACTGAAGCGGTACAAGAGGCCATTAATATCAAGATATCGGAAGATATTGGCGATGCTCTATGGGATGAGCTGGATGATTTCTATGAAATATTGACGGCTGAAGATCAGCTATTGCTGGAGCAGAATGTCAATGATGATGACCTGGTCAGTACAGCCGGTATTTATCTGCAACTGGCGGATGGTAAACAAACGATCGCCAAAATAAAACCGGATGTTATGAATCGTATGCTGGAAGTCATTAGCATAGATGAATTCAATGACTTCATTGAAACCATTGTTAGCAGTGTTGAAAACCCTGATGATACGCCAATATGCAAGCCTGAAGTTATTGCCTGAGAGCAGAGCCCAGGCGTTTATTATTCCCGGGCAACTGTTCAAGTTTCTGGCGCAGCAGGGTTTCACAGGTTTGTGCCAGTTTTTTGCTGCTTTTTCCCTGCGATGACAAAGTATCCAGAAAATGGACTTCTGCCTTGATGCGTCGCTGTCCCAATATTTGCCATAAGTTTTTCAGCAGGGTTTGTTGCCCGGTAAATGGGACGACAGGGTTAGTGAACTGGTGTGGATCAGGATAGTGTATCAAGATGGGCTGAATGGCTACCTGAGCGTTAATAGCGGCAACAAAAAGTCGGGGACGGAGCCGTAACAGATCAGTGCCATCGGAAGTAGTGCCCTCGGGGAAGAACAGAATGCTGTAACGACTGCCGGCCTCTTCATTCTGTTTACCCATGACTAATGTCTGTGTCATGGCCTGCGTGATGGATTTGGCGGAAGAGTGGTTGCCACGGTGTATAAACAAGGTGCCCGCCTTGTGCGCCATCCAGCCGATAACAGGCCAGGCGCGTATTTCTGCCTTGGAAAGGAAAATCGGATTAACCTGCCCCGCCAGCAATGGAATATCAATCCACGAAATATGATTGGCAGCATACAGGACAGTGGTGTCAGCCGGTTTGCCAAAAACGGTAAACTCAATAGCCAGTAAATGGCTAACCCGTTGAAGCCACCAGCGTTTGATTTTGCTGAAGTAAGCATCCCTGGAGGACTGTCTCAGAACACCTGCCAGCAGGAGTGTCAAAAAAACACCCAGGAATAGATGGATGAGTAAGCGTAATATTTTAAGTAGTCGCACAGGTAACAGGCTTGCTGATAGCGTCTGAAAAAATGTGACCAAGTTTATACGGACAGAACTTTAAATGCCATCCTGTAACGATGCAGACCGGGCAGTCTGTTTTTCCACTTCCTTTTCCAGCTCTTTTTCTAGCTCTTTTTCTAGCTTAGCTTTGTAGTGGAGTTCCGATGCCCTGTAATCCCGGCAGATTTCTTTCATGAAGTCAGCATATTCACCCGCAGGAGATATGGACTGGTAGGCAGTCATAAAATAGTGTTCCGCGACTTTAAACATGCGCCGGACATTATGCAAAAAGATACCAAAAAGAATATTAATGGGTGCATTATTTGGGGCATATTGTAGCGCTTTTTCATAGTAGTTTTGTGCAGTGCTATGCTCCTGATAGTAGTGGCTAATATAGCAGGCATAAAGTGCTTGTATGCGGGCGTTTTCTGGAGCCAGGTGAATAGCCTTGCCAAAGTACTCAAAGGCCTGTTCGTGGTCACCACATTCCAGTAAACAGAGTGCATAACGGGTTGCGTATGTTTCATCCTCAGGGTGTTTGTGTACGGCTGCTGCCAGTGTGTGCTTTTTCTCTTCCATATTTGGCTCCTGTAAAGATGAGAGAAAAGACTCAAACTGGTCTTTTTCAGGCTGCTTGGCAGCAGTCGATGTTTCCACAAAAACCTTTTCCGTGTTTTGTTGCTGGAAACTTTCCAGGAGTTTTTTATAGCGTGTTGCCTTTTGCTGTGCACGGTCCAGCATGGCATCACCACCCAGTTGTTTGATATTGATAGTGGGTTTGTTTTCTGGGTAAGGAAGTCGGGCATTGGCCATTTGTAGCAACAATTCATCAAATGTTTTGATTGTCACCAGAAAGTCGGTTTCGGATAGTATTCCCGATATATGTTCAGGCATCTTGTTTGTTTCATGCAGACACCAGTAGACAGGTTTACGTTGTCGCTTTATCGTTTTTGACAAGCAGTTCATTAGGGCGTTGTGATGTCCACCATAACCGATAACAACCAGTCTGAAATACCTGACTATTATTTCTAGCGTTTGCTGAAACGAGGGTGATAAGGTGAAATCATCGGGATTGTCATTAAGTGTAATTTCATCCTGGGTGTTGAGAGCCAGGCTTTGTCTCAGTTTAAACAGAATCGGGCGACGATTTTGTAAAATAGTTTTTTCTGAAACAGCGCTTTGCCCACACTGAAAAGGTGCTTTATTGGCAGTAGCATAGAATGCATCTTCCAGTAAATAATCACTTGTCATGGAGATGGCAATATTATGCCGGGTGTTTTCCATCATATGAGCTAATAGCAGGTAACCGAGGCCTGGCTCTGCATTGATGACCTGCTGCTGTAAGGAGGCGTAACCCAGATTGATATTATACTGAAAACGTTTTTCAAATAATGCGGAATAGTAGAGTCCGATATTCGTTTCATCAATGCCACTTTTCTCAATCCAGTGGTGTAGCTGGTCAGGTTCCAGGTCTTCCTTGATCTCATTGAACCACTGCTGTGCCTGTTGTGTTCTGGTGGGGATGCCAGAACTGCTTGAGGCACCATTGCCCAGTAAAAAACACAACCGGGTATGGCCGTTTTTTACAAAGGAGTCTTTATAAAAACGGACAAAGCGATTTTGAGTGATGCAAATAGGTTCGGGATGTGTCATTAGTAATTAGCTAATGGTAAAAATAGTAGATCGTGGAACAACGAAGCCTTGTTGCTGGTCGGCTTTCTGTTGCCAGAGTATCTGCTAACTGGCTGCTGGAATGAATGGATACACTCGAACAAGACACCTCCCCCTGATTGGTCTATACAAACATTCATAGTGTGTCGTATTTATTCTCAAAGATGAAATAGTATTAGACAGTTTGCGATTTGCCTGTTTTTTCCGAGACGTAGAAGGCTTGAGATCCCTTATTTTCTGTGGATTTCTAAAAATATCTCATGATAACAGGCTGTTATTTGATCATTGTTGAACAATAATCACTCATTGTATGATGTATTGAAAAAATCATTGGGTAAAATGAAATACCGTTCCTGTTCCCGGATTGTTCCGGGCTCTTCCTCTGTGCATAAGGCAAAGCAGGCAGAATGATTGACAGGATTGGGGATGATGTGCAGTTTGGGCTGGTGTTGGGTCTCGCAAGTGGTTACTTCGGCTAGCCAGTCCTGCTTCTGCAAGGCAAGAAAGGATGGCGCGTCAGATATTTCATGCCGATACCGCCACTTCCCTTGTGGGCAGTCCTTAGCAAAAAAATCAGGCAGGACAGGTTGGTTTTCAGGCAGGAACATGCGTCCTTTAAACAGACACCAGGATTCATCAATTGGGCAGGGCATTAGCTCAGGGTAGTATTCGGCCAGCCGGGTTTGATGGTGGCGTAGGCGGTTAAACTTGATATCCAGCCTGTCTTTCAGGTTGGTACCATACCAGTGGTGCATGGCCGACAAATCGCCAGTTCCGAGGTAAAATTTCACGGTCACTTCCAGATGGATGACTTTGCCAGTGGCTATTTCCCGAATAATAAAATCTGCTTCACCCATGGTGTGCGTTATTTGCCGCAATACATGAGCCTGATGCAACAATTCAAAAGTGGGACTGATATGTAGCCAGTACTGAACAAAACATTCAAATCGCTTGCCAAGCACATAAGGTTTGTGGATAGACAAAACCTGTTTCAAAGGTTCAGGGTTTTTATCCAGCTGATGTAATGCGGGTAGACAGGCCAGGTACTCGGCTTGACAGTCTGTCTGGTTTAACCAGTGTATTTGCTGAAACTCACCGGAAATGACCGGTGGGCTCTGGATTACCCAGGCCAGATCTTGTACACAACGATGCTTAAATGACATTCAGAAAGTATGCCATGAATGAGGCTGCTATACTGTATTCATGTGGAATCTAGAAATACCGGATCATGAAGTCGAGCTTCAGGCCATCCATGCACAAGGCAGTGGAGGACAGCATGTCAACAAGGTGGCAACCGCCATTCATTTACGTTTTGATATAGCGGCATCATCATTGCCGGAGAAGATTAAAGAGCGGCTACTGGTGCTCAGTGATCAGCGTATTAACAAAGATGGCATTATTATTATCAAGGCACAACGGTTTCGCTCTCAGGAAATGAACCGGGAAGATGCATTGCAACGCCTGGGCGAGATGATACAGGCGGTCACAAAGACACCGAAAAAACGTCGCAAAACCAAACCTGGCCGATCTTCACAGAAAAAACGGCTGGATAAAAAAACACAGCATGGGCAAAAGAAACGCTTGCGGAAAAGGGTCGAGGAATAGGGAGGAGTACCTGGTTTTCGTGGGGCAATTGTGAGTGATATAGACCGTGGCACTCTGTGCGAGATGTTAACGGCGATGCTCATTTCAGGGTGCAGTTATAAAACCCATCTTGCTGGCAGAAACTTTTAATTCCTGGTAATGGCTCCGGTTGTCCCCCCACAAGGCGTTTCCAGTCCCGTTGGCTTGTATTTCCACTCTGGTTTGATGTTGACGCTAATGCTCGTGGTTTGCCGCCTGTGATAAGCCGGTTGCGGTTTAATGTACTTGCTTTGTATTGCGATCCCAATGGCTGCCCTATACACTACGTGCTCATAGCCCACCCCGGGTTTTAAATTTCGAGGTTTATTAAAAATGAACTGGTTAAATGCCCCTTGTGCCAAACCACATGAAGATTATCGGGAGCTGGCCCAAGCACGGCAAGCCAGCCTGACCAAACCCGTAGGATCGTTGGGGCGGCTGGAAACTTTGGCCATTCATTTAAGTGCCCTGCAAGGGCGTAGTACCCCTGTTGTCGAGCAGGTGAAGGTTAGCATTTTTGCAGCGGATCATGGCGTCGCGGCAGAAGGTGTTTCTGCATTTCCACAGGAAGTCACCATGCAAATGGTAGGTAATTTTCTACAGGGTCGCGCTGCTATTTCAGTACTTGCCAGTGAACAGGGGGCACGGTTGGAGGTGGTCGATGTGGGGATACTGTCACCGGTTTCGGCACATGAAAAACTGGTTGTTGCCCGGTCTGGTGCGGGTACTGCCAATAGTGCCCGGGAAGCGGCAATGACCGGCAAACAATTGCTAAGTGCGTTACAAGCGGGGCGTGATGCTATTGAGCGGGCTTTGCATGATGAATCCGGGGTGGATTTGTTTATAGGCGGGGAAATGGGTATAGCTAACACGACCACTGCTACTGCTTTGTATTGTGCCTTGCTGGATGTGTCTCCAGCGGAAATGACCGGAGCAGGTACAGGGTTGGATGACACGGGTATAGCGCTCAAGCAAAGTGTTGTTGAGCGTATTCTGGCTTTGCATCAGGCATGCGAGGAGAACCCACTGGAATGGTTACGCTGTGCTGGTGGTTTTGAGATTGTAGCATTGGTAGGTGCTTATGTCGCAGCAGCGCAGCAGGGGTTACCGGTATTGGTGGACGGGTTTATCAGTACCGCTGCGGCCTTGTATGCACTGAAAATTAACCCCCAGGTCAGACCCTGGTTACTCTTGTCACACGTCTCGGCAGAGCAGGGACACCGGCAGGTGCTTGAGGTTTTTGGACAACCACCTTTGCTGGATTTGGGTTTGCGTCTGGGTGAAGGTAGTGGTGCAGCTGTAACACTACCCCTGTTAAAGCTGGCATGTGCCTTGCATAATCGAATGGCCACTTTCGAGGAGGCAGCTGTTGCGAACCGGCTCTTACACCCAGTTTGATTTGCTACGCCATGGAGAGCTGCAACTACCGGGGTTATTTTGTGCTAACAGTGATCAACCACTAAGTGCCCGCGGCGTACAGCAGCTGGAAAAGGCTACCCGGAACAAGCGCTGGGACGGGATTGTTTGTTCACCAGCAATACGTTGCCACACCTTCGCCAGAATGTTGGCACAACAACAGGCGTGCCCGTTACAGGTTGAACCCGACTTGAAAGAAATGGACTTCGGGCGCTGGACAGATATGAAGCATCAGGCAGTATGGCAGCAGGATGAAGACTTGTTGACGCAGCTTTGGACCCATCCGGAAAGTTTTATTGCTCCAGAGGGTGAAGCCATGAAGGTTTTTATCCACCGTGTGGAAAAAACCTGGTACCGCTTGTTGGCGCACTATACCAATCAATCCATGTTGCTGCTTACACATGCGGGTGTGATACGCGTCATACTGGCACTTGCCCTGCAGATTCCCCACCAACGAACGCAATGCTTTGCGATACCCACTGCCTGCTTCACCCGCTTGCGTTATTATCCTGATGGGGTCTATTCGTTGATCTCCCATGGTGTGTCACAGCTGGAAAACGAGGATGAATAAGGATATTAAGGCGCTATTGCTGGCAATATCCTTGCTGACACGTTTTCCGGTGCCACAGCTGGTAGACTTGCGACCGCAAGATGCGGGACGCTCAGCATTGTTTTATCCGTTAGTTGGTTTACTTATAGGGGGGGTACTTTGCCTTCCTCTGCTCATTTTTCCATATGCTTCTGCCTGGTTATTGGCGGCCGTGTTGACTGTGCTATGGGCTGTAGTTACCGGTGGTTTGCATCTGGACGGTCTGGCAGATAGTGCCGATGGCTGGCTGGGAGGGGCAGGTGACCGGGAATGTACACAGCGTATTATGAAAGACCCGCTGGTAGGGGCGGCAGGTGTTATTGCTATTGTTAGTGTTATGATGCTTAAATATGTATCACTGGCATTGGTTATCTCTCAAGCTGGCTGGATAGGAGTGCTACTGGCACCTGTATTGGGGCGTAGCATGATTTTGCTGTTGTTTTTAACCACAACATATATCCGTAGTGATGGCATGGCCAGCAGTGTGATTGAGTACCTGCCAAAGCGCCCTGCCATCATGCTAACCGGGGCTAGTTATTTGTTGTGTATTACATTTTCACTTTCCGGGATGCTGTTTGCACTATTTGGGTTCTTTGCACTACGTCAACTGATGCTTAAGCGGCTAGACGGTTGTACCGGTGATACGGCTGGTGCGCTGGTTGAGATAACCGAGATGCTGTGGTTGCTAGGTATAGCACTGGCTTTGAGGCAGGTTTGAAGATGCCACATTAGTAGCAATAGAGAACATGACGCTCATTTTTCTCTCGTCATCCTTCTCATGCAAATGTCTTAAGGAGACTCTGATCAAGTCCCAATCGTTTTCCTGAGGCTGAAATATCGCCATTTTTTCGCTATGAAAGTGACCCATAGAATGACTATTGCTAACTTTTCTATCAAAAAACTGACGGATTTCATCTCACAGGAAATTCGACCGGACTTATTCAGAGTCTCCTTAATCAATAAATCCCATCCAGGCTCTCAATGACCACTTGTCGGATATTACCGTTCACGGGTTTTCATTAGTAGAGGAGATTGTCATAATGAGTGTACACCCCCCCATAATAATAAAAATAAAGAGTGATCCCCATGAAGAAAAAGTGTCATCCCTTCGAGAAAAAGTATGTGTTTGGTGTTTTAGGCAGTTTTGCGATAGTTATGATAGCACTATCAGCGACTGGGAATAGTTATACTGAAGGCACATCATCGTTGAAAAAAATAACGCAGGAGATACAGGAAAGCCACCAGATTTCTTATTATGCCCAGCCTGAAGCACGTCGCTCTTCACTGGTTGTACTGGCGCTGAAAGCTGCTCGGGGAGATGGTGGCTCTGTTATTCAGTCAGTGCCAAAAGATTAGTTGCCAGGAGAGGAGGCTGTGTCTTGGGGGTACGAGGCTATTGTTTTGGCCCAATTCTATGTTCTGTACCCTCTATCATATTTTTGATATTACTTCGGTGGCGCCAGAAAATAACGAGCACGATAACGGTAATACCCAGAGTGATTGAAAGATTATGTGTCACCAGGTAGAAGATCAGCGGGGCTGTGAAGTTAGCAATCAATGCTGCCAGGGATGATATTTTCACAACTTTTGCAATGACTAGCCAGATGGCAATAGCCAGCAGTCCCGCCAGCCAATGAATACCTACATAGGCACCAATGGCAGTTGCCACTCCTTTGCCGCCACGAAACCTGAAATAGGCAGGGTAGACGTGACCAAGAAAGGCGGCCAGCCCTGTTAACATGACCCAAAAACTATCCAGGCCAAGTTGTCTTGCAATGAGAACCGGCACTAGCCCTTTTAGTACATCACCTGATAAGGTGAAAAAAGCTGCTTTTTTGCCGCCGTGCCGGAGTACGTTGGTTGCTCCGGGGTTTTTCGAGCCAACGGTGCGAGGGTCTGGCAACCCCATGATTTTACAGGTGAGTATGGCGGTTGATATTGAACCAATCGCATAGGCGGCAAGTACCCACAGGTAGGGAAGGAATTCATTGGGCATATATTTTTCCATTTAGGTAGAATGCGTACCACTCCCTGCAGTCGCAGGGAGAGGGATTGTGCCCGGAGCAAATGACGGACACACCATCTTAACAAGTGGAACGACTGAGTTGAATATACTAAATGTAAATATTTCCGGTGCGGGAGAACCCTTGCTGGTTTTACACGGCTGGGGAATGAATCAGCAAATCTGGTTTGCGATTAAACAGCAACTGGAACTGGATTATCAGGTAGTCTGGGTAGATCTGCCCGGGCATGGTGACAACGCCTCCTGGCCACTAGAGAATTTACAACAAGCAACGGATCTCCTGCTGAAGATGTTGCAGCAGAGGCAGCTTCTGACAGCGTCTGTGGACACACGGTTACATATCATGGGGTGGTCGATGGGCGGGCTGCTTGCCCAGTGCCTGGCGCAGCGAATTCCCCAACAAATAGCTTCACTCATCCTGGTGGCCACTACCCCCTCTTTTGTACAACGATCTAACTGGACACATGCCATGCCAGAGAGCCTGTTACTTGATTTTTATAAAGCGCTGGATGATAACCTTGCGGGAACCCTGAAACGATTTTTATTACTCCAGTTTATGGGGGTAAAAGGAGCACAGGCAGAGGTCAGATCCTTACAGGAACGCCTGTCAAAAAAGCCGGCAGACAGAACCGCATTACAAGCAGGCTTGCAAATACTTTTGCAAACCGACCTAAGAGAGATTACGCCTCCTTGTCCGGTACAATGGATATTGGGAGCGCTGGACAAGCTCATCCCTGTCACCGTTGCAGAAGATTTGGCTACTTTTAGTGGAGCGTCATCGGTTCATGTCATGGAAGGGGTAGGACATGCACCCTTTATTTCTGCTCCGGATGATTTTATAGATACCTTTCACCAGGCAATGTTAGCACTTTCACAGGGACGGTTTGATGTCTGATACGAAT
This sequence comes from Thiotrichaceae bacterium, assembly GCA_015490895.1. Lineage (GTDB taxonomy): Bacteria > Pseudomonadota > Gammaproteobacteria > Thiotrichales > Thiotrichaceae > HyVt-477. The sequence continues at coordinate 905 of WFWY01000165.1, read as the reverse complement.
GACCATCGCCTGGATCTGAGAAAACGCCGGCAAAGTTTTGAAAAAGCGGCAAATACCTATGATTGTGCCGCAGTTTTGCAGCGTGAAATAGCGGATCGGCTGTTGCAGCGGATGGACTACATCAAAATATCCCCGGCGCGAGTACTTGACCTGGGCGCGGGGACCGGCTATGTCTGCAAGGATGTACTACAGCGCTATCCCGAATCCAGACTGGTTGCAGTGGATATTGCTCTGAATATGCTAAAAAAAGCCGTACAGCAGCGACATTGGCTACGCAGGCCGGCGGTAGTCTGTGCCAGTGCGGAGTCGTTACCTTTCCGTAATGACTGTTTTGATATGGTGATTTCGAATCTGATGTTGCAATGGTGTGAGGATCTGCCAGGTGTTTTTTCAGGTATTCAGCGAGTGCTGGCTGATCAGGGCCTGCTGACCTTCACTACCTTTGGGCCAGATACCCTGAAAGAGCTTACCGCGAGTTGGCGTGAAGTGGACAATTATGCTCATACCAGTGAGTTTGTGGACATGCATGATGTTGGTGATGCCATGTTGCAGGCAGGTTTTCAGCAGCCTGTAGTGGATATGGAAACGATTACAGTCACTTATCCTTCACTGACACTCTTAATGAAAGACCTTAAAAATATTGGTGCAACGAATGCATCAATGGGTAGAAATCCGGGACTTACCGGGAAACAGAGATTTATGGCACTGGAAAAAGCGTATGAGCCGTTTAGAACCCCAGAAGGCTTATATCCGTTAACCTATGAAGTGATTTATGGACATGGGTGGGCAACAACGGGTCTCGAAGGAATAGAGGGCATGATCCCCATTACGGAAATAAAGGCGTAGTTGTCTGGAGTGCAGTGGGGATGAAGATAAAGATAAAGGTAGACAGGTGATGTGTTGTA
>WFWY01000164.1 GCA_015490895.1 Thiotrichaceae bacterium | reverse complement strand
GGGTAAGCAGGTACTTTTGCAGAATCTGTTCTGCAATATTGACACAAAGAAACAGCACCTTTCAGATTCAGGTATAGGGCACTGTGTTATCCAGTGATACCATAGACTTTTCCAGGAGCTTGTCTGAGAATAGGGAGGCTACCGGGTTCAAGGTCAATATGACGAGGCACCCGCAATGAAACAACCTGACATCACGATGCTACGACGCTATCTGGGCGTCACAGACCAAACCAGCAGTCACAGGGAAAAACTCCTGTCAGGCCTGGGAGCTTTTCTGGGTATTTCCTCCATTTACCTCATTAGCATGGCATGGATGGACAAAGCCACCGCGGTTTATATTATCCCTTCAATGGGAGCAAGCGCTGTTCTTCTGTTTGCTGCACCGCATGTACCTTTTTCCCAGCCATGGAATGTGCTGGGTGGGCACCTGGTCTCAGCCGTTGTAGGAGTCAGTTGTGCGATAGCGATTCCCAATACCCTGCTTGCAGCTTCAATTGCCGTTGGTATTGCTGTGAGCGTCATGTACTACCTGCGCTGTATTCACCCGCCTGGTGGTGCAACAGCACTGGCTGCGGTGATTGGCAGTGCCAAACTACATGCGTTGGGCTATCTCTACATTCTTAGTCCGGTATTCTTAAATACAGCAACTATCCTGCTAATAGCATTACTGTTTAACGGTCTATTTGGATGGAGACGCTATCCCGCTTATCTTTACAGGCGACTGTCAAAAAAGGACAACATTACCAGAGAAGGCTATCAACCGATTAAACATGAAGACTTTGTCTATGCTCTAAGCCAGATAGATTCTTTCGTTGATGTTTCTGAATCAGACTTGTTAAAAATTTATTCACTCGCTACGGGTAAACGCCACTCACCCTAGCATTCAAGGATCTATTATGGACTCAAGCAAACACTTTGCCGAAATCATTGCCAGTGCGGGAGAAGACATCCATCGGGATGGACTAATAAAAACCCCGAACCGGGCAGCCAAAGCATTTGAATTTCTGACACAGGGCTACGCACAAGACCTGGAAACCGTGCTCAATGGTGCGGTGTTTGAGTCGGATAATGACGAGATGGTCATCGTCAAGGACATCGAGCTATACTCATTATGCGAGCACCACCTGCTGCCTTTCGTGGGCAAGGCGCATGTGGCGTATCTCCCCCAGGGAAAGGTCATCGGCCTGTCAAAAATTGCCCGTATTACGGATATGTATGCCCGGCGTCTGCAAATTCAGGAAAACATGACTAAACAGATCGCCGAAGCGGTTCAGGAGGTTACGGGTGCAGCAGGTGTCGGTGTCGTCATTGAAGCACAGCATTTCTGTATGATGATGCGTGGAGTACAAAAACAGAATTCATGGACGATATCATCCATGATGCTGGGTACCTTTCGTGACAACCCGCGTACTCGCGAAGAGTTTCTTACCCTGATTTCCAAACGATAGGAGCTTCTATCATGGCAAAAAAACTACGTATACATGTCCTTCAACACGTTCCCTTTGAAGGCCCTGCCATGATCACACACTGGGCAAAAAACCATGGCCACCAACTCACTTGCAGCAAGCTCTATCAGGGAGGTAACTTGCCCGAACAACGTGATTTTGACTGGCTGATCATCATGGGCGGCCCTATGGGTGTTTATGATACAAAACAGTATGAATGGCTAACGCTAGAACAAGCCTTTATCCGCTCAACCATCGCAGCAGGTAAATACATTCTGGGCATCTGTCTGGGTGCCCAGCTACTGGCCACTGCATTGGGTGCCAGGGTCTACCCGCATCAGCACCGGGAAATTGGCTGGTTTGATATTCATCGCAGCGCCGATATTCAGGAGACACTGCTAGAGAATATCTGGCCTGAAACGATCAAGGTTTTTCACTGGCACGGGGATACCTTTGATTTGCCCCCCGAAGCCCGACAGATTGCCTCCAGCGAGGCCTGCCAAAACCAGGGCTTTATTCTTGACAACCGCATTATCGGGTTACAGTTTCATATCGAAGTTACAATGAACGCTGTAGCGACACTCATTGAGCATTGCGGGAATGAACTGGACGGAACACGCTATGTACAAAACGAAACCGAGCTTCTGGCTGCACCGGCAGAAGCTTACCAGCCACTGCACCGGTTGTTGAATCACATGCTGGATACCATGGGACAGCACTATTTTAGCTAAACACCTGAGTCTGAAAGGCGTCCTTTACTTTTTATCCTTTATCGTTGCCTTGTATGGTTCCACCATATTTTCGCACAAGTTTTGAAACGCCATCTGTATCAGCCTGAAGACGAATCAATGCTTCTACCTCACCATTAGCTGCTAATTGTGCCTGCTCTATCCAGGAATCCAGATTCTGTACCATCTTGTATTTATCACCAAACTTATCCAGTATCGCGCGTAAACCTGCTTCGGTTTGATTGGCCAGCTCTTGCCAGGTACGTATTCCATTATCTTGCAAAACCGCTTCCATGGCAGAGCCTATGCCTTCGATGATTTGCAGATTGTCTGAACCAATCGCAAAAAGGTCAATTCCGGGGTGACCGTGACCGGCATCACCTTTTTCTGGAGCCACTGTAGATGCTGGAGCCACTGTAGATGAAGAGAATACGCCGAACTTCCGCACAAGTTTTGAGACACCATCACCTTCTTTCTGGAGATTAATCAAATTTTCTACTTCACCCGCTGCTGCCAGACGTGCTTGCTCTATCCAGGAACCCAGGTTCTCTACACCCTTGTATTTATCGCCATAGGTATCCAGTATGGATCTTATATCTGCTTCAGATTTATTCGCCAGCTCCTGCCAGGTACCGACTCCATGACTACGCAAGATTTTTTCCATCACGGAACCTATACCTTCAATAATTTGCAAGTTATCCGGGCTGATCGTAGAGAGATTCATCCCCTCTGATACAGTCTCCTGCTTTCTGGTTTCATCTGCATCTTCATTCGTACCTGCAGCAGCACCCGCTACTCCCATTGCTGCGGCACCTGTTGATAATAAATCACCTGCCTCGTTATCAGCAGCTCCATGTACTGTTTCTGAAACTTCAGTCGCATCAGTCGCATCAGTCGCATCAGTCGCATCAGTCGCATCAGTCGCATCAGTCACATCAGTCACATCAGTCACATCAGTCACATCAGTCACATCAGTCACATCAGTCACATCAGTCACATCAGTCACATCAGTCACATCAGTCACATCAGTCACATCAGTCACATCAGTCACGTCAGTCACATCAGTCACATCAGTCACATCAGTCACATCGGTCACATCGGTCACATCGGTCACATCAGTCACATCGGTCACATCGGTCACATCGGTCACATCAATAGTATCCGTCCCTACTGTATCTGATGCCGTAACATCTTTTACCGCCAGGCTCTCATCTCCTGTCACCACAGTGTCATTTTCTTCAACAAGAGCGATATCTACCTCTTCCGTTGTTACCTCTTCCGTTGTTACCTCTTCCGGTATCACGGTGCTTTCTTCCATGGCAGAGTCTGTGTTATCGGTCATGGCAACGTCCATTTCTTGCTGTATTCCCGTCGAGCTATCCGTTTCGATACCAGGCACCCCTGTATCACCCGCTACTTCATCTCCTTCGATATCTGTTTGCTTCTCATCGCCAAAGAGTCTTTCACTTGCCGCTCCACCTACCACTGCTCCTGCTGTACCCAATGCAGCAGCGCCTTTTGCCAACAGACTCTCATCATCGGCTTCCACACCGTTGCTTTCTTCAACAGTAGAAATAGCTGCCTCTTCTGCTGTCACCGCTTCTGCGCCTGCCTCACCGGATACCATTGTAGCCTCCACTACCTCCCTATCTTTTTCGTCCCCGGCTTCTGTTGTGGTAACGACGACCTCTCTATCCTCCTCCCCAGGATCGGTAACACGTCCTGTTTCCCTGTTGGTATCAGAGGTTGTTTCCGTTGCTTTATCATCATCGGCCGAGAGTCCTCGACCTACGGCAGCAGCTGTTGCCGCAGCACCGGCTGCTATTCCTGTGGCAACGCCCTGCAAAGAGCTATCGTTATCTTTACCCTGCCCAGACTCGACCCCCCCTCTATCACGAAATGCCAGCTTGTCAGCAGTGCTGGTGTAGGAAGCATGGTTTCTAGCGGCTCCATCATCTGCGGCGGTATATCCCTGGTAGCCTGCTTTCAACTCTGTTCTTTTACAGAACAAGCGCTTTAGCCACCTCCCCAATATGAGACCGAGAATAAATGACAGTAGAAACCAAAATAATGTTTGCAGGACAAAGTATGTCATTCCTTTTACCTCTTTTTACTGTATCTGTTGTGTAGAAAAGTCGCCCGAAACAAGTCCGGACGCTATTTTTGACAATAGAGTCAATTAGCTATGTATGAGTGTAGTACATCACAGCAAATATTCATGCCCGACGATAGCAACAAGTTTTTTCAGTCATCAGCATGCTGGCATACGCATGTTTCCACGACGATTGTCACGCACTATTTTTATTAAGGATTAAGGAGCCTCTGATTAAGTCTGAGTGGAATTTATCGAATGATAGAATTGTTCAGTTTTTGCTTAAAAATGGAGCTAATCGTCACTCTATTAGGGAGATTTTTAAGCAAAAAATGGGCGATTCTAGCTTCGAAAAAACCGCTCACACTTATTCAGAGTCTCCTTAACCTCTCTCACTTATCCCTTTCCATTAATAGCAGTAGAGAATATTTGCTGTATACTCATATGAAGAAGCTCAAGAGACTCCGGCAATGCGCTTTTTTGATCACACCCCCTTTAAACGATACAGCTACAAACGATACGGCTATCTTGCCGTTTTATTTGCCGCAGCTGCTGTGGGCGCAAACCCCTATGCTGAGCTCTCTGCCTCCAGTACATACAAGCCTTCCACCTATTCTCTGGATACACACTCACTTGTCGCCATGCAACGTGAACTAAGCCATATGCTAAAGCAAAAAATCCTCGCTACACCACCTGTTAACCCGGCAACAGCATTACCTCCTGTTATTCTGCAATCTACTGATGAAAAAGTAAAAACACCTGCTCCACCTTCCACCTTTTACCCGCAACTGGTTGCAGCAGCCAAAGACAGAACACAGCACCGCGTCAAGTATGATGGCAGTTACCGCTATATCGCTTATCCCATGGGGGATGTCGCACCGAGCCGTGGAGTCTGTACAGACGTCCTGATACGTAGCTATCGCAAACTGGGTGTTGACTTGCAACAACTGGTACACGAAGATATGCGGGAAAGTTTTCATCTCTATCCTAGCCGTAGACGCTGGGGGAATCGCGAGCCTGATCCCAATATTGACCATCGACGTGTTTATAACCTGCAAGTCTTTTTTCAACGTTACGGGGAAACATTACCGGTTAGCCATAAACCGGCTGACTACCTTCCAGGCGATCTTGTCACCTGGCAATTAGGCCCTAAAATGCCACATATCGGTATCGTAGTCGATGAGTATTCCACTGAACACCCGGAACGTCCCCTGATTGTGCATAACATAGGTCAGGGGCCAAAAATGGAGGACATCCTGTTTACCTTCCCCATTACCGGACACTACCGTTACCAACCGGGAAAGCACACACCCAGGCCGGGTACTGTAGTAGTTCCCTTGTATGTGAATGAGCAAAGAGAGGCGCAACCACTCACAACAACATCCGCCGACAACAGTCTGCTTGAAGCTGCCTTTTTTCTGCTACGCTAAATCTCTCCGTGCTATCTAACCAGACGAAACACAACATCCTTTCTACCTCATGACAGCTAACGAAAAAGCAAGTATGGATAAAGTTTACATAAGAGACCTGAGAATTAACGCTCTGATCGGCATTTATGAATGGGAGCGGCGTATACGCCAGCAAATTCGGATAGATCTGGAAATGGGCTGGAATAACCGGATCCCTGCTGCCTCCGATGCCATTGCAGATACCATGAATTATAAAGCTGCTGCCAAGCGGGTATGTGCTTATGTTGAAAACAGCGAATACCAGCTGGTCGAAACACTGGCTGAGAATATTGCGGCCTTACTACTCAAAGAGTTTAATTTACCCTGGGTAAAAATCACACTGGGGAAACCCGGTGCCGTCACCGGCTCTAGTGAGGTAGGTGTCGTTATAGAACGCTCAAATATCCCCCCAAAGGCAACAGACAAGTACTAACTAATGGCACAGATATATTTAAGTATCGGGAGCAATATCAACCGGGAGGAGAATATCCGCTCTTGCCTGACTCGCCTGCAAGAGGATTATCCCGACATCATATTTTCTACAATTTATGAAACCGAAGCCGTCGGCTTTAAGGGTGATCCGTTTTTAAATCTGGCCGCCAGTCTGCATACCTCATTGACTCCCCAGCAAGTCGACCAGTATCTAAAAACGATTGAAGATGAGCATGCCCGCTCACGCGAAGGGGAAAAGTTCAGTTCACGAACGCTGGATATTGACCTGCTACTCTATGACCAGCGTATATTGCACCCGGAAATGGATGTCCCCCGTGAAGAAATTACCGTGTATGATTTTGTCCTTTTCCCTTTGGCAGAAATAGCGGCAGATGTCATGCATCCGCTACTAAAACAAACTATCGGCGAACTGGCGAGAACATCTCCATTAACAGCAGAAAAGCTAACCCCTGTAGACCTGAACCGTTATGACGATTAGAAGCTTTGAATCCCACACCCCTCGTATTCATTCCTCCGCATATATTGATGCTAGCGCTATTGTCATTGGCGACGTCAGTATCGGCGCGGGCAGCTCTGTCTGGCCTCTCACCGCCATCCGTGGCGATATTCAGACCATCACCATCGGTAAGCATACCAATATACAGGATGGCTGTGTCCTGCATGTCACCCATGGAAGCGAGTTTACCCGTGACCCTGAAGGCTATCCCCTCAACATCGGTGATTATGTCACTGTTGGGCATAAAGCCATACTGCACGCCTGTACAATCGGTAACCGATGCCTGATTGGGATGGGCGCCATTATACTCGACGGTGCAATCATACAAAGCGAGGTGATGGTTGGTGCCGGTAGCCTGGTACCACCGGGAAAAACACTCGATAGTGGCTATCTATGGCTAGGAAGCCCAGTAAAAAAGACTCGTAAACTTACCAAAAAAGAGCGAGCGTTTTTCGACTATTCCGCATTACATTACTGTAATTTGGCAGAAAGAACAAAAGCTTGTAGAGATACATGATTTTTCTTATTCACTCCAATAAGAAAATTTAAGTGTAAAATACTCTATATTAGTGTATGATTATATACTTATCTTAAGGAATGGGAAAATCATGTCGAACATTAATGCAACCTGCAAGTTTGAACAGGGGCTTCTGGCACATGCTGAGCTGGAAGATGCCTCACGTTCACTAAAAGCGATTGCACATCCACTTCGCCTGCAAATCCTGTGCAAACTCGGTATTGATGAAGTCAGCGTACAGGATATTGTTGAATCCGTCGGTACCAGTCAGAGCAATATCTCCCAACACCTGGGAGTAATGCGTGACAAAGGTGTATTAGCCTCCCGAAAGGTTGCCAACCGGGTTTACTACCGTATCGAAGATGACGCCATTCTAAGGCTTGTCGGAGAGAGGAAAAGACAGCACTAACTATCCCGGTCATACCGCTAAAAACGCTCCCTGTTTAACCTGAATTCCTCGGTTGAACGCTTCAAACCACCTTGCGTATCATTATGTTAAGTAGTTACTCATTTTCACTCTATAAAGCCGTTCAACCGGAGATTCCAGCTTGAAAAGGAAGTTAAAGGCTAAAAGATCTAAAAGTCCTCACTCTCGGCCTCAATAACAGCCAGGCTGATATGCCTGCCAAGCTCATCCTCAAAGCCTGGCCAGTCTTTGAAATTGGCCAGCTTTTGCTCAAAAACCTGCTTCATTTCAAAATCTTCAAGACCTTCTTCTGTTAACTGCTTAACGCCTTCATAAAGTATTGACAGGTATTGATGGTAAGCCTTGAGTACTTCCTTTCCACCCGTTGGCCCATGCCCAGGCACAACAATATTAACGGGTAATTGAAGTGCATATTCAGTCACTGCTATATTACCGGCAAAGCTGCCATCATTCATTCGTGGAATACGTTGATAAGTCACATTATCACCGGTAAACAAAACCTGATCTTCCACCACCTCATACATAACATCGGTATCCGTATGCGCCCTGTTAGCCCCAACATGCGCCTTGATGGTTATGTCATCCACTTTGATGTGCTGTCCTTGCTGCAATGCGTTCTCAGGGATCACCGGCTGTGTTCCCTGCGTCGCATTTTCAGTCAGACTTAACATTAAGGCCACCCATTCCTCACCTCCCCCTGCTCTGGACTTTTCAATCATTTCAGGATGTGCATAAAACTTTGCAGATGGATAAGCCTCCTGAATCCCATGATTAGCCAGCCAGTGATCGCCATGCACATGTGTATTAAAAACATGAGTCACAGGGTTAGTCGTAACCGCTTTAATACGTGCCACCAGAGCACGCCCTACCTGTACACTGGAGCCCGGATCGATGACAATGACGGACTTGTCCGTCACTATGAAACCGGGATTATTCATAAAGCCTTTATTCATTTTGTCCGGCATTTCTCGCGGACCATGAATAACATACGTGTGGGGTGCTACTTTTTCTGTCGTATATTTTGCAAGAATAGCTGCAACAGGGCTGGAATCAGTAGATTTGTGTGTTTCTGTAGCGCCCTGCTTTTCCACTGGCTCAACCTGGGCAGCATGCTCTCTACGCTCTTTTTTTTGCTCATCCACGTCGCAAGCGACCAGAAAAAAAGCAAGTAATAGTAGATAAAATAACCGGGTTATCATGATGTTTCCTGTCGTTTTAACAATGAGACGCCCCCCCTGATTGAACAAACAATCAGACCGGGAATGAAAAATTCACCTAAGAAATTTGTAACTACTCAGCGTAATCCGCAACTGCTCAGATTGCTTCTATTTTATTCGAGAGCAAGGCAAATCCCAGGAGCCTGTCCGAGAACCAAGAAGCTACTGCAAATCCCATAAACATCATAATCTTAGCTTATTGAAATCGCTAAATATAACGACTATTCGCCTCTTTCAATAAGCCCAGCTTATAATTCTCCTGTGATTTTCGTTACGCTTCCTATTCTCGGACAGAATCCTAGATTCTACTACTTTGACCACCTTTTGCAATCATTCCGAAATTATTTATAACAGGTTGATTTGAATAGAAT
>WFWY01000163.1 GCA_015490895.1 Thiotrichaceae bacterium | reverse complement strand
GTATTTTACGGCTTCTGCGGGGAAATTCAGTTTCAGGACACGGCGTGTGGCAGCGGCTAACTCGGGTTTCCCCAGGGCATTACTGGCCTTGATTTTTATCTTTAGCGCTTCAATGACGGCAGGAGACCCCTGATAATGTTTGATGGTATATTCTGCTCGGTTAAATGCAGCGAGGTAGGCTCCCCGGCGCATATAATAGTTGGCAACATTGACTTCGGATTTGGCCAGCGAGTTTCTAAGGTGCTGCAACCGTTGTTGGGCATCTGCGGCGTACTTGCTGTCTGGGTAGCGATTGATTAGCTGGGAAAAGTCGTGAAAAGCTTCTTTCTGTCGCACATTATCCAGGTCGGAAAAGCTGCGTGGAAACACCTTGTCGATAATACTTTTGCCACGATTGAAGTTAATCAGCCCTCGTAAATACAGGGCGTAATCCATAATGGGACTACGTGGGTAGATGCGTTTAAAACGGTCAATGGTATCGAGCGCGGTATCTTCTTCTTCCGCTTTGTAATAGGCAAATGCTGTTTCCAGTAAGCTTTGTTGAGCAAAACGCCCCAGGGGATAGCGGGCTTCCAGTGTTTCATAATACTTGATAGCGTCTTCATAGTTACCGGATTTCATGGCAGAACGTGCTTTTTCCAGGAGCTGGCTGGCTGATCGTTTATCATTTATGGCACTGCTCCCTTCATGGTCATCTTTTTGAGAAAAACGGGGTATAGAACAGGCAGTCAATCCCAGGATGAAGAGAAGAATTAGCCACAGTTTGAACATGTTATTATTGCTTTTCATAAGATTTATTTCGCGCATTTTTGGTATCGGCAGAGTATACCCTGATTGTTATAAAATCCAAAACAGGGGCAGCAGAACTTGTTCAGCAAGCGCCTACGCATGGGCTGCCGGGCTAATAACACCGTTATAAAGCAGGTAAAGTAAAATCACACCAAACACGATACGGTAGATCCCGAAACCAACGAAAGTGAAATGCTGCAAGAATCGAAGCAGTAGCTTCATGGTAAAGTAGGCTACGATAAAGGAGACAACAAAACCCACCGCCAGAGTTAGCCAGCTGGCACTATTGAATTCATTATAATGTTTCACTATTTCATAACCACTGGTGGCGCCCATCACAGGTAACGCCAGCAGGAAGGAGAACTCTGCACTGGCCTTGCGGTTTAAGCCAACCAGCAGGGCACCAATAATGGTTGAACCGGCACGACTGGTACCGGGAATAAGGGCAAATACCTGGGCAATCCCTATAAACGCGGCTTGTTTATAACTGATATCTTCAACGTCAAGTGTTTGGCTAGTGCGGTTTTTCTGAAAATACTCGACAATAAGAAACACAATACCTCCCACGATAAACATAATGGCCACTACACGTACTGAAAAGAGTGCCTTGATCTGGTCACTAAAGAGAAAACCGATAGCGGCAAGGGGCAGGAAAGCGATAAAGACCTTAATCCATAAATCCAGATGCCTGGGTGTGAATTTGTCCCGGTAGTTAGCAACTACAGCAAGAATGGCTGATAATTGAATAATGACCTCAAACGCCGTGTTTTCCCTGGTTTGGGGGAGCCCCATGAGCTCACTGGCAACGATTAAGTGTCCGGTAGATGAAATAGGGAGAAACTCGGTAATACCTTCGATAATTCCGAGTAAGATGGCTTGAAAAATATCCATAGTTGACAGGTTAAAAGTGCTTTTGGGTTAAGAGAAAAAGGAAATGTTGCCCGGGTAATGTTTAAATTTGGGAGGTTCTGGTTACTATCAGGATGACTTTTGTTACGTTTCCTGTTTTCAGACAACCTCCTGGGAGTTTGTGACCCACTATAATTGAGACCGGTAGTCGGCGACAGAAAATCCGATCAGATCCTCATTCATTGACTTGCTCAAGGCCATTACCTTAAAGTGCTCCCCCATTTCTGCGGGCAGTGTTAGGGTTCTGATCTGCTGTGCCAGTGCATGTTGCTGTTCCGGTGATTTTGATAATGCGTCCATAAACAGTGCTTCTAGCCCCGATGCAATCAGAAAAGCGGCTTGCGTCGTAAAGCCACTGATTGTTAGATTCTTTTTACTGGCTGCTTGTGCGACGTGAGTGAAGTCTACATTCGCAGTGATATCTTGTAAACCGGGATGCCAGAAAAAATCATTATGCACCAAATGCTGATAGTGACAAATGAGCGTGCCGTCCGCGCGTTGTGAGTGATAATATTCCTTGCGTGTATAACCATAGTCAATCAGTAAAATGACACCTTGCTGCAAGACCTGTCCCAGTTGTGCTATCCAGGCAGGGAGGTTGGGATTATATTCTGAGTGATAGTCTGCATGAGGGGCTTCAGAATAATCCCACCCCAGTGTTTGTATATAGCGTTGCTGATGTGTTGTGGCGGGTGCCAGAACAAGCTGTAACTGCTTGTTTTCCCAGCCAACCCGGTGTTGATAGTGGTTCTGGGTACTGTCATAACTGAATGTGAAACGTTCTACCGGCATGGCATCCAGTACCTCATTGGCAAGGATAATCCCGTTGAAGGGCGGTTGGGGCAAGTGAGTGAGCCATTGCACACGGGGCAGCAAATGTGGGGCGTGTTTTTCAAGGTTGAGTCGCTGCCGGGCTTTGAGTTGCGGGCTGATATCAAGGATAAAATAATGTTCTGGCAGGCAGTCAAGTTGTTCAAGATGTAGTAACAGGTCACAAGCCATCACACCACTACCGGCACCAAACTCAAGGATATCCGCTGCTGGTTGCAAAGATTGCATGATTTGCGCGCACTGGTTTGCCAGGCAGCGTGAAAACAGGGAGGAAATCTCGGGTGCCGTGACAAAGTCACCTGTGGCACCTAATTGTCGCTTTCCGGCAACATAATAGCCCAGACCGGGCTCATAGAGTGCCATCTCCATATAACGGCGAAACGAAATAGTGCCGCCTTCCTGCTCAATTTCTTCTCGTATCTGTTGTACAAGGCGCTGGCTGTGAGCGATGGCATCAGACGAGGGTGCTGGCAAGGGTTTTGATACTTTCATAAATGAAGGTGTAGAATGTTAGCTTTCAACAAAGAAGCAAAGCTGATGACTGATTTAAAGGGCAAAACGGCATTTCTTACAGGCGCCGCCAGACGTATTGGTGCAGTTGTTGCGAGCATGCTGCATCATGCTGGCGCCGATATTGTAATCCATTACCGTAACTCAGGCGAGGCTGCTGATCTTCTGGCCGCTGAACTGAATGCCTTGCGAACCGGTTCGGCATTTACAGTGCAGGCGGACTTATGTGAAATAGAGAACTTTGAAATCCTCATCAATACTGTTGTTTCCTTCACCGGCCGGCTGGATATTTTAGTTAATAATGCCTCCAGTTTTTATCCTACACCAGTGGGGAGTGTCACCGAGAAGGAATGGGATGACTTGCACTGTTCTAACCTTAAGGCACCTTTTTTTCTCTCCCAGGCTGCGAATGCTGCCTTGCAGGAAACGCATGGCTGTATCGTTAATATGGTTGATATTCATGCGTTTCGTCCACTCAAGGCTTACCCGGTATATAGTGCTGCAAAAGCCGGGCTGCTGATGTTAACCCAGTCACTGGCGCGAGAACTGGCTCCCCATGTGCGGGTCAATGGGATAGCTCCGGGCGCTATTATCTGGCCTGAGGAGAAGATGTCTGTCGAGCAGCAGCAGGAAATGCTGAATAAAACGGCTTTGAAGCGGCAGGGTCGGGCTGAGGATATAGCCAGAGCAATACTGTTCCTGGTGCGGGATGCAGATTATATTACCGGTCATGTGATTCCTGTAGATGGTGGCAGGTTGCTGAATCATTAATCCAGCCATTTTTATTTATTTTCCAGACCGGAAGTTAGCTTCTTCTGTTTCCGGATATTCCCGGATACCTCCTGGAGGCGGTAATTTCTGGACAGTATCTTGCTTTACTGTGTCCTATACTGTTACAGGTAGAATGAGTGTTCCCTCTCCATGGTGCCCACTCAGGGACTATTTCTGGACAGATTCCTGGAAAAGAAAGAGGGAGAACAGCTACCCGCCAAGACCACTAATACCCACCGAGGAGATGCTAAGAATGAAACAATTGATAACCCCATTGCTCAGTATAGTACTGGGCTTGTTGCTTTTTGTGATACCGGTCACTGAGGCCAAGGAATCCATACCCCCATCATTGAGTTATGGGGGTAAGACATTGATGCATAATGGCTCTGGATTGAGAAAAAAATTATTTATTACTCTTTATGCGGGAAGTTTATATCTTACCGAAAAAAGTAAGGATGCAGAAAAGATTATTGCAGATGATTCACCCATGGCCATTCGCCTGGCTATTCGTTCTTCATTGATCAGTCCTGAAAAAATGAAGGAGGCAACTCTGGAGGGGTTTAAAAAGTCTACAGGCGGCAATCTTGCTCCTATTCAGGCACAGATCGACGAACTTTTGAAAACCTTTGATAAAGGTGTTGGCCCTGGAGATGTATACGAATTAATTAATATGCCGGGTAGTGGTGTTCATGTTATTCGCAATGGTGTAAAGATGGCAACGATTCGCTCTCCGGCTTTCAAGAAGGCACTTTTTGGTATTTGGCTGTCAAAAACACCCGTACAAGTGAGCCTGAAGAGGCAAATGTTGGGAATGTAATGAAGTATCTGCTGTCATACCCTTTTCTGTATACTTCTGGAAATACAGTTGATTGCTATAAATCAACATTGCTATCAACCTGAGTCCGTGCTTTCACTGTATCGTAATGAAAGTTACAGGCTCAGGGAAAAATAAGCCAATAGACATAAGTTATTTCCAGAGCTTTTTATTCTCAGGTCAGCTCCTGGGGTAATGGATTCGGGTATGAAGATGATCAGATGTGAATATAGTTTCCGCCACCTGTGGGTGCAGGTATTTTTGCTGGGGGTAGTGAGTATGTTATCGTCCTCCGGTATCGCCAGGGATGTGTCCATGCCCAGCGGTTTGATGGTGACGGATCAGGCTATCAAAAATCCTGAGGCAGATTATTTGATGGGTAAATATAATCCCGCGAAGCATAGTTTGTTTGTGAAAATCCCCAGAAAATATGCTGATCGTTCCGGTCTGTATCTTCGTCAGGAAGCGCTTGCGGCATATATAAAAATGCAGCGAGCCGCCAGAGGTGATGGGATACATTTGCTGATCCGTTCAGCGACCCGAAGTTTTAGGGATCAAAAGCGCATCTGGGAACGTAAGTGGCAGGGGAAACGGCGGTTGTCAGATGGTACGAATGCACGTCATATTGCGAATCCAGCCCGTCGAGCGTTACGCATTCTTGAATATAGTGCAATGCCCGGGACTTCCCGCCACCATTGGGGAAGTGATATTGACCTGAATGCTTTTAATAATGCCTGGTTTGAGTCTGGCGAAGGGTTAAAGTTATTTCAGTGGCTCACAAAAAATGCTGCCCGCTACGGTTTTTGTCGACCCTATACGGCTAACCGGAAAAGTGGTTATAAAGAGGAAAAATGGCACTGGTCTTATATGCCGGTGGCCAGGCCATTACTACAGTCTGTACCACAGGTATTACAGGATAACCAGATTAAGGGCTTTCTTGGTAGTGCAACGGCAGTCTCCATTGGTGTTGTTGACAAATACGTACTGAGCGTGAATCCACAGTGTCAATAAAACGTATTCTACGGTAAGCTCTGCTTCCATGAATGACGAAATTGAAATTATACCCATGGGTGATCGTTTCAGAGGCTTCTTGCCGGTTGTGATTGACATGGAAACAGGCGGGTTTAACAAGGATACCGATGCCC
>WFWY01000162.1 GCA_015490895.1 Thiotrichaceae bacterium | reverse complement strand
TTCTTACTCTCACCCCAGAAGAAAGAAAAGCCGAAATCGCACGCATGATGGGTGGTGTAGAAATCACAGCATCCACAATAGCACTCGCCAGAGAAATGATTAAGGAGACTCTGATTAAGGACTAAAGAGTGTAACAGTCAAAATAGAACGACAAAAAGCGACAAGTAAAGAGTAAAGAAAGAAGCGAAAAAATTATCGTAATCACCCAAAACTGGTGGTATGATTCTTTCCCTTCAAATAATGGCTGAGTTGCAGAGTGGTTATGCAGCGGTTTGCAAAACCGCCTACCTCGGTTCGATTCCGGGCTCAGCCTCCATTTTAACCATCTTTTTGTACTTAAGAGGGCCAGTGATTCTCCTCGCAAAAGAATTTAACGGTTAAAAGAAAATCACACTTGTAAGCCCAGGTGGCGAAATTGGTAGACGCAAGGGACTTAAAATCCCTCGGTGGAAACACCGTGCCGGTTCGATTCCGGCCCTGGGCACCAGTATAAACTCCGGGAAACCCTCAGATAATCCTTCGGTAATGCTTTAGCACTTAACCAGATCCCATCTCTCATTTTCGTTTATAACTTTCCTCATTCATTCGTTAAAAAGAAGCCCGTATTGTTCGATCTATGAGCATACCAGGCGTGCTATCAGGTACAGGAAAGGCATCCACTTGCTAACGACAGGAAACGGAAAACTTGACTCCGTGACGACTCTTTTTCTGTGTTTTTATACAGCTTGTCGCACCTGATTTTATTTTTAACTTTTTTCAATCGTAGAATTTCAATGCATCTTTAAGGAAACTTTGATTATGTCCGGTCGAGTTTCCTGCGCGATGAAATACGTCAGTTTTTTGATAGAAACGTTAGCAATAGTCATTCTATTGGTCACTTTTATAGCGAAAAATGGCGATATTTCAGCCTCAGGAAAACGATTGGGGCTTGATCAGAGTCTCCTTAATAATAAAACTCAAACCTATCGCTTCTTCGCATAGCGCTATTACGTATGGATCACCACTATTCCCGGGGGGTCGTTCAAGTGTGCACTATGCCCTTCGATACAAGCTGGATGGGTTTGGAAGCCACGGTACATACAGACTCGAAAATAGACGGAGGCTACTATGAACACAACACCAGATACACAGCGTCCCCGCTTATGTCTTACCATGATGGTTAAAAATGAAGCCCATATTATTACACGCTGTCTTGATTCTATTGTTGATATGATTGATTACTGGGTAATTTGTGATACCGGCTCTACCGATGGTACCCAGGATGTTATCCGAGGTTATTTTGAAAAGAAAAAAATCCCCGGTGAACTGCACCAGCATGAGTGGAAAAATTACGGCTATAACCGTTCTCTTACACTCCGCACAGCACGAAACAAGGCGGACTATTTGTTACTTGCCGATGCGGATTACATTTTCCATATACAGGACAAGCATTTCACAGAACAACTAACCGCACCAGCCTATGAGTACTACAATATTGGTGAGAGTTTAAAATATACCATGTTAAAGCTGCTCAATGGTGACGATGACTGGCATTATGTGGGTGTCACACATGAATACCTTCAGTGCCGTAACAAACCGGATTTTCAGGATACTGTCGTTGTCACCAATGCCATCCACGTCGAAGAGCGTTATGATGGTGGCAACCGGGCTGATAAATATGACAATGATATTCGTCTGCTCACCCAGGGCTTGCAGGATGAACCAGAGAATACCCGCTATATGTTTTATCTGGCTCGTTCCTATCACTCGCTTCAACAATACGAAAATGCTATTCGATACTACCAGATGCGAATTGATGCAGGCGGCTGGGTAGAAGAGGTCTTTTATTCCTATCATTCCATTACTGAATGTCTTATCGCCATGGATCGCCCATTGGGTGAAATCATGGAATGGGCCATGCGGGGCTATGCGGCACGCCCTCAAAGACTGGAATCCCTGTACGAGCTTATTCGTTATTGCCGTATTCATGAACATTATGAAATTGGCTACCTTATTGGCAAGCTCATCGCCTATACCGCCTTCCCCGCTGAGGATCGCCTGTTTGTACATAAAGATATATACGACTGGAAACTAAAGGATGAGATCAGCGTCTGCGCTTACCATGTCGGTGATTACCGTGAGTCCATGAATCTGGCCAGGTATCTGCTCACTTCTCCGCAGGTTCCTGATGACAGTCGGCAGCGTATCCAGGAAAACATCCGCTTTTGTGAAGAGAAACTAATGTCCTGAGCAAGCTGATCACACGTTTTTTACTATCAGGCGGGGCAGCGGTGAACCTGCTCTATTAACAATAAACAATGATCCGCGTACTGATCGATTGTCTGTGCAGGTTTCTTGTATTTCCAGGGTTTTAAATAGCGCTCCTGGATCATCGCCAGCGCCATGGTCGCTATGAAATCGGAGGAGACTCCGTTGATATTACTGCCCACCAGTGCTGCACGCTGCTGTTCAAGCAAACGGGCAAGTTCATCTACCGTAAAACGCTCTATATTCTTTGATGCCTCCTGATCCTTCAGAGGCAAGCTGCGTGTCTCAAAATAGAGAAAGTAAAACCAGGGCTGTAACAAGGTTGACGCATATAAATAGCCACGTACCATATACTCTAGTGCGAGAGAGGGATTTGGCTGCGCCTTCGCTTCCTTGACCAGGTCATGACAGACCAACGCAACAATATCTTTTACCATAATAGCTATGTTTTCCTTATAGGAAATGGTCGAATACAGGCCTCCCATACTTAAACCCGTTTCTGCAGACAGATCCCGCAACGACATGGTCGGGAAACCAATCTTGGGAACCAGATGAAAGGTAGCAGCAAATATCTTTTGCAAATTTCGAATCGCGAATTTTTCCTTACGTAATTTAATCTTGTCTGGGTGCCTTAAAAACAGCAACGAATAAAGCGCCTTACCCTGATAAGTGAAATGTTTCCTGTAGTCAGAAAATATTAACATACCGGATGTATAACGACCCGGATGTTCGACCGGGGTCTGGGTAATATCTGACCTGGTCATTGACCGATTATACTGCCTGGACTGACTGACGATCTCCTGCTTGCTTCCCATCTTCTGTTCCCTGTGTCTATCGAATCATACTTGACCCTAGTGTATATCAGAACTACACTTAAATAAAACGAGCGTTCGTTCTATTTTAAAAATAAGGTTTGCCTCCATGTACATTAATAGCGAAATAGCGAAATAGCGAAATTAATGGTGGATACATGAGAAGCAAACCATAGAGGAGTTAACCATGTTCAGCCTCATCTTTGCACTGCTCACAATAAGCCTGCTACTGACTTTGGCCTATCGTAATGACACGGTGTCCAATAGTGCCAGCCTGTTCAGCGGTATCCTCATCGTCGCTACGGTTCTGGGGCTGTTGCTTCCGGTTAACGGCATTCTGGTCACATTCATTGCCACCGGCGCATTGAGCAGCTTACTGTTTTCAATCCCCGCCTTGCGTCAACAGTGGATCTCCCGCCCTACCCTGAAGCTGTTACGCAACATTCTGCCACCTATCTCGGATACAGAGCGTGAAGCCATCGACGCCGGAACCGTGTGGTGGGATGGTGAACTGTTTAGTGGTAAGCCGGATTGGCAAAAGCTACGCTCATCTCCAGCTCCTTCATTGAATGAAGAAGAACAGGCATTCCTGGATGGGCCAACCAATGAGCTGTGCCGTATGAGCGACCTGTGGAAAATTAACCACGACTGGAATACCCTGCCCTCTCACCTGATCCAGTTCGTCAGGGAAAACGGTTTTCTGGGAATGATCATCCCCAGGCGCTATGGTGGCCTGGAATTTTCTGCTATTGCCCAGTCAGAAGTTCTGCTGAGATTATCCAACACAGGCAGTGGTGTCAGCTACCTGGTAGGTGTACCCAACTCATTAGGGCCTGGTGAATTACTCATCAAATACGGCACCCAGAAACAGAAAGATTATTATCTGCCACGTCTTGCCAATGGTAAGGAAATCCCCTGCTTTGCCCTCACTGCCCCCAATGCCGGCTCAGATGCAACCTCGTTAACCGATACTGGCGTTGTTGAAAAGGGAGTTTGGAAAGGCAAAGAAGTCATTGGCATGCGGCTGAACTTCTGCAAGCGCTATATTACCCTGGCTCCTATTGCGACTCTAATAGGGCTTGCCTTCCGGCTGCAGGATCCGGATGGACTTATCGGTGATATCACAGACTATGGTATTACCTGTGCACTGATTCCCCGTGATATTGAGGGATTACAAATCGGACGCCGCCATCTACCCATCGGCGATACGTTTTTAAATGGTCCTATCCAGGGTGAAGATGTATTCGTCC
>WFWY01000161.1 GCA_015490895.1 Thiotrichaceae bacterium | reverse complement strand
GTGCTGTTTCTTTGTGTCAATATTGCAGAACAGATTCTGCAAAAGTACCTGCTTACCCTGCCTTATCCCAGGGGATAGTGACCAGTTCAGGGGGTTCATCCATGCGTAGACGGATACGCAGTCCGGCGCCCTGGTGTTTTGCCGTTTTCCGCTCTCCCTGAACAGACTCGCAACATCTTTCTGAAAAACGGTATTAAACAGACTGGAAGCAAATTTTTCAGTCTGGCGTGCCAAATCAGCCGGCGGGGTGGGGTATTGTTCCCTGAAGGCTGTGGCATGATAAGACTGCGTGTCTTTGAAAAGAGGTGGATATATTCACGAAGCCGGGATTGTTTGAAAGGTAGAGAAAATGTATTCCTGCCTTCGCCATCAGGTGAACTGATTACATGTGCAAGATAGGCATTGTCCTGCTTGTTGATTTCCAGATCAGAATTTAAATATTGTTGCATAGTGAAGGGGTTGCCCGGTTAATACAACAGCTACAGATTACGCTGAAGAGTGACCAATATATAACAAAAAAGCAGAGGGAAGTAGTGAATTGAGGGTACAGGGTTGGCACCGAAGCTGCGTTACGGAGTCTGATTAATGATGGTGTGTGTCCGCTTGACCATGGAGTGCCAGGCCTGCTCCTGCTTCAGCATAAATATTAAAAACGGTATCCACGCCACTTGCCATAAGCTTTTCATGTTCATCCGGATACAGGGAGATAGCGCTGATCGTGCCGGTAAAGCCCTGGTTCCTGGCATGTTGGGCAGCTGTCCGGTTTGTATCTACATGAGGCGCGCACAGCAACACCCATTCCACCTGACTGTTGTTGATATCAATGAGTGGCCAGAAATCTGAACTGCTGAAGTTGGCCAGACAGGTTGTTCGCCCCTGTTTTGATTGCAAGGCGACAACTGCCGGATCAAAGTCTATGCCAACAACGTTTTTGCTTTTGCATAACTGGTCATAAGCACCGCTGCCAACTCGTCCCATTCCAGCAATTAGCACTGTGGCATCACCCAGATCGAGCGTGTTTTTTTCCTCCAGCAGGGATGGGTGTTGAAAGGTTTTCAGCTTGTGCCGGAAGCGTTCATACAGGTAATCACTTTGCTGGTTAAGGGCTGATGAAACCACAAAGGAGGCGGCAATCAGAACCGCCATGATGACGAGCCATTCCTGTTCAAGCCAGCCTTGTGATACGGAAACCATGATGACAATCAGGCCGAATTCGCTGTAATTGCCTAATACCAGTGAGGCTTTGCTGGCAGGAAAGGTGTGTTCCTTAAACCGGGATAATAGCCAGAAAAACAGCCCTGTTTTCAGGAGCAGAAAAATCAGTAATAGCGGAACCACGATCAAGGTGGCCTGATCGGGTAAACCGGCCATGCCAATACTCAGAAAAAAGCCGATCAGGAATAACTCTTTAATGCTCAGGAGTGTTTTTGATAACTCGTCAGAGCGGGGTGTATTGGCCAGCAAGACACCAAAGATCAGGGCACCGAGATCTGCCTTCATGTCTACCGCTTCAAACAGGGCAGAGCCACCCAAAGCCATGCTTAAACCAAACAGCAAGAGTAATTCACCACGACCAATCAGCATCGATACCTTGATAATCAGAGGACGTAGGGCAAAGATAAACAGGATAAGTGCCAGTGCCCAGAGAGAAGGAATCTTTGCTGCAGAAATGCCGAGGTAGATCACGGCAACCAGATCCTGAATAATTAAAATACCGATGGCTATTTGACCATAACGTGATAATAGGTCTGCCCGTTCATCCAGAACCTTGACTGCAAAAACCGTACTCGAAAAAGACAGGGCAAAGCTGATAATGAGCAGGCTACTCCAGCTGAGTTGATGGAAAGTTGAGATGCCTAGCTGGCTCAGAGTGAATAAAAAGAACACCGTAGATGCACCAAACAGGAGCATGTGCAAGAGTGTGGTGCCCCAGACTTCCACCTTCATGAGGTCATTGATTTTCAGCTTTAAACCAATGGTGAACAGTAACAGGGTGATGCCAAGATCTGCCATTTCGTTCAAAAAATCACCGGCATCAGAACCGAAAGCATGTAGTATAAAACCGGCGATCAAAAAGCCGACAAGGGGTGGCAAGCCTATCCCCCGGCTCAGTGCCCCGAACAGGAAAGCGATAGCGAGCCAAAGCGGGTCTTTATAATCAATCGATGAAAGAAAGGTTTCCAAGCGACAATACACATGACGAGTTAATTAAACGGGCGCAAAGGCGAGGAGTTATGCCACAAGTTATTCAAGGAAGCTCTGAATAAGTCGTGAGCGGTTTTCTCGAAGCTAGAATCACCATTTTTTGCTTAAAAATCTCCCTAATAGAGTGACTATTAGTTCCATTTTTAAGCAAAAACTGAACAATTCTATCATTCGAGAAATTCGACCGGACTTAATCAGAGTCTCCTTAAGGAGCGGATGTCAGCTGAAACAGAAAAAGAATTTGTTGTTTTCTTAATCGGTATGCGTATCCATTCAGGGGTTGCCGGGCACAGCTACCCAAAATGGAAATTTCCCAACCGGGATTTTCTTCTCCAGTTGCATGGTCTGCAAGTTAATGACAGCAATTTCATTGTCTCTGGTCAACGTGGTATACAGCCAGCGGCTATCCTTGCTGGCACGAATGCCGTGAGGTGCATTGCCGACATCAATCGTTTTTACTTCAAGTGTTTTCGTATCAATGATGGAAATGATGGTGTCGGCGATTGCTGCTGTCACCGCATAATCGCCACTGGGTATAACATCAATACCACCGTGACCTTTACCAACTGTAATGACTTTTTTTACAGTGTCGTTGACCAGGTCAACCACGGCCACATGGTTCACAAAGTCCCGCACAAAGGCCGTCTTCTCATCTGCGGATAAGTCCAGATTATGAGGGCCGGTAATTCCCGGAACAGGGATGACCCGGGTCATCTTTCGCAAACCGGTATCAATGACACCAATACCGGCACCCCCTTGCAGAGTAACATAGGCCAGCTTTCCGTCATTGGTAAAACGTACATTATGCGGACCTTCTTTGACCTTGATAGTATCAACCACTACCCACTTGTCCAGATCAATAATGCTAATCGTGGCCGAGCCCTGGTTGCTGACATAGGCATATTTTCCACCCGGGGTGACTTTAACCCCCTTGGGGGCTTTGCCAACAGAGATGACAGCCACTTGCTTACCAGTCTGGGCATCAAAAGCATAGACGGAATCAGTAGACGGGCTGGTCGCTAATACCTGTTTCTGATCAGGTGTGACGGCGTTATACAGCATATTCTCGCCGCCTTCCCAGGTTGTCATTTGCGGGAAGCTCATCACCGTGCCACTTTTTTTCATGGTAATGAAGGTTGTGTCTGGAAATTCGCTGGAGTAGTCTGCTGTCGCAGTTAAGCTGGTCTGCGTGTCTTTTGAGGTATTATTATTTGACTGCGTTTCATCTACGGGCGATGTGGGCGTTTTTGCGACCGGAGCGGGAGCAGATGTGTTTCCCATACTGGAAAAATAGGCAGCCAGGTTCGCCATATCTTCATCACCAAGAGAAGCGACCATGGCAGCCATGGTGGGGTCTTTTCGATCCCCGCTTTTGTAGGCCTTAAGTTGTTTGAGAAGATAGGCCTCTTTTTGTCCCGCCAGATTCGGGAATTCATCACTGACGCCGATACCATTCGTACCATGGCAGCCTGCACAGGCGACGGCTTTTGTTTTTCCCTGGCTGGCATCACCGGCGGCATGGACGGTGGTGCTTGCCGCTGACAGCACCATAGCCAGGCCGCAGCATGTTAACATATTAATTCTCATGAGATTCTCCCTGCTGATATTTTTATAGATAAGCGCATTGTGTAGAAATAATGCGATAAAATGTTATCACTCCTTGCCTGCTAATACCTTAATCAGGGGTAACTACTCAGCTTACCCTCTATTTTGTCCAATAGCTGCGTTGAAAATACTCATTTATGATTATAAACTGCGCGTTTTCGTCTTTCTCTTGTACAAAGTAGAGGGCAATCTAAGCAGTTACAATCAGGTACTCCTTAACTGACGGCCTTTCCTGCTGCGGTTGCTTCGGGCACTTCAGTCAGCTGTCCGGTTTTACAATCATAGATATAGCCGTAGATGGGAATATCATTGGGCACCATAGAGTTGTTCCGGATACGCTCAACATCGTAAACAACACTGCTGGCGAGGTCATCAATCGTTAACCATTCGATAAATTTGCCATCATGAGTACCGCCACCGGCATTGCTATCATGCCACCCGGAAGCATCTACACTAGCTGTTTTCAAACTTCCCGCTAATAGCTCTCCCATAATCTGGTTGTTGAATGTTTCCATGCCACAGTTAGTATGATGGATAACAAACCACTCTTTAGTTCCCAATAACTTATAGGAAATCACCAGTGAGCGAATGGCATCATCACTGGCTCTACCACCGGCATTGCGAATAACATGGGCATCGCCTTCAGCCAGTCCCGCGTACTTCGCCGGATCCATGCGGGCATCCATGCATGTGAGGATGGCAAACTGTCTTCCCGGAGGCATAGGCAGCTCGCCTTTATCGCCGAAATCAGCTGCATAGGCTGCGTTGGCAGACAATACTTCATCAACTATCGTACTCATTTTCATTGCTCCAGTTGTTTTAATGCGGTTAATCACAGTAGCTCACAACTGAATGCCTGATAGTTTGCAGGTGTGCCATCTTGTTCATTACCGCTCACAGGGGATGTGAAATTACTTCGATACGCAATCAGACAGTTCCCCCTGAAATTAAAGGTTCACGAATTCACGAAAGGGTCTTTTTGAAGATCAGGGTTTTTAGAAAGACCTTAAGATTATAGTAGAATATGGTCATGTCTACAGGGTTCGTTGCGCCTGCTAGGGGAACGCAACAAGCCCGGGGCTCAGGAACCAGTCCAATTTGGTTTCATCACGCTCATGAAAATAACCAAACTATTCGGGTGCAATATACAAAGCCTCAATAATAGGGCAGTCGTCCACCGAATACCCCTGGCCTTTACACTGGGCAACCATCAGGTTCAGGCCTTCTTTTAAACGTTCCAGATCATTGATTTTTTGCTGCACTTCCCGTGCCTGTTGCATTGCCATGGCTTTGATTTCACCGCAATAGTGGTCAGGTTCATCAATAAAGCGCAGCAGTTTACGTATTTGTTCAATGGTGAATCCCAGTTCACGACTGCGGCGAATAAAATTTAACCGCTTTACGTGCTGTAATGCATAACTGCGATGGCCACCTTCGGTACGAGGAGGTTCTGGCATCAAGCCGGTTTTCTCATAGTAATGAATGGTTTCTACCTTGCAAGCGGCCAGCTTCGCCAGTTGGCCTATTGAATAAAATGGTGTGGACATGCTGAAAAACCTCTTGAACCTGTAGTTACTATAGGTTTTATACTGAATTGTATCAAGTAATGAGAGAACGGATTAATGAAAGAAATAATAATGGAATCGGAGCTCAGCTGTCCGCAATGCGGACATCAGGAACGCTCTCCATGCCGGTAGATGCCTGTCAGTGGTATCACGAGTGCTCGCAGTGCAAAGTGCTGCTTAAGCCCAAAGCGGGGGATTGCTGCGTTTTTTGCTCTTATTGGCAGCGTGCCTTGCCC
>WFWY01000160.1 GCA_015490895.1 Thiotrichaceae bacterium | reverse complement strand
ATCCACGGGTGAGCTATGAGTAAGCCTAACAACCTGAAAAAAAGCAGAGAAACCTTCACCCGGCGCATTTTGCGCCAGTCTTTCTCGGGAACCGGCGCAAAAATTGGTCTGGCCTGGGTTGGTTTACTGCTTATACTCGCCGTTTTTGCCCCCTTCATTGCAAACTCCATGCCCCTGCTGGCCAGTAAAAATGGCAGCCTCACACTACCCGTACTGCAGTATCTAACCCGTGAAGATATCATTGTTCTGGTAGCCTTTTTTACGCTTGTCGGCTTATGGCTAAGCCCCTTGAGAGAGTCTCTGAAAACAGCGTTGCTGGTCTTTCTCATATTGCTTGCAGGTGCCACGATTGTGAGTCAACAGTGGGTCGTGGAAAAGCAGAATATTGTCTATGAGGAATTTCGTGAACAAATAACAGCCGGGGAATACGACTGGGTAGTCATGCCACTGGTGCCCTATGCTCCCAGAGATTATCTTCGGGATGCCCGTCGTATGCCACTACAGCCACCCCTTGCAGACAGGCAATACAGGCACTGGATGGGAACCGAAGAGAATGGTGGCGATGTCCTCAGTCGCATGATACACGCCTCACGCATTGCTCTGGGTATTGGCTTCCTGGCAACGGGAATCGCGATGCTGATAGGCGTCATTCTCGGTGGATTGATGGGTTATTTCTCCGGGATTGTCGATATTTTAGGAATGCGCCTGGTCGAAATTTTTGAATCCATTCCAACCCTGTTTCTACTATTAACCTTTGTAGCATTTTTTGGTCGCAGCATTTACATTATGATGATTATCATTGGACTCACTAGCTGGTCTGGCTATGCACGTTATATTCGCGCGGAATTTTTACGCCTGCGTAAACAGGATTTTGTGCAGGCAACTATTGCCAGCGGTTTGCCATTACGTTCTATCCTGTTTCGGCATATGCTGCCCAATGGTGTCGCACCACTACTGGTTGGTGTCAGTTTCGGTGTAGCCTCCGCCATTCTGGCAGAAGCCACGCTCAGTTTTTTAGGTCTGGGGCTGGTGGACTCACCTTCCTGGGGGCAAATGCTGAACCAGGCGGTACAATCCTCGGTCTTTAACTGGTGGATGGCCGTGTTTCCCGGCGGCGCAATCTTTATGACAGTGTTCGCTTATAACCTGATGGGCGAAGCTTTGAGGGATGCGATTGATCCTCAGCTGGCTAAAAAAGCCGGGGTGATCACATGAGCCTGCTACAGGTCAAGGGGTTGTATACGCAATTACAAACAGGTGGAAAAACCATTAACGCCGTCGATGGGGTCAGCTTTTCACTTGAAAAAGGTGAAACCTTTTGCCTGGTGGGTGAATCTGGCAGTGGTAAGTCCATCACGGCGTTATCCATTATCCAGTTATTACCGCAGGGTATTAGCCACCATCCAGCAGGAGAAATACTGTTTAACTGGCACCAGGATAATGGTTCACATGAAAGGGTGAACATGCTTGATCTGGATGAAAGCCGCTTGTGCGATATTCGTGGATCACGTATTGCCATGATTTTCCAGGAACCCATGACATCGCTCAATCCAGTCTACAGTATCGGCGAACAAATTACTGAAGCCTTGTTATTACACCATCCTGACATGTCAGAGATTGAAGCCAGGGCACGTGCCTTAAAAGCCATGCACGACGTACAAATTGACAAGGCAGAACAACGTTTTGACAACTACCCACATCAATTATCCGGAGGGCAACGGCAACGGGTTATGATCGCCATGGCACTGGCCTGTGAACCGGATCTCCTGATTGCTGATGAGCCTACTACCGCCCTGGATGTAACGGTTCAGGCAGAGATCCTGAAACTGATCCATGCCTTGCAGGAACGCAAGCAAATGAGTGTGTTATTTATCACTCATGACTTTGGCGTGGTTGCACAAATCGCCCATAAAGTCGGTGTGATGAAACAGGGAAAACTGGTTGAAGTGGGTGAAACCAGCCAGATACTAAAACACCCCCGGCATGATTACAGTAAAAAACTGCTGGCCGCAGTGCCCGATAATCTACCCCGACGTACGACCCAAAATCAAAATAAAGATACCGAAGCGAGCGATGCCTTAATTCGTGTTGCCAACCTGGAGGTCTTTTTTCCAATTCGCAAAGGGCTATTACAACGTGTGGTCGATAACATTAAAGCAGTTGACGGTGTCGATCTGACGATCAACAAGGGTAAAGTCGTTGCTCTGGTCGGAGAATCGGGAAGCGGGAAAACCACGTTAGGTCGTGCTATTTTACAACTGCAACTTCCCACTGCTGGTAGCGTGAAAATAGCCGGGACTGAGCTGGTAGGGCTTTCTAATAAAGAACTGCGCCCCTGGCGCCGACGTATGCAAATTGCTTTTCAGGATCCACAATCTTCCCTGAATCCACGCCTTCTGATCGCTACGGCATTAACCGAGCCCATGAAAGTACACCGTATCGGGAATAATGATGATGAGCGTATAGAACTGGCCGCCAGTGTACTGGAGTCTGTGCAGCTGAAAAGAGATTTCCTGTGGCGTTATCCGCATGAGTTTTCAGGAGGACAACGCCAGCGTATCGGCCTGGCGCGTGCTCTGGTACTCAATCCGGAGTTTATTGTGTGTGATGAAATTACCAGCGCACTGGATGTTTCGGTACAGGCGGAAGTGCTGGAACTGCTACTGGATATTCGCCAACAACGCGACCTGACACTACTGTTTATCACTCATAATATTTCTGTCGTTGAGTATTTAAGTGATGAAACCGTGGTCATGAAAAGTGGAAAAATCGTCGAACAGGGATTGACGGCAGATGTCTGTGGCAACCCGCAACAAACTTATACACAAAAGCTGCTTGCTGCTGTACCCCGTCTTTCTTA
>WFWY01000159.1 GCA_015490895.1 Thiotrichaceae bacterium | reverse complement strand
CCGCCTACGCGCGCTTTACGCCCAGTAATTCCGATTAACGCTTGCACCCTCCGTATTACCGCGGCTGCTGGCACGGAGTTAGCCGGTGCTTCTTCTGTGGGTAACGTCATTATCTTCCCCACTGAAAGTGCTTTACAACCCTCGGGCCTTCTTCACACACGCGGTATTGCTGGATCAGGCTTGCGCCCATTGTCCAATATTCCCCACTGCTGCCTCCCGTAGGAGTCCGGGCCGTGTCTCAGTCCCGATGTGGCTGATCGTCCTCTCAGACCAGCTATAGATCGTTGCCTTGGTAGGCTCTTACCCCACCAACTAGCTAATCTAACGCGGGCTCATCTGGTAGCGGCCGAAGCCTTTCTTCCGTAGAAGGTATGCGGTATTAATCCGGATTTCTCCGGGCTGTCCCCCACTACCAGGCAGATTCCCACGCGTTACTCACCCGTCCGCCACTAATCCACTCCTGCAAGCAGGAGCTTCTTCGTTCGACTTGCATGTGTTAAGCATACCGCCAGCGTTCAATCTGAGCCAGGATCAAACTCTTCAGTTTATATTTCTGTAACTACCTAAGTAGCTACCTATCTCTAAAGCGAAGCGTTTTCCTAACTATGCTTACTATTACGTTTGAAATTAACAGTTCGTTAGTTAAGGTCTGCTTCTTTACCGCCAGGCAATAGCACAAACCTCCACACAAACTTATCTGCTCTTCTTGTTAAATCTTTCTCACAACCTCTACGGATTGTGTCTCCTGTCGGCTCGTTAGTGTCGTCAGGAGCAGCGCATTATAGAGCTTTAATTTTGTCGGTCAACTACTTTTATAGTATTTTTTTCCAAAAAAATCCACTTTCCTGAGTGGCTATTCTGATATCTATGCTCCGCGCCGAGTTTACACTCGATAATACCTTCATGACCTGGTCAGTTTGGTTATTTTTTTCACTGACATGCATACCGACCAAATGTTGTAGGTTTTGCGTATCTATCCTGTCGAGGATATGTCTGGATTGTTGATTATCAAGGTGTCCGTAGTTCCCGGCAACTCTCTTTTTTAACCCATAGGGATACGAGCCACTTTTCAGCTGAGCATCATCATAGTTGCACTCCAGCAATAACGCATCGACGCCATTGAGGTGCTCAATTATACACGGCGTTATACTGCCCACATCTGTTAGCACACCCAGGCGATGTGTTCCATTACTGAATACAAACTGACAGGGTTCACGCGCATCATGCGGAACCGGGAAGGGTTGTACATGAAGCGGGGGTATCTCGAATGCGGTGAGTGTGTCTATGAAATGTGTTGCCGCAAAGTCATTATCTTTACAAGCATGATACGTCCCCACTGTTAACCAGACAGGCAGCCGGTATTTACGGGATAGCCTACCAACTCCTGCAGAGTGATCACCATGTTCGTGGGTCACCAATATCGCACTGATGGACTCTGGAGGACATTCCAGCAAAGACAAGCGTCGTTCAGTCTCAGCGAGCGTGAACCCACAATCCAGTAGCACGCAAGTCTCATCGACCTCTATCAGTGTTGCATTACCTTTGCTACCACTGCCTAGTGATGCAAATCTCAAGGCCACCTCCAGGGTTAGCGATTCAATTCAGACTTGAGTCGCTCCAGAATCTTATTCGCTGTTTGCGCTGCAACTGCACCGCCTGTTTTGTCACTCACTGTCAGTATCGCTGCACCCTTTGATTTTTTACCAAGGTTTACGAAGTACTGGCTCCCCTGAGGCAAAAAACGCTTGTTTGAGGACAACAAACGCCGGAAAAAACCTTTTTTCTCTTCTTCAGCTTGCCATGACACAACATAGCGCCCCTTTTCAGCATCCTGCCCTTCAAGGGTAAATCCAGCCTGCGTAAGTGCAGAGCCTGTCCTGACCCACGCCCTGTCGTATTCATCCTGAATTTTCAGCAGCGGGGTACCACTGGCATCCTTTGACAATATAGCGCTGCCACCAGAAACTTCCTCTTCAGCAACACCATTACCCGTCACTGCTTTTGGATCCACTCCCTGAAGGTACGCTTTCAACCGGTTAAGCATTTCTGCCTCAGCAGCAGCTCTCCGTGGTCTCATCTCCCACTTATTACCCAAATCTGTTACGACCAGTTCAGCGCCACGGTGTGTCACATAAATACGGGTCAGGCTGGTATTTTTTTTCTCAAAGCGAACCGTATAGCGATCACGAATACCCGAGTCCGTTGCATTTTTCAGTATACTTCCCAATACTTTCTGGATAGCGCCCTGAGGCAAGTGACCATGTGTTTCTATCCAGTCGGTTTCCATAATGCCAATCGCTGGCTCATTCCGCCGAAGACCCACGCCAAGCGTAGTCCAGAACCCTTGTACCTTTGTCCACAACACACCAGCGGGGGCATTGACCTCCAGCCATCTGATCGAACCTGAGCCTTTCAATTTCACTGTACTGCTATCAGGCAATACTTCAACCCCTTTACCTGGCTCACCCCGGCTAATGTTATTTGCACTTACACTGCGTTTAGCCGTATTGACTGTAAAAGTAGAATCATACTGTGGCGCAGTGAGATCGGGAGGCACTTCCAGCGAGGTCACACTGCCAGCTTCCTTGTAACCAACAACATCTTCATCACCATTGAAGACCTTGTTAATTTGCGAACAACCTGTTGCCAACAGTGACAACCCCAATATATTGACCCAAAGACCTGTACTTTTCACACTCATTCGATATCGACTCCCGCTTCATGCATGGCTTCAAGCAGTACTGCATGATATTGCTCTGAGAAAGAAGTTAATGGCAAGCGATTCACATCTTCACCATAACCCATTTTATGCATGGCCCATTTTACCGGAATAGGATTAGCTTCCAGAAATAGACGTTCATGCAAGGCTTCCAGGTGCACATTAATTTCTTCAGCTCTTTGCCTGTCACCTGCTATTGCTGCCTCGCACATCACATGCATCGCTGCAGGGGCAACATTGGCTGTCACCGAAATATCACCTTTACCTCCCATCAACATCAACTCCATCGCGGTACCATCATCCCCACTGTAGATGTCGAGCTTACCCGAGCAGCTTTCAATAAGTTGTTTGGCCCTATCCAGGTCGCCCGTCGCTTCTTTTATCCCGATGATATTGGAAATCGCAGCCAGTCGCTCTACCGTTTCAGGAAGCATATCAACTGCTGTTCGTCCCGGGACGTTATATAAAATTTGTGGCAAGGGTACTTTTTCAGCAATATAACGATAGTGCTGGTACAGGCCTTCTTGTGTGGGCTTATTGTAGTAAGGAGTTACCAGCAACGCAGCATCGGCACCATCATGCATTGCCTGCGCGGTAAGCTCCACAGCTTCCTGGGTACTGTTAGAACCCGTTCCGGCGATAACGGGGAGCTTTCCATCCACCATTTGTACAATACGCCTTACCACCGACGTATGCTCTTTATGTGAGAACGTTGCAGACTCACCCGTTGTACCCATTGCAACAATGGCATCTGTACCACTTTCTATATGAAAGGCCACTAATTTTTCCAGTGCAGCCTCATCGACTTCCCCCTCGCCCAGCATGGGGGTAATTAAAGCTACGATACTGCCGCGAAACATCGGCTTCTCCAAATGCTATTTAAATTAGAGGTGGATACTACTGACGCACCTGAAAAAAAACAAGTTCAATCATCTGACAAACAGAACCCATCAAAGAAAATTGAATCCATACGGAAAAACACTATACTCCGATATCCCCAAACCATCATTAAAGGATATCAATGAGTACTGTTAAAGAAGGCCAAACTGTTCCCGATTTCACTGCACCCGCCACCTCTGATAGCACTTTTCATCTGGCAGACTACAAAGGCAAGTCCAACCTGGTTATCTATTTTTACCCCAAAGACAGCACCCCCGGCTGTACGACTGAAGGGCAAAACTTCCGCGACCTGTATGATGCATTCAAAAAACAGGATACTGAAATCTTCGGGGTTTCCAGAGACAGCATGAAACGCCACGAAAACTTCAAGGCCAAACAGGCATTCCCCTTCGAACTGATTGCTGATGAAGATGAAACCGTTTGCAAGCTTTTTGATGTCATTCAACTGAAAAAGCTCTATGGGAAAGAATATATGGGTATAGTGAGAAGCACCTTCCTTATCGACAAAGAAGGTGTCTTGCGTAAGGAGTGGCGAGGTGTAAAAGTGAAGGGACATGCGGACGAAGTGCTGGAGGCTGTCAAATCACTCTAAGATCGGGCAGATTGCACCCAACCAACGAAACCACAAACCAAGCCTATGACCAATACTAACCGTCGCCTGTTCGTGTTAGACACCAATGTTCTGATGCACGACCCTACTGCCCTGTTCCGGTTCCAGGAACATGATATTTTTCTTCCCATGATTGTTCTTGAAGAACTTGACCATGGCAAAAAAGGTCTGTCAGAAGTTGCCCGCAATGTACGCCAGGTTAGTCGTTTCATTGATGCCATGATAGAACAGTATGACAATGGCATTGACAAAGGTGTCCCCATACACATGAAAGGTATGATAGACCATGCCACAGAAGCCAGTGGGCGACTTTTTTTCCAAACACAGGCCTTTGAAGGCAAACTCCCCAGAAATCTGCCCGGCGACACTCCTGACAATACTATCCTCGCTATTGCCCTTTCCCTGCATGAGCAATACCCGAAGCGCAAGATCACCCTGGTATCCAAAGATATCAATCTGCGTATCAAGGCCAGCGTCCTCAACCTTCATTCCGAAGACTATTTTAGTGATCAGGTACTGGATGATACCGACCTGCTTCCTACTGGATTTCATATGCTCCCCGGCAACTTCTGGGATACTCACAGCAAAAATATGGA
The DNA here is from genome assembly GCA_015490895.1 of Thiotrichaceae bacterium. GTDB lineage: Bacteria > Pseudomonadota > Gammaproteobacteria > Thiotrichales > Thiotrichaceae > HyVt-477. Next base: position 58,727 of record WFWY01000159.1, on the reverse strand, counting down.
CTCCTGGCAAGAAGATGGCAAAACCTTCTACCGCCTGACGGGACCGCTCACCTCCGAATGGATGCCAGGAGAGTTCATCATTCTGGAAGGTGAACAACCCTTTCAGGCCATTATTCGTGACATCAACCGTGATATCGATAATGATACTGTACTTATTGAAACTATTAAGGACTACACCGAAGAACACCATGCCGTATGGGGTATTAACGCACTCAATACCGAGCAGAACCTGGCACTGAACCTGCTGACAGACCCTGAAATTGATTTTGTATCATTACTAGGAGCTGCAGGAACGGGCAAAACCCTGCTATCTCTCGCTGCCGGACTATCGCAAACCCTGGAAGGCAATCGCTACAAGGAAATCATTATGACACGGGCAACTATTCCCGTCGGCGAAGATATTGGTTTTTTACCAGGTACAGAAGAAGAAAAAATGGCTCCCTGGATGGGTGCCTTAATGGACAACCTGGAAGTACTAACCCAGCCCAGCAGTGGGGGAAGCTGGGGGCGCGGTGCCACTGATGAGTTTTTAATGAACAAGATTAAGCTACGCTCCCTGAACTTCATGCGCGGCAGAACCTTTCTAGGGCGCTTTATCATTATTGATGAAGCCCAGAACCTGACTCCCAAACAGATGAAAACCCTTGTTACCCGTGCGGGGCCAGACACCAAAGTTGTTTGCCTGGGGAATATCGCTCAAATCGACACCCCCTATTTGACTGAAACCTCTTCAGGACTCACATACGTTGTTGACCGATTTAAAGGCTGGCAGCATGGTGGTCATGTTACCCTGAAAACAGGTGAACGTTCCCGCCTGGCAGGCTATGCAGAAGAAGTACTATAGCCTTAAGGAGCCTCTGATAAAGCCCCCCCTAAATCCAAACATGCCAACTCGTTATTCAACACAAAACAGCTGTTATATGCTGCACCATAATACACCCAGTAACGTTAGCGCTTATCCAGGCTACATGAAAAGAGTGAATCAATGTACCATTTATTCACCATTAATTATCAAAAAATGATACTATCGCGCGCATCACGCATATAACATCATTGCAGAGGGAAGGGAACCCGTTTTGGTCGTACGCCACTCACCCAACACACATCACATTACCGAACAAGATATTTACATAAAAGCCAAAAAAATCCTCAATAGCCTAAACAAGGCAAATTACGAGGCTTATCTGGTCGGTGGTGCTGTGCGCGATCTCTTGCTTGACAAATCACCCAAAGACTTTGATATTGCCACCAGCGCACACCCCGAAGAAGTCAACCGGGTTTTTTCAAGCTGTCGCCTTATTGGTCGGCGATTTCGCCTGGCTCACGTCCACTTTGGACGGGAATACCTTGAAGTCGCAACCTTCAGGGCACCTCACCATAAAAACGACCATAGCGGTGGCAAAACAACCGAAGACGGTCGAATTACACATGACAATGTTTATGGCACACTGGAAGAAGACGCACTACGCCGCGACTTTACTGTTAATGCACTTTTTTATGATCTGCAAACAGGTGATGTTTTAGACCATGTGAATGGCATGGATGATATCCACAAGCGCCAGCTCCGCCTCATTGGCGACCCGGAAACACGCTACCGGGAAGATCCCGTCCGCATGTTACGAGCCATCCGGTTTGTGGCCAAGCTGGGATTCACTATTCATCCGGACACCGAACGGCCAATCTATGCACTCGGGCATTTACTAAAAGATATCGCTCCAGCACGTTTATTCGACGAAACACTAAAACTCTTCCATGGAGGACAAGCGCTTAAGACTTTTCACCTGCTACGCCAGTATGACCTGTTCCAATACCTGTTTCCCTTAACCGAACACAGCCTTCTGCTGGATGAAGATGACACCTTTCTGGACTTTATCGAAACCGCACTGAGCAATACCGACAAACGTATTAACTCCGGTAAAAGTACAACACCTGCTTTTCTTTTTGCGGTCATGTTATGGGACAAGCTAAATGCCCACTTCGAATACCACCGTGAAGAAGGCCAGCCCGCTTACCAGGCCATGCATAAGGCTACCAACGACGTATTTTCCGAGCAGGTACGATCAATCGCCGTACCCAGGCGCTTCAGCAATGTCTCACGCGACATCTGGATGCTACAGGCACGTTTTACCCATAAAGACTGTCGTTCCGCACTTGCCTTTATTGAACATCGACGCTTTCGCGCAGCCTATGACTTTTACTGTCTGCGCGCCAGTGCCGGACAGCTTCCGGCAGAAGAATGCGACTGGTGGACACGCTTCCAGTTTGCCTCACCAGAAGATCAGGAAGCGATGTGTGAACCCTTCAAACGCCCCAAAAAACGGCGCCGTCACCGCAAACGTAAAAAATGAAGTGTTATATTGGTCTGGGCAGCAATCTGGGAGATTCTGTCAACACCTTAAAATCGGCGCTTGCAGCCCTGCAACACCACCCTGGAATCCATCTGACCAACACCTCCAGTTTTTATCAGAGCAAACCGCATGGGCCAGCAGACCAACCAGATTACATCAATGCCGTAGCTGAAATAGAAACAACACTCAACCCACATGATCTGCTGGATGCCTTACAAGCGATAGAACAACACCACCACCGACAACGAGACGGCGAGCGCTGGGGACCACGAACACTGGATCTTGACCTATTATTATATGGAGACAGCTCTATTCAGTCCTCGAGATTGACCGTTCCTCACCCACAGATAGGTAAACGCAATTTTGTACTTTACCCTTTAGCGGAAATTAGCCGGAACATTATATTTCCTGACGGCAGCACGTTATCAGCACACCTTTCTCATGTCGCAGATGACGACTTAATCAAACTGGACAGCCCATGAGTAAAAAACACAAGACCACCATTACCCAGCTAAAAAAAATGAAACAAACAAGTGACAAAATTGTGGCACTCACCGCCTACGACGCCAGCTTCGCACGCATACTGGATGGCGAAGGTATCGATATCATTCTGATCGGTGACTCTCTGGGCATGGTCATTCAGGGGCATGAAACCACCATCCCTGTCTCTGTTGATGATCTGGTCTACCACTGCAAAGCCGTTGCCAAAGCCAGCCAGTCGGCATTACTCATGGCCGACCTGCCCTTTATGAGCTACACCTCACCTGACAAGGCACTACATAACGCTGCCCGACTCATGCAGGAAGGTGGTGCACAGATGGTCAAACTGGAAGGAGGTTCACAGCAAATTGAAACCGTCCGCCAGCTTGCCCTGCATGGCGTGCCAGTTTGTGCACATTTGGGGCTAACGCCACAATATGTCCATAAACTCGGTGGCTACCGCGTACAAGGCAGAGAAGCACAAGTTGGGCTACAAATGCTGGAAGATGCTGTCGCACTACAGGATGCCGGTGCGGATGCGGTACTGCTGGAGTGCGTACCTGTTACCCTCGCCAGTGAAATTACCATGAACCTGGATGTACCGACAATTGGAATAGGAGCAGGAGGCAGCTGTGATGGCCAGGTGCTGGTGCTACAGGATCTACTTGGCATCACCCCCAACGCCCCCAGGTTCAGTAAAAACTTTATGGCAGACAGTAACAGCATTGCCGATGCCGTCAACCGTTATATCAAAGATGTAAAATCAGGCGAGTTCCCCGCAGAGCAGCATTGTTTTCTTTAGTATCAACCGTATCAAGTTTGTTTCCATGATCCACAGCAGCAATATTCGAACACTCAGGACACACATACAGCAATGGAAGCAACAGGGAAAATCCATTGCCCTTGTTCCCACCATGGGCAATCTGCACAAAGGCCATCTGGCACTGGTTGACCGGGCACACCAACTGGCAGATATCACTGTCGCCACCGTGTTTGTCAACCCTGCCCAGTTTGACAACCCCGACGATCTCAACGCCTACCCCCGTACTCTGGATAGCGATGCCAGGCAACTACAGGAACGCGACTGTGACCTGCTCTTTGCACCCGACACCCAGGTCATGTACGGTGACAAACCCTCCCCTACCCGAGTTGAAGCGGGTGCCATCAGTACACAGCTGGAAGGCGAATCACGCCCCGGGCACTTCTCCGGCGTTGCAACGATTGTCAGCAAACTCTTTAACCTCACCACACCGGATATGGCCATTTTTGGTGAAAAAGACTACCAGCAGCTCCTGGTCATCCGACAACTGGTCGAAGACCTGAACTATGACATACAAATTATTGGTCACCCCACAGTACGGGAAGCGGATGGCCTGGCGATGAGCTCCCGTAATGGATATCTGACGACAGAAGAACGTCTCGCTGCCCCCATGCTCTACAGCACACTACAATGGCTAAAACAGCAACTAAGACAGGGCAACAATAACCACTCTGAACTGCTGACACAAGCTAAAAACCGACTTGCCGAACATGGCTTTAAACCGGACTATATTGAAATTCGCCGCCAGAAAGACCTGCAACACCCGAACAATAATGACCAGAAGCTGATCATCCTTGCCTCAGCCTGGCTGGGAAAAGCACGCCTCATTGACAATCTGGCGTTTCAAACTGGAGACCTCGATTGAAAAAAGCCAGACAAGTGGGCTGATGCCAGAAGGAGGAATGACAACGCCGTCATCAAGGATTTAGAGCGTCAGATTATGAGTCGTCATTGCTGATTACTGTACGAATGTTCAAGAAAGTGAATCCAGGCCCTTCAATCTCTGCGTATCTTTCAGGGAACATGGTCAAGGAGACTATGAGGTAATAGTTGAGAAAAATGTGCTTTGATATGCTGTCTTGCAACACCTTAAAATTTTATCCGCACTGGCTAGTCATTGTGAGTTCTATACTGTTGGTACTGGGTTCTATACTGTTGGTACTGGGTGCAATTCCTCCAGCCTGGAGCACAACAAGTACACAAGAAAAGCTCGAACCACTTCAGTGGCAGAGCTTTGATGCTGCAAGTTTCCAAAAGGCTAAACAACAAGATAAATATATCTTGCTCGATCTGGTTGCTGTGTGGTGCCATTGGTGTCATGTCATGGAAGAAGAGACCTATCTGAATCCTGATGTTCAGCGACTTGTTAATAAGCACTTTATCCCTGTACAAGCTGATCATGACCGACGCCCTGATCTCGCAGAGCGCTACCGGGAATGGGGGTGGCCAGCGACGATTATTCTGACGCCAGATGGCCGGGAAATTGTAAAACGTGCTGGATATATCAACCCACAAGACATGGTGCGTTTATTACAGGCAATTGTTGATGATCCATCACCAGAAGCTGCAACACTTTCTTTACCTGAGAACCTGTCTACCACAGCCAGGGCATCTCCTGCCCTGTTGTCGATACTCAAGAAATATCACCTGCAGGCTTATGACCAGGAAAAAGGCGGGCTTAAACTCGATCAGAAATTTCTCGATGCAGATTCCGTAGAATGGGATTTGCGGCTGGCAAAGCAGGGGGATATCACAGCGAAAAAAAGAGCGCAACAAACACTCAAAGCCGCAGCGACCCTGGTTGACCCTGCATTTGGTGGTGCTTATCAATATTCGACCCATGGTGACTGGCAGCATCCACATTTTGAAAAAATTATGCTAACCCAGCACAAATACTTGCGTGTTTATTCGCAAGCCTGCCAGCAGTTACAAAATAATGAATATTGTATTGTCGCCAAACAGGTAGCTGATTATCTGGTGAGTTTCTTGCGGTCACCGAAAACAGGAGCATTTTATGCCAGCCAGGACGCAGATCTTAAGCAGGGTGAGAAAGGTCATCGTTATTTTGCACTGAATAGAAAACAACGTTTGGCTTCAGGCTTACCCCGTATCGACAAGCATCATTATGCAGCACATAACGGCAGGGCGATTGAAGGTTTAACCGCGTTTTATCAAGCCAGTGGTAAAAAGCCTTATCTGGATCTGGCGGTACAGGCAACAACATGGATAGTGGAGAATCGCCGTTATTATGGAGGTGGTTTTAGACATGATCAGGTGGATGATTCCGGCCCCTATCTGGCAGATACCTTATATATGGGGAGGGCATTTCTAAAGCTCTACGAAGTCACGAAAAAAGCTCATTATCTCGCTCAGGCTGCCCAGGCAGCGCGTTTTATAGATCACCACTTCAAATCAACTCAGGGCGGTTTACTTAGTGCGGTTGATAATGGCACGCCTGCTCAACCCCTGCCCCAATTAGACCAAAACATTGATGCGGCAAGGTTTTTACTTCATTTATACCAATACAGTAAAAAAGCCGAACATCGTGCCCTGGCCGAACATACAATGAAATTGCTAGCTACCAGGGAGATTGCCACTTCTCGCTTAACAGAGGCTGGCATCTTATTGGTGATGAATGAATATGAACCTTAACAAAATACCCGTTCTTATTCTTACACTGCTTACCCTGTCAATCACCGCTGCTTGTACTCAAACAGGTGCTGCGCTACTTAATGCTTTAGCAAAAAACAATCATTATGTGCGTGAGACTGATCTCAGATACGGTGAACATGAAGCCAACACTCTGGATGTTTATCACCCGGCGAAGAAACCATCAGTCGATCAGGCAATGAAAAAACCTGTCCTTATATTCTTCTACGGTGGATGTTGGGGGGAATGTAATTCCATCGGGAAAGCGGACTACCTGTTTGTAGCGCAACCCTTTGTTGAACAGGGTTATGTCACCGTTATCCCCCGTTTCAGGGAATATCCAAAGGTGAAGTTTTCCTCGATTATGGATGATGCAGCTAAAGCTGTTCACTGGGTAACGCAAAATATTACACATTATGGAGGGGATCCTGATCGTATCATTTTAATGGGACACTCATCAGGCGCGCATATTGCCTCAATGCTGGCTTTAAGCCCTCGCTACCTGGGAGCCAATAGCCACCCTAAAATACGGAGTTTTGTCGGCCTGGCCGGGCCTTATGATTTTCTCCCTTTTGATGAAGCGTACCAAAGAAAATTATTTGCTCCTCCTGAGCGTTATCGGGATTCACAACCCATTAATTTTGTAACGGCACAATCACCACCTGCATTAATCTTGCATGGTGAAAAAGATACTACAGTGGGGAAGCACAACGCCATCAACCTTGTTCGCAAGTCACAAGCACTGGGAGGGAAATTATCATTACGCCTGTATCCAGAGCATAATCATGTTGGTATTTTGCTGGCACTTTCTCGCCCGTTACAGCATCGATCAACCGTACTGAAAGATATTCTGTTGTTCATGAACAAGGCACAAGAAACCGACAAATTGAAGATATAGCCACCCTGCCCTGCTGGCACAGGCCAGGATGGGCAGGGCACATCAATAACATACGCTATTACCCCTTTACCAAATGCAGCCTTAGTTGAGAAAAGGTATTAGCAATGGTACTGGTTCTACCATTATAGATATCCACATACCACACATTGGCAGGGCTTCCATTACCATTCGACGGTGTATAACCGTTCCAGGGCGTCGATGTCCAGAACCTCCACTCTGAACCAAAGCCTGATGATTTTGGGAAAGTATCAGGATCTAGCATTGGCCCATAGCAACGCCGCTCCAGTATGGATGATAACTCCTTGATATTGGGCATTCTCCAGCCGCCTGTGTTCGCAGGCGACCCTGCCACATTCACATCGGTGTTGATATAGCTTAATGCACTCTTCCAGTCAAAGGCAGTAGGTGTGCCTGTGCAGCTTTCCGGGGTTGTTGTGGTCGCAGCTACCCAGGTTTCGCCTTCATGGCAAACCTTCCAGGTCAGCCCGGTTTTTTTATCCAGTACTGTACCATCTTTATTAGACGTGAAACGGGTGCTAGGCGCACTGGGGGGTATATCTGTCCGGCACGCTGCCTGCACAACCGGACTCACGGCCAGAGCGATCCATAAGGTGATTGTCAATTTTGCTTTATCCATCTTTCTTCCTTTCGGTTTATTCAGTTTTTAGAGAGATCAGGGGAGTCACCAGTGCCAGGCGAGGCAGGAATATAATCGTCCTGCCCGCCTGTTTCAGCTGATTGTGGCTGGGCTACCTGTCCCGTACCAGACGCACTGCTGCACCATTCACATTTCCAGTTTTAGGGCCATCATAATTAACTAGACCTACACCAAAATCTACCGTGAAGAAACTGGTTACAGAAAAAGGAACCGTTTCCGAGGTTATCAGGTTGGTATTGATATAAGGGAAGTACCTTGCATCATTCGCGGGGGTAATACGCTGGTAGTTCACCAGTGCCAGCAACTCATCAGTGGTTGGCAAGCGCCAGGTATTAGCACCGCACCAGCCCGTTTGATTAACCCGATTCACATAGGCCTCGGTATTACAGAAGGTCGCTGAGTCCGTGCTGTCATAGCCCTGGCAAATATTTCCATTTACCGTCGTTTCCGTACCACTATTACCACCATTGCTTTGTGCATCCGTGTTGTACCAGTAATAGCGATCATCCTTGAAGTGCAGATTCCGACGTTTGCGATCATCCACTTCAGCCTGTGTCAAAAAGGGATCACTGGTGGATAGCACAACGGGTGTTTTTACCTCCCAGATCAGGCCGGTAACTTCATCCTTGACACAATCGAAGTTTGTCGAAGTCTGATCCTGGAGAATAAAGCCATCTTTATCAAGCTTTCTAAAACGGAAACCTGCCAGACCATCGGTATCATCATTATTTGTCACATCCCGTCCCAGATGACCATCCTGCCAGGGTGTGACATTGCTTGAAACCACACTATTCTGGTCATAACAGCTCACCCTGTTAGCGCTTGCCGTATTATCCATACACGTTGTCACACCGGTATCATTGAGTTTTCCCGTTGGGTTGGGTGAAACCGGGCCGGTTGGTGTGGCACTGGCTACATTACTGGGAGTTCCGTCACCCGCATTATTCGCCGGAATGACAACAAAGTAGTAGGTAGTGCCATTGACAATATTATTGGTAGCAACAAACTCCAGCTTGTTGTTTACTATTTGTGTACTGACATTGAGATACAAATACCCATCCTGATGTGCTGAACAACTATCAGGTGCCGTAATGGTTTCAGTGGCCTGGCAGATATCATAGCGAGTAGCACCACTGGCTGCATTCCAGTCAAGCACAACCTGCTGATTTCTTCCCGTTGCCGTTAGCTGTGTTGCCGCTCCTGGAAGATTTTTCAGCGTCATGGTATGTGTGGTTGAATGCGAGGCACCTTCGGTATCCGTCACGGTCAGGGTAAAGACAGCAGTCTCATCTTTTGTCAATGCCGGTACATCAAAACTGGGGCTGGAAGTGGTGGCATTGTTCAATGTCAGGGAAACCGCCGAGTTGACCGTCCATTGATAAGTCAGCTTCTGTGTATCAACATCATCCGTACTCAGGCTACCATCGAGCGTGACTGCCTTGTCCCCCTCGGTTGCTTCAACAGGTTGTGCAGCAATAACGGCTGTTGGCCTGGCATTGACCTCAAGTGCAAGATTAGCCTGATCCGTGGCACCCTCATCATCCGTCACGGTTAAATCGACATTAATGATTTGAGGTTGGGCTGTAGTAGCCGGTGCAAAGAAAGCTGTACCTGTTACAGTGGGGAGACTATTGCTTAAAGCGTTCCCCTGAGCATCCGTTACAACCCAGTCATGCCGGACAATACTACCATCTGAATCCGTACTGCCATTACCTTCCAGAGTGATCTCCACACCGCCCTGTACCCGGGTAGTGGTTGGTGAGACCTGGATAATCCTGGCAACAGGCGGGTTATTGACAGCGACAACACCAATAACTACATCATCCGTCGCAGTCTGACCTTCATCATCGGTAACCGTGAGCCTGACTGTAACCTGAATTGGGCTATTCGCTTTCTTTACCACAGGTGCTGTATAAGTCGGTGTTGCAGTATTGGCATTGTTGAGCGTACCTGGATCCGTCAGATTCGTATTAAGAATGGTCCAGGCATAGCTGGCGATCTGGCGATCATCTGTGCTCTGTCTACCATCCAGCACCAGGGTCTTTTGCTCTTCGATCACTTGACCCTGCCCGGCATTGGCTACCGGTGGTGTATTTTCAAAGGATACTGTCACAAGTACTGTATCACTGGCGGTTGCACCTTCATCATCGGTGACGGTCAACGTCAGGGTGACTAGCAGTGGGCTTTTATCCTTATGTACCGCAGGTGCCGTATAGGTAGGGCTGGCCGTATTCTGCCCGCTTAGACTGCCAATCACAGCGGCATCCGTGCTATTCAGCGGTACCAGTGTGCCATTGACTGTTTCCTTCACCTGGCTGATTTGCCACTGATAGCCTGCAATCGTGCCATCAGCATCTGTGCCAGAACCTTGCAAGGTGGTACTTTTCTGTTCCTTGATTGATGCATCGGTGCCGGCATTGGCAGTTGGCGACTGATTCACGGGTTTAACCGTAACCAGCACTGTATCCGTTGCCTCTCCACCTTCATTATCAATCACTTTTAACTCATAGGTGAGCACCTTGTTCTGGCCTTTCACCGCGGGTGCCGTCAGGGTTGCAGTAGCCGTCTGTGCTACCACAGTTTTGCTACCGTCAGCCGCTACAGCCAGCCACTGGTAGCTGGCAACCGTGCCATCCGGGTCGCTACCACGACCGTTCAGGGTAAATGCCGTCTGTTCATCCACCGTCAGATCCGTACCGGCATTAGCTCCGGGTGGGATGTTGATAAACATCTCAACAATGTCTTCTTGCTGGGCTCCATCGTTATCGGTCACCACCAGAATAAACGCAATACGTCTATTACCGCCCTGGGGTGGCGGCGCCACAAAGCCAGGGTTCTTGATATTGGGATTCGATAGCTGCACGCCGTAATTCGTCTGCTCCCTCCAGGAGTAACTGACAATCGTACCATCCGGGTCAAAACTATTTGAGCCATCGAGCTGTACTGGTTGATTTAGCAATATTACCTGATAGTTATTGCCACCCGCACCACTGATCAGAGGCGCATTCACTTCGGCAACCGCAACTGGCTGGCGATTACCATAGGCAACCGTAATAATGACCTGGCTGGTATCTGTAGCACCTTCATTATCAGTCACGGTAAGCTCAAAAATAAAATCCGTTGAACCAACACTCTGCGAAATAACAGGTGCCGTAAAACTGGGAGTTTTCGTATCCGCACCGGTCAACTGGATGGTGTTACCAGCACCAACTGGCCGCCAGGCGTACTGGGCAATATAGCCATCAGGATCGGTACTGGCACTGCCATCCAGAGTCACCAGAGTCTGTGTAAGCACCGAGTCATCCGGCCCGGCATTGGCAACCGGTGGCTGGTTTTTGGCGTTTACTGTCACCGTGAGTGTATCTGTCGATGACAGGCCATCCTGGTCGGTGACAGTCAGGGTAAGTGTCAAGGTGACTGGTGACCGATTAATAGCAACGACAGGTGCATCAAAACTTGCCTTGCGCGGATCCTGGCTATCCACTGTAATCGGCATGCTACTGGTCTGTAAGCTATTATCTCCCTGGATATTGGTGATTTGCCACTGATAACTGGCAATCGTACTCACACCCTCCGGATCACCACTGGCAGAGGCATCCAGCAGCACGGTGGTTTGTTCATCCACTGTTTGATCCGCCCCGGCATCTGCGACAGGAGGATGGTTCGTCCAGGGAATACTGCCAATAAAACTGCTATCAACAAAATCGGGTTTAGTAATCGTCTGTCGGGTTTGCGTAGAAAGATTAGTGTAGAGCGTGTCTGCAAAATTCTGCTGTTGCGCCGCATCCGTCATCCGGGACAAGTCTTCTGCACCCGCTGCCCCTGCTACCGAGCCATCAATAAAGGCATTATCGGCGAAGTCACTGGCAAGATTCTGCAAGACACTTTCAAACGGGCTGGCATTGGTTTCTGCCAGGCTTCTAGCCGCCGGAGCAGTCTCTGCCGCCGCCATAAAAGCACCGGACAGCAGCAGCAAATAGGTATTATCACGAGCAAAATCACCCTCTGTCTGTAATGGATTCAACTCATCAATAACGGCTTCACTACTAAGACTAAAGAGCGTTTTTAAGGCTTGTGCAGCCGTTGTATAAGCCTCATCAAGCGACTTCCCCTCGCCCACAAGTTTTTTTGTGCGAGCTGTCAGCAAGTGTGTAAACAGGTTGACATTACTGCTAACCGTATTACCTGAAAGGTTGACCACACCCTGGAGTGTCAATGGAGTTTGTGTTGTTTCTCCCCGATACTCATTATAAAACACCCCTGTGATTTCCACTTCCGTCCAGCCACTCCAGGGGGCTTGCAGGGTATAATTACCCAATACATCCTGGATACTGCCCTCGACTTTGGTACCCGTGCGATTCGCTTGTGCATCGAGCTGATAAACTGTCACACGGGAGCCCTGGGCAAACATCCCCTTAATACCTGACCCGCTCAGTGTTGTCGTGACCCCAACATCTGGAGTACCTCCCGAGCCACCACCGCCGCAGGCAGCCAGTGACAGGGTGATCAGAAAAACCATAAAAAATCTCCAGACCAACGATAGGTCAGTCTGTCGAGGGGAACAGTGGTTTGGGTTTGTATGGCATAAACGTGACATAACGTATCCTTCATTTAAGTGACGGGTGGTAATCTATAAGGAAGGAGAGACGGGCCATATGTAGCCCGTTAATTTGCGAAAGCACTCTGGTACAGTAACCCATAAAAGGTTATATCTGTAAAAAGTCAACACGACATTTTAGCCGGAAGGCTGCCCGGGAACAGAAAAGCGACTTAAAAAGGCCATGCCTTTCGCCACGTTTCTATATCCCCGGAAGCCTTCTGGTACAAAGCATCCGCTTCTGGAGCAAGATTCTGAGTATGTTACAACATGCATAAACCCGACAGGTATTACATCTTCAGGCGTACAGCCCGACCGATAACCTTTGAATTGAATCTGCCCGAACCTCCACCAACAAGATGAAAGAGACCCGGCCAGGGGGTGTCTGAGAATAGAGGAGCTGCTGCGACCCATGAACCCCCAAACCTGGGAGGCTAATGGCACTCTTGTAATTTTCGCTACACTTCCTGTTCCCGGACATCCCCTGAACCTGATCCTTCACCTTCTCCCTCGCTGGTTTAGGTCATATTCTTCTGTCTGTTAGTTTAAACAAAATTGTCACCTTCTCCACCCCCTATCTAAGGGGGGCAGCCATCATAAGAAACCTCTGATCAGATCACAAGCACGTGATAAAGGGTTAACCGGTAGCGGGGATATTTGAATATTTCCCCCATAAGCCCCATAATTAAGAAAATACTGATAAAGCCTCCATAGGCACAGGAAGATGATGGAACTGACCTTACTAAAGTCCAAACTGCACCGTGTTCATGTCACCCACGCCGAGCTTGATTACGAGGGCTCCTGCGCGATAGACCAACACCTGCTGGACATGGCCAATATTCGTGAATACGAACAAATCCAGATCTACAACGTGGACAATGGCGAACGCTTTACCACCTATGCCATTCTTGGTGAGGCCGGCTCCGGCATTATCTCCGTCAACGGCGCAGCTGCCCATAAAGCCAGACCAGGAGACAAGCTGATTATTTGTACCTATGCCCACATGAGCGAAGCCGAGGCAAGCCACTTTAAGCCGCAACTGGTGTATGTTGATGAAGATAACAAGGTCACACACACCTCACAACTCATCCCGCTACAAGCCCGCGATACCCACAACACCCGCAATACTGGCTAAAGGGGAAACATGAGCAAATTCTGGAGCAAACGCACACATGAGCTTGATCCGTATGTCCCCGGCGAGCAGCCCAAAAACACTCAATATATCAAGCTCAACACCAATGAAAACCCCTACCCGCCCTCGGCACAAGTGTTACAGTCCATACACGATGCCAGCAGTGGCGACTTGCGCCTGTATAGCGACCCCAATGCGGATGAACTCAAGCAGGCGATTGCGGATTACTATGCCAAATATGCGGTAGAAAAAAACAATGTGTTTGTTGGCAATAGCTCCGATGAAGTGCTGGCGCATACCTTTGTCGCCCTGCTCAAACACGACCAGCCCCTGCTCTTCCCGGATATCAGTTATAGCTTTTATCCCGTCTACTGCCGCCTGTTCGGTATTAACTATCAGATGATTCCGCTGAGCGATCACTTTGATATTCAACCTGAAGATTACAGCAGAACAAACGGTGGCATTATCTTCCCCAACCCCAATGCCCCCACAGGAAAAGCACTCAGCCTGCAAACCATAGAAACCTTTCTCACACAACACCCCGACTCCGTGATTGTTATCGACGAAGCCTATGTAGACTTCGGTGCAGATACCGCCATCGCACTGGTCAGGCAGTATAAAAACCTGCTGGTCACGCAAACCTTCTCCAAATCCCGCTCACTGGCGGGCTTGCGCGTCGGTTTTGCCATCGCTGATGCCGAACTGATCGCCGGGATGGAGCGCGTCAAAAACTCCTTCCACCCCTACGCCCTCTCCCGCGAAGCCATCGCCGGCGCAACCGCATCCATCAAGGACGCGAAGTCCTTTGAAAACAACCGCCAAAAAATCATCAACACCCGGGAAAGAATCACCCCCCTGCTGGAACAGTTGGGCTTTTCAGTCATCCCCTCCAGCGCCAACTTCGTCTTTGCCAAACCACCCGCCGGACACACTGCCGAACAGCTCTACCAGCAACTAAAACAGCAAAACATCCTGGTACGCTATTTCAATGCACCACGGATTGAGCAATACCTGCGAATAACCATGGGTACGGATGATGAAATGGATACCCTGCTTGAAACGTTAAGGCTCATCCTGGCAGACTGATACTGATAGCAAAAAATAGTGACTATTCAGCATTGTCCGTCACTTCGCAGATTGCCCTCTGTCTTATTCAAGACTACCGCGTCCGCTCTCGTAGCCCACCTGCATCCCTGTAGACAACACAGCTATTGGGCAAAACAGAGGGTAGTAAGCTGAGTACAGTGACAAACTTAATAATCAATCTGCTTAACTCTTTATTGTATAGTTGGAACGCGGTTTTTGGTGAATTGTGCTGGCGCGGCTGAAGCCTCACACCCCTGGGTGTGAGGAGGAGGTTAATTCGGACGTGCGACTTTAGTCGCACGTTCTTTCATAGATTACATCAGTCATTGTCAGACATAAATAACAAGTTTATTTTAATACGCTTGCCCTGCTCCGCATACAAACGCTGTTACCTGGCACTCGCCATGCGGATTGTGCCCGGCTTGATGCGCTGCCTGATCGCTTGTGCCAGCTGGTGTACAGCCATGGCATACTTGCTGCTATGGTTATAGCGCGTAATCACGTAAAAATTATAACCTGCCAACCAGACTTCATCGCCATTGTAGGTACTCATACGTAGCAATCTCACTTTCTGGCCAATCGGCTCCAGCGGATAGATGCCGTGGCGCTGCATTGTTGATAAGCTGTGTGTTTTTTTGTAGCTGGATTTGAAGTTACGGTGTTTGCTCCCCTGTGTTGATGCCAGGACAGCAACAGGTGTGCCTGGACGCCAGCCGTGCTGCCTCAGGTAATTCGCTACACTGCCAATCGCATCAGCAGGGTGCCATAAATTGCACACGCCATTGCTATCATGATCAACTCCATAGCGTTTAATATTACTTGGCATAAACTGACATAACCCCAAAGCACCGGCATAAGAAGACATAGGCTGCAGGGGATTCATCCCGGTTCGACGTGTCATGAGCAGAAAGCTTTCCAGTTCTTTCTGGAAGTATCTGCCCCGTCTTGGATTATTAAAGCCCATGGTTGCCAGAGCATCTATAGCACGGTTTTTGCCCACATTACCGCCATAGCGTGTTTCTACACCAATAATACCGAGTATATATTCCTGGGGTACGCCATAGCGCTGTTCCGCACGTTGCAGGGCGACCCTGTTTTGCCTCCAGAACTGCACGCCACGGCGAATGGTGTCTTCAGTCAGAAACAGGTTACGGTAACGTGTCCAGTTTCCCTTGCGGGACTTCCTGTTCTTTTTTACCGGAAAGGCATCACGATAAGCCATTTTTTGCAAGAAGGGGGTTGCCCTGGTATTTGAAAAAATATAGTTCAGGTAGCGTCGGTCAAAACCGTGTCGCCTGACCATCTGCTCGATAAACGCGAGAGTCTGGGGGTTGCTCGCAAAGTCTCCTGTTAATCGTGCGGCATAGCCATTTGCCCGGTAAGGCCTCTGGACATGGCGCTGGGGTAGCCTGACTGCTTCAGGTTTACTCGCCCCTCTCCCCCTGTTTGTTTTCTTTTTGTCTTGCTTGTCTTTTTTGTCTATCGCAGGTGTGGCGGCAACATCTGGCTGTTTTTGTATTTTGCTCGCTACCGGCACAACACGATCAGGCTTTGACATGGATCCCGGTTCTACGGTCGGTACTTTCCGCGCAGGCTGTGACGTACATCCGCTGAGTTGCAGCGACAACATTACCACTGAAAAAGTGGTTATCAATAATGGTTTTTTCATATACACCCCCTTTGTGTGATGAAATGGATCGGTCATTTGACCAGCTAGCGCCTCTTTCAAAACAGCAAGAGGACTAAAAACTATCGCGATAATTACACTGTAACAGCCTGTTTCCGGCTACTAACTAATTGGAGAAATCCATCATGTTACCCATTTCTTCCATCATAGGCGGAAACTGGTTCATCACCGCATCCCCTACTGTCACCGGATCTGGGGAGCTTAACGATGGTGCCCTCCAGCCGCCTGGCATACGCCCTACATCATAGGGGGCGTTTACACCCTGATCCCAGATTTCTTCCGTGAAATCAGTATAAAAGTCTGGCCAGATATGTCTTGTGTCACCCCAGGCTTTTTTCTTGTTTGTCTTTTGCTGTGGGAAAAAAGGCATGGTGTTGTTATTACCATTTTGCCAGGGATTCCACATTGAGGCATTACTCCAGGGTGTCGGAAAGCTATTGTTGTTAAAGAATGAGTTGGGGGAGAAGCTGTTCCCGAAAGGTGTCATATTGGAGAACTGGTAATTGGGAGAGCGGTAGTTCATTGAACGCCCTGGCTGCGGGTATGACTGATACGGATACTGATAATGGCGATACGGATATGCCGAAGGAGCAGGGTACGCCGGATAAGCAGGTTGGGCAGGTGGCCGGGTGAGTGGTGGAAACTGTCCTGTTGGCATGTTGTTGCTGCCCTGTAGCGGTGGAAACATACCAGAGAAAGGAGCCGAACTCACCGATACGGGCGCTATTACCCCTAGTGAGAGGAGCAATATGCTAAAATCATTAATCATTTTCATTTTGAAACCCGTCAATCGTCAGACGTAACCCGGTTTGGGTCACACAAAGTTAACCTGTAATCACCAGGACTGTTCACATAACACCTTGCTTGTGATTTTGCCTGGACATTGGCTCAGGCAAGAATCACAAGCAAGGTGTTAACAGACACTTTATCATATAATTCGATGACAGAGTGGTTCGATAGACGAATACATCCATGAGAGGCTGGTTTTCCAAGCCTCCACTCTTCGTCGGTCCCATGAATATAGATATAGCGCCGGTATGAATCGACGTTGCCACCCTGGTTTTTCCCGGCTTCCAACCCCTTGAGCCATAATATACGGGAGGTAATGGCATCTCTATCACTGTATACGCCTGGCGGGAGTACGGGAACAATTTCCCTGGTATTTTTCCGTGCCCTGAACAAGGTTCCGCTATCGGCTTCCCCGCCAATTTTTTCTGCAATGCAATGCACGCCCAGAGGCGTTTTGCCACTATCCTGTTCGCAGCCCGCACCATTGACGGCAGTAGAAACAGGATAGCAGGCAAGCACCCGACCCTGCTCTGCCAGCAGTAGCTGTTGCGTTGACAATTTAATGACCAGGTAAGGGCTAACAAGAAAGGAATCAGCGTATGCTGAGAGTTGTTGTTCAATCGACTGCAATGCAGTTAATCCGGTTGTCATGTTCCTGTATTGGACAGGTCAATCGCTGATTCATTTTCCCGGTTGATTTTAGCCTGGTCGTTTCTTTCCTGTTCTAGCAAGCTAAAGTAGGCATCACCTTCTCCAGTGATATAGTCACCGGTAAAAACCGAGGTATCAAAATGCTCCAGACTCGGATTACCCTCACGCACAGAAGCCACCAGATCATCCAGTGTTTGGTAAATCATCTTGTCGGCGCCTATCGCTTCTGCGACCTCTGCCTCTGTTTTATTATGGGCAATAAGCTCATGTGCAGCAGGCATATCAATCCCATAAATATTTGGGTAGCGAATGGCAGGTGATGCAGAAGCAAAATAAACTTTTTTGGCACCCGAATTTCTGGCCATTTGCACGATTTCCCTGGAGGTTGTACCCCTTACAATAGAGTCATCAACCAGCAAAACATTCTTGTCTTCAAACTCAAGATCTATCGGATTGAGTTTCATGCGAACCGATTTTTTTCGCTGCATCTGGCCGGGCATAATAAAGGTACGCCCGATATAGCGGTTTTTAATAAATCCTTCACGGTATTTTACATCCAGAACGTCGGCAATCTCAGCGGCTGATGTCCGGCTGGTATCCGGAATGGCAATAACCACATCAATATCGTGATCCGGCCATTCCCGCTGAATGCGTTCAGCCATTTTATGGCCCATACGCATACGTGCCTTATGCACAAAAACGTCATCAATGATGGAGTCAGGCCGGGAAAAATATACGTACTCAAAAATACAGGTGTTATAGCGTGGCGTCTCTGCACACTGCTGGGTATGGACTACGCCATCATGGGTGATATAAATAGCCTCACCTGGTTCTATATCCCTGACAAGCTGATAGCCTTGAGTCGCCAGTGCAACACTCTCGGAAGCCAGCATGTAATCGACCCCTTGCGCTGTTTCTCTTGCCCCGTAACACAGCGGGCGAATTCCGTTAGGATCCCTGAAACCCACCAGACCATCTCTGGTGATCATCAGGACAACCGCATACGCACCTGTACAGCGTTTGTGCACGCCGGAAACGGCCGTGAAAATATCTTCAGGCGTTACCTTGTAAGAGTCTTGCCGGGAAAGCTCCTGCGCCAGAATGTTGAGCAAAATTTCAGAATCCGAGTCCGTATTAATATGCCTTCTATCCTGTGCATACAGCTCATGCTTGAGCTGCCTCGCGTTCGTCAGATTGCCATTATGCGCCAGTGAAATACCATAGGGCGAGTTCACATAAAAAGGCTGTGCTTCCGATACCGATGATGTTCCCGCTGTCGGGTACCGAACGTGACCCACCCCCATATAGCCTTTCAACCGTTGCATGTGCCTGGTATGAAAAACATCCCGAACAAGACCATTGCCACGCCGGATGTAGAGTCTTTTTCCATCACTGGTGATAATTCCTGCCGCATCCTGTCCGCGATGTTGCAGCACTGACAGCGCATCATAGATAGATTGATTAACCGGCTCGTGACTTACTGCGCCTACTATTCCACACATATCTAACCTGAAAACATTCCTGAAAAGGGGGTGTGCATATCATATCTCGTAAATCATCAATCAGCCATTGAATTATTTGCCCTTGCAAGCGTCTCCTTGTCATACTGCCCAGTACCGCTTTGCAGCCATTTGTCCGATCCGGAACAGTCCATCTGCCAGCTGACCACTTTTGTCAAAAAGTCGCCCTGTTGTGACACAGAGTGTAAAAATTTGACATTTCTATACCGTCCGTGAATTCCTTTAACCACTCCGTATTTTACATATTTGATTGATTTTTAATATTATTCTGTTTTTCACTACACATTGGCACAGCCATTGCATTAACTATGGCAGCAGCGAATGACAAACACCGACAAGAGTGGCGCATTCGATGCCAGGTAAACAACAGGGACAGAAAATAACAATAATAATAAAATGATAAGAAATGGGCTGAAGGAACAGTTATAAACCGACCGAGAGATCAGGCACATAATAACAATAAAAGGCTTGGCTCTTACACAACGCTTCCCCTGCCTTCGGGTAGGGGATTTATTTAAGCCTAATCATACAAAGAATGATTAAACCCGTTTTACCAGCAAGCCCCTAGAGGACAGCGATCAGAAGTAGATAATAATAAAAATATGACCTCTGACGTACCTCGACTTAGTACTTTCCCCGCCTTCGGGTGGGGATTTTTTAATTCTTGCCAGCTAAGCTAAAAGTATCATTGATTCAATCAAGGTGATACCAAAAATAACAGACCAGGAACCATCTTCTACAGCCATTCCGTTGAAGGGAAACCCCTCGCTCTAGAAAGCACTTTAACTATTCTAGTTAAGTTCACATCTATTCACAATCTTTTTTAGTCTTTTTCTTCTATCCAGGCCATCTGGATAGCTTCCAGTATTTTTTCATTGGATTTTTCGGGCTCATCCGAGAAGCCTTCCAGCTCACACACCCATTGGTGCAAGTCAGTAAAGCGCACATATTGGGGGTCTACGTCGGGATGTTGTTCATCCAGCTCGATTGCGATATCCAGTGTATCAGTCCACCTTAGGTCCATTGTATTCTCCTCTTGTCAGGACGGATTGGCTTACTCTGCTCGTGTAGCCAGGCTATTTTAAGGAGACTCCGATCAAGTCCCAAGCGTTTTCCTGAGGCTGAAATATCGCTATCTTTCGCTATAAAAGTGACCAATAGAATGACTATTGGTCACTTTCTATCAAAAAACAGGTAACTCCAGTTTCAAGAAAACCGCTTATGGCTTGATCAAGCTCTTTAATAGTTATAGGTTTATGGATTATAGCTAATGATTTTCGGATACCATATTAATGGTGTATTTGGGAATCTCAATAACCAGATCCTCATCAGCAACAATAGCCTGACAACTCAGGCGAGAATCTGGATCTACTCCCCAGGCCTTATCCAGATAGTCTTCTTCTGTATCCGTAGCTTCTTCCAGTGAGTCAAACCCCTCTCGCACATATACATGACACGTCGTACAGGCGCAGGATTTTTCGCAGGCATGTTCGATGTCAACATGATGCTGTAAAGCTGCGTCACAGATACTTACTCCCGGCTCGACTTCAAATGCAGCACCTTCCGGGCATAGTTCCTCATGGGGAAGAATAATAATTTGAGGCATGTAGCCCTCCTGATTTGGGTGATCCTGTGGATCAAAAAAATACCTGCTTTCCTGGAGCTTGTCCTTCAGCACCTGCACCTATCAGAACTCGTCTACCCGGTGACCTGCCATGGCATCGCGTACGCTTCGATTCATGCGCCGTTCCACATAAAACTCCGCCGCTTTTTCCAGTACCTTAATAGCCGCTTTTAGCGCTTCACTATCATTCTGGTTTTCCCGCTCCCGGGCCAGTTTGTCACGGGCAGCCAATAACTGTTTGCGTTCGGATTCATTTAGTAGCTGTTCACCATCGGATTGCATGGCCGCATCCAGTGCTTGCAGTGATCTGTCGGCTTCTACTTGTTGCTCTCGCAAGCTCCGCAATGCCATATCATCCCCAGCATGGGCGATGGAGTCTTTTAACATCGTTTCAATTTCACTATCCGTCAAACCGTAGGATGGCTTGATTTCAATGCTTGCTCTGGTGCCTGTCGTGGTTTCTTCTGCATAGACACTGAGCAGGCCATCTGCATCTACCTGAAATGTCACCTTGATACGGGCGGCACCTGCAACCATTGGCGGTATACCACGCAGTACAAATTTCCCCAGGGAGCGGTTATGCTCAACGGTTTCACGTTCACCTTGCAGTACATGGATGGATAATGCTGTCTGTCCATCTTTAAACGTGGTGAACTCCTGTGCCCGTGTAATGGGAATGGTGGTGTTACGGGCAATAACTTTCTCTACCAACCCTCCCATCATTTCCAGCCCCAGAGAAAGCGGAATCACATCCAGCAATAGCATTTCCTCGTCCGGTTTATTTCCGGCAAGAACGTCTGCTTGCTGCGCTGCACCTATTGCTACTACCCGGTCGGGGTCGATATCTACCAGTGGCTCTTTTTCAAAGAACGCGGCCACTTGTTCCCTCACCAGTGGTACACGGGTTGATCCACCAACCATCACAATATCAACCACCTGGTCTTTATCAAGTTCAGCATCCCGCAATGCACGCCGACAGGCCATCAGGGTTTTTTTCACCAATGGTTCGATTAATTGCCGGTATACCGTATTATCCAGACGGCCCTGCCACTCACCCAGCTGAACGTCAACGGCAGCTTGCTGGCTCAAGGCTTCTTTAGCATCGCGTGCCACCATTAATGCCTGACGCAATATGGACGGGTCATGCGTCTGTTCCAGCTCGGCCTGTTCCAATAGCCACTGTGCAATCGCATGGTCAAAGTCATCACCACCCAGGGCAGAATTTCCACCCGTTGCCAGTACTTCAAAAACCCCTTTGCTGAGCCGCAAAATGGAAATATCAAAAGTTCCACCACCCAGGTCATATACGGCAATAATCCCTTCTGCTTTTTTATCCAGCCCATAGGCAATTGCGGCGGCGGTGGGTTCATTAATTAACCGGTAAACATTCAAGTCTGCCAGTTTGGCTGCATCACGAGTCGCTTCCCGTTGTGCTTCATCAAAATAGGCAGGCACCGTAATGACGACGCCTGATAATTCACCACCCAGGGTTTCTTCAGCACGACGTTTCAGTACACTCAAAATTTTTGCCGATGCTTCAATGGCGGTCACTTCACCGGCAACTGTTTTTATACGGGGAACAGAAGAATCTGTTTCTGCAAAGGTATAGGGGAGGTGTCCCGCCAGCAAGGTTAAATCTTCCTTGCCTCTCCCCATCAGACGTTTCACTGATGCCAGTGTATTCTGTGGATCCTGGCTTGCTTTCATTCTGGCTTTCTGACCAACCACTACCCCGCCTTCTGCATTGTAATGTACAACCGAGGGCAACAGGTGTTCTCCGTGCTCATCCGGTAATGTTTCAGCTACCCCACTACGGACAGTAGCGATCAATGAATTTGTCGTTCCCAGGTCAATACCTGCTGCAAACCTGTGCTGATGGGGTGCAGTACTCATACCGGGTTCGGAAATTTGCAGAAGTGCCATAGTAATATCAGGTTTGGGGGTTGTAGTAGGAGAAGTTTTGCTGCGGCTAGAAATCGTCCAGGCGCTCTTCGATACGCCGAATTTCACTAAAGATGCGCTCACAAAAACGTAGCTTCAGGACGGCCTGCCTGGCTTGCTCCAGATCATCTGCTTCATAGCTTCGGCGAAAGTCATTTTCAACATCCTGCTGTCGCGACTTGATGATTGTGCGGAGCTGATCCAGTTCCGCAAAAGGATCTTCCGCATTTTCTGCATCTTCAATGGATTCACGTATCTCCATTTGTTGCATGAGATAGTCTATATCATTGGTTGTATCATTTTCTTCACTGAATGCCACGCCCTTTAAGGAAAGCAGATAGCGCGCGCGTAGGCGTGGGGTTTTTAGCGTATCGTAGGCTTCATTCAGAAAACCGGTACTTTGGATAGCAATACGCCTTTCTTCATCCGTGCCATTAACAAACTTATCGGGGTGTACCAGTGCCTGCAACTCCCGGAAGCGCGAGTCAAGCGCGTCCCTGTCAATCTCATACTGAACGGGCAAGCCAAAAACATTAAAGTAGTTTTGCGTGAGATCAACAGACATAATCGATAGATAGAGAGATGAGTGTCATGGTTATACCGTGAAGCTTTCACCACACCCGCAAGAATCCTTTTCATTGGGATTATTGAACTTGAAGCCTTCGTTTAATCCTTCTCTGGTATAATCCACTTCTGTACCATCCAGGTAAACAAGGCTTTTTTTGTCAATAATGACTTTGACATCATGTGCCTCAAACACCTCATCAGTCTCTTCAATATCATCGGCAAACTCAATCACATAACCCATTCCTGAACACCCCATGGTTTTCACGCCCAGGCGTAAGCCCACGCCTTTGCCGCGTTGATCCAGAAATTTTTTTACGCGTTCAGCAGCCGTTTCTGTCATTGTAATTGCCATAATGCTATTACTCTTCTTGCAGCACTGTTTGATTACTGTTTGTTTTTGAAATCATCAATCGCGGAGCGAATGGCATCTTCGGCCAACACGGAACAATGCACCTTGACGGGAGGCAACTCCAGCTCTTCAGCGATATCGGTATTTTTGATTTCAGCCGCCTCTTCCAGGGTTTTGCCTTTTACCCACTCCGTCAGCAGGCTGGAGGATGCAATCGCAGAACCACAACCATAGGTTTTAAACTTGGCATCTTCTATTACACCCTCGTCACTCACCTTGATTTGCAAACGCATCACATCGCCACAGGCAGGCGCACCAACCATACCGGTACCCACATTTTTTGCCTCTTTTTCCATCGTGCCCACGTTCCGCGGGTGTTCATAATGATCGACTACTTTATCACTATATGCCATTGTTCCTATTCCTCTGTTAGTGAGCAGCCCATTCGACCTGACTCAAATCAATACCTTCTTTAAACATATCCCATAACGGGGATAGTTCACGTAATTTTTCTACTGCACTGCGGGTCTTTTCAATCGCATATTCGACTTCTTCCGCAGTGCTAAAGCGACCGACTGTAAAACGCAGGGAACTATGTGCCAATTCATCGTTTCGACCCAGAGCACGCAGTACATAGCTGGGCTCCAGACTCGCACTGGTACAGGCTGAACCAGAAGACAGTGCCAGTTCTTTAATGGCCATCATCAGGCTCTCACCTTCCACATAGTTAAAGCTAATATTCAGATTACCCGCGACGCGCTGCTCCAGATCCCCATTGATATAGACTTCTTCCATATCCTTGAAACCTTCATAGAGCCGTGTACGCAATGTCAGCAAACGGGCATTTTCCGCTACCATTTCCTCTTTTGCTATGCGACAGGCTTCCCCCATACCAACAATTTGATGCGTCGCCAATGTGCCGGAACGCATGCCTCGCTCATGGCCGCCACCATGCATTTGCGCCTCAATTCTCACGCGTGGCTTACGGCGCACATACAGGACGCCAATACCTTTGGGGCCATACATTTTATGTGCTGAAAGGCTCATCAGATCAACTTTCAACTCAGCCATATCCAGCGGTACCTTGCCTGCACTTTGAGCAGCATCGACATGGAAAGTAATTTTTTTGCTACGGCACAGCTCCCCTATTGCGGCAATGTCCTGGATCACACCTATTTCGTTATTCACATGCATCACAGAAATGACGGTTGTGTCATCACGAATCGCGTCTTCCAGTTTGGCAATATCCAGTAATCCATTACTTTCCGGATCCAGATAGGTCACGTCGAAGCCTTCACGCTCCAGCTGGCGACACGTGTCAAGCACAGCCTTATGCTCCGTTTTCATGGTGATAATATGTTTACCACGTCGCTGGTTAAAATGAGCTGCTCCCTTGATAGCCAGGTTGTCTGACTCGGTTGCGCCACTCGTCCAGACAATCTCGCGTGAGTCCGCATTGATCAGATCCGCCACCTGTTGACGTGCTTTTTTTACGGCATCGTCCGCTTTCCAGCCAAACTCGTGACTTGAAGAAGCCGGGTTGCCGAAGGTACCATCCTTTGTCAGGAACTGACACATTACTTCAGCCACGCGCTCATCAACAGGCGTAGTTGCAGCATAGTCAAAATAAATCGGGGTTTTAATACTCATTATTTTCTCTTGTCAAATAGTGATAGGCTTACTTTTTTCCGGCAACCACAGGTTGCTCCAGTGGCTGGGCAGTTTTTTTCTTTTCCTGCATCATGGCCACTGCCAATACATCACCACGTTCTTTCATGTCCTGTAGTGAAATATCCGATAAAAAATCATTGATCTGTTTACTCAGATCCATCCACAAATCATGTGTCAGGCAGCGCTTATTCCCATGATCACAGTTCTTGGAACCACCGCAGCGGGTCACATCCACATTTTCGTCCACTGCGGCGATAATGTCTGAAATCGTTACATCCTTCGGGGCACGACCCAAGCGATACCCGCCACCAGGCCCTCGCATGCTTTCCACCAGGTTGCTTTTTCTCAGTTTGGAAAATAGTTGCTCCAGGTAAGAAAGTGAAATATCTTGCCGCTCCGACATTTCAGCCAAAGAAACCGGATCACCGTTACTATGCAATGACAAATCCAGCATGGCAGTCACTGCATAACGACCTTTTGTGGTCAACTTCATAACACACCCATTGCTTCTTAATGTGCGTTGCATACTAGAATACTTGACTAAAATGATCAAGTATTCACTTTTAGATAGTGGGATTTATCCAGATTCTACTTACAGGCGTTCATTCCACACAAAAAATCAAGGGACTATATAACTCTTATAACTATTTGAGCCTACCCTGCTCTGCTTCTTTTTCCGGCTTTTCCTGATCGCCAAAACACTCTGTTTCCAACGTGGGTAACGGCTCCTCTTCCAGCTCTCCACCCAGGCTTCTTACCTGTGCACAAAGATTCTCAATCCGTTCGTCCATCAAATGAATATGATCCAGTATGCGGTTCAAGCTGTTGGCAACGGGATCTGGCATGTCTTCGGTCGCACCATAGGCATCAAAACCCATTTTTTGTGCAATCTTATGCCGTTTGGCTTCTTGCCGGGTGCGCCTGACCACTTCCCTGCCAGGCACTCCGATGACGGTCGTATCCCTGTGTACATCCTTGACGACAACTGCATTGGAACCAATGCGGGCATTTTCCCGCACTATGATTGGCCCCAGTATCTTTGCTCCGGCTCCTACTACAACATTATTCTCCAGCGTAGGGTGACGCTTGCCTTCTTTCCAGGATGTTCCCCCGAGTGTTACGCCATGATACAGGGTAACATCTTCACCGATCTCTGCGGTCTCACCGATCACCACCCCCATGCCATGATCAATAAAAAAGCGCCTGCCAATAACAGCTCCCGGATGAATCTCTATGCCTGTCAAAAAACGGGATAACGTTGAAACCATACGTGCTAACCACTTGAGCCTGCGTGACCATAAAGCATGTGCAAGGCGATGCATGACGATGGCATGTAGCCCCGGATAGGTGGTTAATACTTCAAAAATATTCCGTGCCGCAGGATCACGGTCAAAAACGCAATTTACGTCTTCACGAATATGCTCAAACATAGGTATTTCCTGATGGGACTAACGCAATAAGGCTAACATGAAACGATTAAACCCGGGATATAGATCACGAGTAAGGCGAGTGCTAACAACTTCCATCTACAATAGCTTAAATCAATGGCTTGCGGGCAACATTGGAATCTATAGCTGCCTGCGAGATAGCCGCCGGAATGGTATCCTTAAGCCGGGGATCCAGCGGTTTGGGGATAATATAGTCCTTGCCAAACTCCAGTGATTCCAGGTTGTAGGCTTCCAGTACACTTTCTGGCACAGGTTTATGTGCCAGCTCTGCCAGCGCATGCACAGCCGCCATTTGCATCGCCTGATTAATCGTTGTTGCGTGGACATCCAGCGCTCCCCGAAAGATAAACGGAAACCCCAGAACATTGTTCACCTGATTCGGGTAATCACTGCGCCCCGTTGCCATGATCATATCCGGTCTGGCTTCATGTGCCAGGCGTGGAGCAATCTCAGGATCAGGATTAGAGAGTGCAAAAACAATAGGACTTTCCGCCATTTTCTTTAAGGTCTCTTCGCTGAGCAAGTCAGGCCCCGAGACCCCGATAAAGACATCCGCCCCGGTACAGGCATCTTCCAGCGTACGTTTGCCGGTCTTGATAGCAAAGGCCTGTTTGTATTCATTCAGGTCATCACGCTCATCTTGAATGACGCCATTTCGGTCGACCATATACAGGTTTTCAGGCGATGCACCAAGTGCTATCAGCAGGTTCATCGAGGCAATACCCGCAGCGCCTGCCCCCAGACAGACAATTTTGGCATTTTCCAGTTGCTTTTCCTGTATTTTCAAGGCATTTAGCAAGCCCGCTGCAATAATAATCGCCGTCCCGTGTTGATCATCATGGAAGACCGGTATATCCAGTGATTCCTGTAACCGGCGTTCAATTTCAAAACAGGCAGGAGCGGCAATATCCTCCAGGTTAATCCCGCCAAAGGTACACGCGATGCGCTCTACTGTTTCAATAAATTCATCCGTATTTGTCGTTGCAACTTCAATATCGAAAACATCAATATCAGCAAATTTCTTAAACAGGACACCTTTCCCTTCCATCACCGGCTTACCCGCTAATGCCCCTACATTACCTAACCCCAACACTGCCGTCCCATTGGTGATAACACCCACCAGGTTACTTTTAGCCGTGTAAAGGTAAGCCGTTGCGGGATCATGATGAATCTCCATCACAGGTTCTGCTACCCCCGGCGTATAGGCAAGGGACAAATCATGCTGGGTTTGGGTTGGTTTTGTGATCTGGGTTGCAATTTTTCCAGGGCGTGGCTCTGCATGATACTTTAAAGCATCTTCTTTATATGTATAAGTCATAGGGGCTCGGTGTGTTGCTCTAAGAGGGTAAATATCAGTCACTACCGGGCGAGAGACAGCCTCTCACCCTGTATGGCTACTGCACGATTTTAATTAACTGTCCGGGACGTGGCTCACCTTTGGGGAATAGCCCATTGAGCAAGCGCAACTTCTGTTCCGCATACTTGGGAATGCCTGTTCTTCTAGCAAGTGATGCGAAGGTATCACCCGGTCGGGCTGTCATCAGACGAATCTGCCCGATACGCTTCCTGGTCTTGTTAAACTTCAAGCCAGAAATACGATTGAGATAGCCCCGGCGATTGTCCGGACGGGTACGTGCTGACCGAAACCTGTCAGCCAGCCCTACCACCTCATGCAGGCGTTTATCATTGCTGGGGTGTGTCGCAAAGGTTCCGTGATAACTGGGTGGCTGCCGACCTTCAGAGCGTGCCAGAAACTTGCTGAATTCCTCCTGGGCTTTCAGGACTTCAATCACCTTGATCATATTACGCGGATCATAACCGACCCTGGCCAGATACTCAGCGCCCAGCTTGTCAGCCTGTAACTCATGCTTGCGCCCAAAACCACGAACAGAGGCCAGTGCCAACGTATTCACTGCCTGTGCATTACCATACTTGTTCACAATCACGCTTGCCAATACGTTCGTTAAGGTACTGCGCGTATATTGTCGGGCACTGTGCCGAGCTGTCACATGCCCGATCTCATGCGCCAGTACGCCCGCCAGTTGTGCTTCTGAGTTAAGATAGGCCATCAGCCCCCTGGTGATGTAAATATAACCACCTGGCAATGCAAAGGCATTGATGCCCGGATCATCAACCACGGTAAAATAATAACGGATATTGTTTCTGTGGCTATGTTGGGCCAATGACTGCCCTATCTGGTTAACATAAGCCTGTAATGCGGGGTTGTTATAGGGTTTATACTGGCTTAATACCTTTTTGTTGAGACTGGCTCCCAGAGACACTTCCTGCTGTTCAGACATCAGGACAAGCTCTTTTTCACCGCTGACCGGGTTTACCGAGCAACCCGTCACAACCCCTGCCAGCAACCCCACTACGAGCAGATTTAGACTTTTCTTTAGCATATTCATGAATAATCTCCAGCTTGTTAGTTTAGTATCCGGAACGTCCATGCTGCTTGAGGAGACTCTGAATAAGTCGTGAGCGGTTTTCTCGAAGCTAGAATCGCCCATTTTTTGCTTAAAAATCTCCCTAATAGAGTGACGATTAGCGCCATTTTTAAGCAAAAACTGAACAATTCTATCATTCGAGAAATTCCACTCAGACTTAATCAGAGCCTCCTTGAGCATGACAAGCAGTATAAACTTATTATCACAACCTGAACCCTGGCTCCACTGTACTGTATGAAATAAAGTCACATTCCGATGCAAAAGACCGGGCTCTCACTCTATAATCTCCAGATACACCGGGTGGCGCACACGAATATAGGCTTTTTTTCCATGTCGATACAAAATACCCGTGACCTGAATAGCTCGCCCTTTGAGGTGTTCACTATCCAGGTTATGAAATAACTTCAAGTCCGGACGCTTAATTGTAATATAAACGTGATGATCTAGCGTTATACTGATCCTGTTTTTTCGACGCCTGACACGCTTGACCGTTCCACGCAAGCGCACATAACCTGTGAATTTTCTGTCAAGGTTTGCGGTATTTTGTAGCTGGTAGGGTTTTAACCTCCAGAGTTTTAGCTGCCTTGCCTGTGCCTGCTGCTCTGCCTGACGATAACAGTCAACATAATCCGTATTCGGCGGAATAACAAGGCTGGTAGCCAGCCCCTGTTGCAACAACCACTGCGACACATTGACACCTTGCGGGGTAAATGCATGAGCCAGCAGGCGGCCATATTTATCTTTTGGCTGCCTTCCCGGCTGGATGAAAAGACGATATTCATCTCTGAGCAGCAACTCACGCAGCGCTTCGGTTGCCTGCCCGGCATAAGGCTCCGCTTTCTGCCGCTGGTGTGCCGTTTCTGGCGCATCAATACCGATAATACGCAATTTTCGCTGATCCGTGAGTTTTACCGTATCGCCATCATAGACCCATTTTACCTGTACCGACTCTCGTCCTCTATCCGGTTTTATGCAGGCACTATCGACACTCGCTATCGCATTGACCCATGCACCAATAAAAAAGGTGCTCAACAGGAGCACCTTTTTTAGCAAGACAACATACGTTATAAAACGCATGACATACTATACCACTTACTTCTTCTTACCGTAACGCTGGTTGAACTTGTCAACTTGACCCGCAGACGAGTTAAGACTCTGCTTGCCCGTATAAAATGGGTGTGAATGACTGGATGTTTCCACTTTAACCAGTGGGTACTCATTGCCATCTTCCCATTGAATGGTATCTTTGGTCTCAATCGTTGAGCGCGTCAGGATAGAAAAATCTGCGTTCAAGTCCTGAAACACAACTTCTCTGTAATTTGGATGAATGCCGGCCTTCATGGGAAGATCCTCTATAGTTCTGTTTAATGTTCTGTTTGACAAATTTTAAGAGCGGGAATACTAGCAGAAAGCAACGCTATGATACAAGCCTTTAAAATTTATTTGGTCAAATTAGCAAAGAGCAAGGGTAGCTGCTCAGGCAAACGATCAACATGATCAATGACCGTATAATTGTTCTCGCCAAAAATACGCTTGACATAGCTATCTGCATTCGGATCCAGCGTTAAGCAATAGGTCAGCACACCACTGGTATATAACTCTTCAACGGCCTTTTTGGTGTCGTGGCGCAAATGCTGTGGATCACGCTCATCAATATCCGCA
Source organism: Thiotrichaceae bacterium (assembly GCA_015490895.1). GTDB lineage: Bacteria > Pseudomonadota > Gammaproteobacteria > Thiotrichales > Thiotrichaceae > HyVt-477. Next base: position 27,703 of record WFWY01000159.1, on the reverse strand, counting down.
GGCTCGCCATCGGTGACCAGCAGAATTAACTTGCGTTTCTCCTGTTGTTTTAACAAATGATGGCCTGCATGGCGCAAAGCCCCTCCCATACGGGTAGAAAGGCCACCCCTCATACCGGCAAGGCGTGACTTGGCCTCATCATCAAAGTGCTGATTAAAGTCCTTGAATCGGTAATACTGTACATCGTGGCGACCATCAGAAGCAAAGCCATGTACAGCAAAGGGATCACCAATGCCTTCAATAGCAGTTGCCACCAACGTGGCTGCTTCACGGGTCAGCTCCAGCACGGTCTTTTCAGAACCTGCCATTTTCTCATTAGTTGACTCAGACAGATCAAGCAATACAGCCACACACAGGTCACGCGTTTTCAGTACATTACGCATAGTAATACGCGGATTCGGCTGCTCACCCATACGAATGGAAATCATGGCATCAACAGCGGCATTAATGTCAATTTCATCTCCATCTTCGAGACCCCGTTGCCGCTGCACACCTGCGGGTGTCAACAGGTCGATGATCTGCTTGATACGATGTGCAACTGGCTTGTATTCCGTGAGAATAGTATCAATCTGCTCAGGGTCACCCTTTGGCTGTCTACGCTCAAAGACTGTTACCCAGTCAGGTCGGTGCAGCTGTATCTGGTAATCCCATTCCTGGTAATGGAAAGGATCCGAAATAGGCTCTTTACCCCACATATCATTAAAACTGACCTGCTCATCCGTCAAATCATCTTCATAGGGGCGAAGGTTGGTTTCACAAACCCATATTTCCTGGGCATCATCACCTGCCAGTTCACAATCCACTTCATTGGCCATTTCAATGGCGCTGACATACTTACGCACCTGACGCTGACTGGCAGCCACATACTCAAAGCCAACATCCCAGTCAAATTCAGCAAAGTGCCAGACAATACGATTATCATCCCTGTAAGGAATACGATGACGCTCAAGAATCCTCAGACTAGGTACTGCTTTACGAGCGCTAAACAAGTTGAATAGCTCCATACCTAGCAACCAGGAAAAATGGTTATCGTCCTGGTTGGCTTCAATCTCATCATGGAATTTTTTGGCGAAAGCATTCAATTCTGTATCACCGGAGGTCACACTACTATCCAGCAACATAAGCGCCAGATGCTCCAGTACTGCGACACTTTCATGCTCTATAGGCTCCTCATACTCAATTTCCATGAGTGAACGCCACAGTGTTTTCAGACCTGGAAATGCATTAGCCGCTTTATATTCCACACGCGCATCTTCCAGCATACCAATAAAGAACATCTGTGCAGGACTCAGTTCCTCACCTGAAATAGAACTCGTGGAATAGCATAAATGAGAGGCCATATGTGCAGCAGTCGCACGATAAAGCTCCAGTCCTGCAATACGGTTATCTTTCGCACCGACAGCATCGACGGCATCAGGCAGATATAAAATATGATTTTCTACATATGGGCGAAAGTCTGCAAAATCAGCCCCGGTGGGACGCAAGAAGAAATCCCGACCCCACAAAGCACGCAAATAGAAGTTAAGCTTGCGTTGTACCTTAACAAACAGCACGCCTCTACGCTCTTTTTCAAGCATGGCGCGGCTGTCCTGGGACTCCAGATTAAAGTATGCGGTTAGATTATTAAAATCCCGGCGATAGGCCTGGGCACCAAAGTTTGCCCAACGACGCAAGCCACTCAAAGTCAGCTTGGAAAGCAACTCATCAATATGATTCAGCATGGGTCGTAAACCACGTGCTGCGGTAGATGCAAGCTGATGAATCAGTGTCAGGTAGCCACGCACCAGAGAGGCATCACCCAGGCGCCGTGATGCTGTTGGCAGGCTGGCCATCAATAAGGAAATCACTTCGCCAGATGTCATAGAGGACAGTTTCATGGCTGCCGATATCACATCCGGAATGATATCTTCGCCACATTCCTTGACGACCAGTGGCATTTCTTCCAGATACGTCACCACCAGATCGTGTCCTCGACCCAGTTGACACAGAGCCTTGCCACCATCCATATAGTCTTCAAGACCTGATGGTGACATGATACGAGCCGCATCATGGAAAGTACCTTCCAGTACATCTTTCACCTCAGGTGCGGCTTTCTCCAGAAATTCTGCGTAATCTTCTAGCTGAATAGAGGGCATCTATAATTTCCGTCGCTTAATGATTCTTTAATTTGCGGTTTTTACGTCAGCAGCAGCCAAATTAGCCAAAGAACGTTTGTACCGCTGCATTCAAGGTATCACGCATATCAGGGTCATCAGTCAATGGTGTAACCATTGTCATACTACAGGCAACTTCAGCATCTACTCCACTGCCAATAAGCTGTGCTGCATAAACCAGCAGACGGGTAGAAATACCTTCGTCCAGGCCATGGCCTTTCAGGTTACGGGCACGGTGAGCAATTTGCACCAGCTTGCCAGCCGTTTCAACGTCAATACCTGCTTCTTTTGAAACAATCGAAACCTCAAGCTCTTCTTCCGGGTAATCAAAGTCCAAACCACCAAAGCGCTGCTTCGTGGATTGCTTGAGATCTTTCATCAAGCTTTGATAGCCAGGGTTGTAGGATATAACTAGCTGAAAATCAGGATGTGCTTCAACTAATTCACCTTTTTTATCCAGAGGCAATGTGCGGCGATGATCGGTTAAGGGGTGAATCACAACCGTGGTATCCTGACGCGCTTCAACAACTTCATCCAGATAACAGATCGCGCCGATGCGTGCCGCCGTAGTTAACGGGCCGTCTTGCCATTTCGTGCCATCTTTATCCAGCAGGAATCGGCCCACCAGATCGGACGCGGTCATATCTTCATTACAGGCTACCGTAATGAGTGGCTTTTTTAATTTCCAGGCCATGTATTCCACAAAACGGGATTTACCACAGCCCGTTGGCCCCTTGAGCATCATGGGCATACGCACACCATAAGCGGCTTCATAAAGGGATATTTCGGTATTCACCTCTTCGTAATAAGGCTCTTTATTGATGACGTACTGTTGTGGATCTACTGTTAAATCAGACATAGTGTAATTCCATATTTTGCATGATGGTTATGATTTAGATAGTCTTGATAAGTGCTCGGGCAAGTTACGATTTTACTTTTTGGAACCCAAACTTTTATAAAGAATATCAATAGCTGTTTTTTTATAGCTTATACTATTTACTATTAGATATTTAAATATCTCACCATTATTCCTTATTATTACTTACTCCTCCCCATAGGTCTCATCATCTCCTGACCATCCCGCAGCCCTGGCCTGCTCAAATGCTTCACCATGAATGCGACGGTGACGCTCGAACAAAGGTTCGGGGAGGTTGCTAACCAGACAGCCATACTTATCCCATTCATCATTGACTTTCTGCAACAATGCATCAATACCCGCCAAATTCCAGCCTTCGCAGGTTTCTGTATCAGGAATAAGCTCAAATACCCATGCATCACGGATAATTTTACCGATAGTTGTCATACCACCGTTAATATCCTTGTCTATTCCAACATAGCGATCTGGTTTTGATTTTGACATAGTCGTTAGTCTAAATAAGGACAGGGTTCGAGAAGTTTGAAAAAGCCCTGAACCTCAATATCAGAAGAACAGGGCTTACAGGCTTAACCGTAAGTTATACAGTCTCACCTCTATAGATAACCATTGCCGCACCTGCACACTGTGCAAAGTTGTCAAGACCTAACAGGCGAATATGGTTTTTAGGGTGAGCAGCCTTGCATGCTTCAATTTCTTTAAGAACATTGTCAACATCTGTCTCACCAAACATGGGAAGCTTCCACATGTACCAATAGTGACTATTCGCATTCTCAGGCTCTGTGTGTTCAATCACAGGATTCCAGCCCTTGTCCAGGATATACTGGATCTGGGTGCGCGTTTGTTCTTCTGACAGTGATGGCAAATAAGAGAATGTCTCAAATTTACGGCTCGCTGCGTTACTTAAGCTTGATGCATAATCTTGCACGTCACTCATAGTGTTTTCTCCAATAAAAAATATATATTCGGTACAGTAAATTATGAGCCTACCCGTACGCAAGCTGTGGTGACACCAGGTCACCACAACCGGGACAGATAGATCTATATAGTTACTTGTGTGCTACGTCCAGCTTGTCAACAGTATCGAATTCGAACTTGATTTCTTTCCAGGTTTCCATCGCTGCCGCCAACTCAGGGCTATGCTTTGCAGCTGCAGTAAGAATATCCTTACCTTCTTTTTCAAGCTCACGACCCATATTGCGAGCTTCAACACAAGCCTCGACCGCAACCCGGTTAGCCGCAGCACCTGCTGCGTTGCCCCATGGGTGACCCAAGGTGCCACCACCAAACTGTAGAACAGAATCATCACCAAAAATATTAACCAGTGCAGGCATGTGCCATACATGGATACCACCAGAGGCTACGGGTAATACGCCTGGCATTGAACCCCAATCCTGATCAAAGAAGAGACCGCGTGAACGATCTTCTTTGATATAGGAATCACGCATGGTGTCAATCCAGCCCAGTGTTGCTTCACGGTCACCTTCCAGTTTACCAACAACGGTACCTGAGTGCAGATGGTCACCACCTGACAGACGCAAGATCTTGGTCAAAACACGGAAATGGATACCGTGGTGCGGGTTACGATCAAGTACTGCGTGCATGGCACGGTGAATGTGTAACAACATACCGTTGTCCTGACACCATTGTGCTAATTGCGTATTTGCCGCCCAGCCACCAGTGATGTAGTCATGCATGATGATGGGAGCACCAATCTCTTTTGCATACTCCGCACGCTTCATCATTTCATCAGAAGTTGGGGCAGTCACATTCAGATAGTGACCTTTACGCTCACCTGTTTCTGCTTCTGCTTTATGGATAGCTTCCATAACAAAATCAAAACGATGTCTCCAACGCATAAATGGCTGAGAGTTTACATTTTCATCATCTTTGGTGAAGTCAAGTCCGCCACGCAGACCTTCATAACAAGCACGTCCGTAGTTCTTGGCAGAAAGGCCCAGCTTGGGTTTGATCGTACAACCAAGCAGAGGACGGCCGTATTTATTTAACAGATCACGCTCAACCTGGATACCTTGTGGTGGCCCATTACACGTCAATACGTATGCGATGGGGAATCGAATATCTTCAAGGCGCAATGCACGCAATGCCTTAAATCCAAATACATTACCCACCAGTGACGTCATAACATTAACCACAGAACCTTCTTCAAAAAGGTCAATCGGGTATGCAATGAATGCATAGAAACAGGTATCGTCTCCAGGCACATCTTCGATAGCGTATGCACGACCTTTATAGTAATCAAGATCCGTTAACAGATCCGTCCATACTGTAGTCCAGGTACCTGTTGAAGATTCTGCCGCAACTGCCGCTGCAACTTCTTCACGAGGCACACCATCCTGTGGGGTTACTTTAAAACATGCCAGAATATCAGTCTCTTTTGGAGTGTATTCAGGCATCCAATATGTTTCGCGGTATTCTTTTACACCCGCATCATATTGCTTAACTGCCATATATCTATCCTCTTTATAAAGTGGAGTAAGTTAAAAATGTCTGTTGACATACCAGAGGCCGTATACGACCTCTGGCAAGTCGGCGTAGTTTGCACCAGTTAACACATAAGTAACACTAAAATAAATCATGGTTTAACATAAGCAAAAATTATAGTTATGCAAGTTGTTGCTTTATCTATGGTGCAAATGTAGGGTTAGTTGCCTTGTTGCAACAATTCAGCATAACCTGTAATTGTTCAGACTGCTCTCTATTTTGTTCAAGAGCAAGGCGAAATCACAGTTTATAAAACATAAATGAGCACTTTCAAAACTACCACTTCCTGCTCTCTCCCCGCCTGCATCCCTGTAGGTGACGCAGCTATCGGGCAATGCGAGGGTAAACCAGGTAGTTTCCCTTTGTTCACTAAAATTTGCCATACATTTGTATAAGGAGCCTCTGATTAAGTCCGGTCGAATTTTCTGTGAGATGAAATTCGTCAGTTTTTTGATAGAAAAGTTAGCAATAGTCATTCTATTGGTCACTTTTATAGCGAAAAAATGGCGATGTTTCAGCCTCAGAAAAACGATTGGGACTTGATCAGAGGCTCCTTAAAAGAGCATAGTGAGAAGACAATCTCGCCGGTTGACGCTGAAGCACGGAGCACCAACCTACCTGCTTATATTACATGTAATTCTTAATCAGGTACTCAGCAATTTGAATACTGTTTAAGGCCGCGCCCTTACGGACATTATCAGCGACCACCCACATATCAATACCCGTAGGGTGAGAGATATCCTCACGAATTCTACCCACATAAACGGGATCAGAATTGGCACCATTAGCAATCGCAGACGGATAGCCACCATCCTTACGCTCATCAACAACCACAATACCTTCCTGCCGACTCAACAATTCCTTCACCTGATCTGCCGTCAATTTTTCTCTGGTTTCAATATGCACCGCTTCAGAGTGACCATAGAACACAGGAATACGAACCGCTGTCGGATTCACCTGAATATCTTCATCTTCCAGGATTTTATGGGTTTCCCAGACCATCTTCATTTCTTCCCTGGTATAGCCGTTATCCATAAACACATCTATCTGTGGAATCGCATTAAAAGCGATTTGGTGAGGGTAAACCCTGGGTGCATCAGTCGGCTGTCCGTTTAGTAATTTAGCAGTCTGTGCTGCCAACTCTTCAATCGCGGGTTTACCTGTACCAGAAACAGCCTGGTAAGTCGCCACATTGATACGTGTAATTTTGGCAGCATCATGAATGGGTTTTAGTGCCACCAGCATTTGAATGGTGGAACAGTTTGGGTTAGCGATAATACCGCGATTTTTATAGCCAGCAATGGCATGAGGATTGACCTCTGGCACAACCAGCGGAATATCATCGTCGTAGCGAAAATGTGCTGTATTATCAATGACAATACAGCCTGCTGCGGCGGCTTTCGGGGCATACTTGGCGGAAACCGCACCACCGGGAGAAAACAGGCCTATCTGCACCCTGGAAAAATCAAATGTTGCCAGATCTTCCACGCGCAATGTTTTGTTACCAAACTGCACCGGCTTGCCTACTGAGCGTTCACTCGCCAGAGCATAAACCTTACCCACCGGAAACTCACGCTCCGCCAAAATGGACAACATGGTTTCACCCACTGCACCTGTGGCACCGACTACTGCAATATCATACCGTTCTGACATTTTTTAATCCTTTTTATTACTGGCTTTCAGAGCCATGACAACCGCATCACCCATCTCGCTGGTACTCACTTTCGTTGCACCTTCAACATAAATATCCTGCGTCCGCAAACCTGCTTTAAGCACACTTTCTACTGCCGCATCTACCTTGTTGGCCAACTCGGGTTGATCCAGTGAATAACGCAACATCATACCCACAGACATAATCGTCGCCAGTGGATTCGCCAACCCTTGCCCGGCGATATCTGGTGCCGAACCGTGAATGGGCTCATACATACCCTTGCCATTGGCATCCAGCGATGCCGAAGGTAGCATACCAATAGAACCGGTTAGCATGGCAGCTGCATCCGATAAAATATCACCAAACATATTACCCGTTACCATCACATCAAACTGCTTGGGATCTTTCACCAGTTGCATGGCTGCATTATCCACATACATATGACTCAGCTCGACTTCTGGGTATTCCTTGCCAACCCGCTCAACAACTTCGTGCCATAACTCCATCACTTCCAGTACATTTGCCTTGTCAACAGAACACAGGCGCTTATCACGTTTCATGGCAATTTGAAAAGCAGAGTGGGCGATACGCTCAATCTCTGATTCTTTATAAACCAGTGTGTTATAACCTTGTCTTTCACCATTATCGAGTTGACGAATACCCCGTGGCTCGCCAAAATAAATGCCACCGGTCAACTCACGCACAATCATAATATCCAGATCAGCCACCACTTCCGGCTTTAGCGAAGAAGCATCCGCAAGCTCAGCATTTAAGATGGCAGGACGTAAATTGGAGAATAACTCCAGATCGGCACGAATACCCAGCAAGCCTCGCTCTGGTCGTAAGTCACGCGGCAGACTATCGTATTCATAACCCCCCACAGCACCCAGCAAGATGGCATCCGCCTGGCGTGCCTGCTGTTGCGTGACATCAGGGTATGGGTGACCTTCAGCATCATAGGCAGCACCACCGATCACCCCTTCCATCATATCCACATCAAGTCCAAAGTTGGCCTGTAGTATATTGACCACCTTGATAGCCTCGGCAACGATTTCCTTTCCGATTCCATCACCGGGTAAAACCAATATTTTTCGTGTCATTTTTTTACCTTAATTTTTCATTCACTTGAGACTGTTACACGGCAGGAGGGCGAGAGAAAAAGAATGCAACGCTTGTGCATACAGTCAACTTACCCGGATGCAAACAACCAGGGAGCTTCCTGTTTACGCCTTTCCTCATAGCGATGTATGGCATCCGCATGTTGCAAGGTCAAGCCAATATCATCCAGCCCTTTTAACAAACAATACTTGCGAAACTCATCCACCTCAAAGCCATAGATTTCCCCCGACGGAGTTGTCACCTGCTGCCGCTCCAGATCAATCGTCAGTTGATAACCCTCCCGCGAGCTCACAGCCTTAAACAGACTGTCAACTGTATCTTCTGATAAAACAATAGGAAGCAATCCATTCTTAAAGCTGTTATTAAAGAATATATCGGCATAGGATGGTGCAATCACTGCACGGATACCATAGTCCGTTAACGCCCATACCGCATGTTCGCGAGAAGAGCCACAGCCAAAATTCTCTCGCGCCAACAAAATAGAAGCACCCTGATAACGTGGTTGATTCAGGACAAAGTCTGTGTTCAATGGGCGTTTGCTATGATCCATTCCCGGCTCGCCTGACTCCAGATAGCGCCAGTCATCAAACAGCGTCGGACCAAAACCACTCCGGCTAATAGATTTAAGATATTGCTTGGGAATAATCGCATCGGTGTCCACATTGGAACGATCCAGTGGCACCACCAAACCTTGATGAACGGTAAATTTATCCATGCTGCTCTCCCAGCTTTCTAACATCTATAAAGTGACCAGTAATCGCCGCCGCCGCCGCCATCGCAGGACTCACCAGGTGGGTACGTCCACCCTGCCCCTGGCGACCTTCAAAATTACGGTTTGAAGTCGAGGCACAACGCTCGCCGGGCTCCAGCCTGTCCGCATTCATCGCCAAACACATCGAACAGCCCGGCTCACGCCATTCAAAACCGGCATCAAGAAACACCCTGTCCAGACCTTCCGCCTCAGCCTGCTGCTTGACCAGTCCCGAACCAGGAACCACCATGGCAAGCTTCACCGAATCAGCTACCTTACCCCCTCTGGCTATAGCTGCTGCCTCACGTATATCCTCGATCCGGGAATTGGTACACGAGCCGATAAACACTTTGTCTACCGAAATTTCATCCACTGGCTGACCTGCCTGCAACCCCATATACTCCAGTGCTACTTGCATGCTATTACTTTTAACCCCATCCACTTCCCGTGCAGGATCAGGCACCGTTGCATTGACAGACACTACCATTTCGGGCGAAGTGCCCCAGGTCACTTGTGGCTCAATTTTAGCTGCATCCAGACGCACCACCTGGTCAAATACCGCATCCTCATCCGACTTTAGATCCCGCCAGGCAGCAATAGCTTTATCCCAAAGCTCATTCTGTGGCGCAAACGGTCTGCCTTTAATATACTCGATGGTCGTATCATCCACCGCAATCAAACCGGCGCGAGCACCTGCTTCAATCGCCATGTTGCAGACTGTCATACGTCCTTCCATCGACAAAGCCTGTATCGCCTCACCCGAAAATTCTATCGCGTAACCGGTACCACCCGCGGTTCCAATTTCACCAATGATTGCCAGCACAATGTCCTTGGCAGTGACCCCACCCCCGACACGACCATCTACCGATACCAACATATTTTTCATCTTTTTCTGGATCAGGCACTGCGTCGCCATCACATGCTCTACTTCAGAAGTACCGATACCATGTGCCAACGCACCAAACGCACCATGTGTCGAGGTATGAGAATCACCACACACTACCGTCATGCCTGGCAAGGTGGCTCCCTGCTCTGGCCCAATGACATGCACAATCCCCTGCCTCACATCATCCATATCAAACTCATTGATCTGAAATGACTCACAATTATTATTGAGTGTCTCAATCTGGATTTTCGCCACCGGATCACTAATCCCCTGTGTGCCATTGCCCCGATCAGCCTGGGTCGTGGGTACATTGTGATCCGGCACTGCCAATATCGATTCCTTGCGCCACAAATCACGCCCTGCCAGACGCAAGCCTTCAAAGGCCTGGGGTGAAGTCACCTCATGCACCAAATGCCGGTCTATATATAACAATGCCGTGCCGTCCTCTTCTTCCCGGACAACATGTGCATCCCAAATTTTATCGTATAAGGTTCTAGCCACCTGTTTACTCCCGGTTTCTATTAGTAGACATCACTGTAACTTCATAGAGACACCCCCTAAAAAGCTGGTTAATAGTCTAAGCTTTCACCTACAATAACACTAATTGTAGTTTTTCATTATTTCTATTCCAAAACGGAATGAGTTAAACATGGATATTCCCGCTTATCTTGCCTTTATCGAAGTTGCCAGACACGGCTCTTTCTCAAAAGCTGCCGAGGCTCTGTTCATCACACAACCTGCGGTTAGTAAACGAGTCGCCCACCTGGAGCAGCAACTAAACTGTCAACTATTTGACCGTATCGGTAGAAAGGCCTGCCTCAATGAAGCCGGTAATGCACTACTCCCCATCGCCCAGCGTATCGCCCAGGACATCAAGGAAAGCCAGCGGGTGATTGACAATCTTAGAGGTGAAATAGCAGGCAGGCTGCCGTTAGTAACTTCACACCACATCGGCCTGCGCCGCCTACCCAGGCTATTAAAAATTTTCGCACGCAAATACCCCAGAGTTCGACTGGATCTCGCCTTTATGGATTCAGAAAATGCCTGTCACAAGCTGGAACAAGGACACTATGAACTGGGTGTTGTTACCCTGCCCCTCAGACCTCTGAAAAACCTGAAACTAACACCTCTATGGGATGACCCACTAACAATTGCTGCCGTGGCAGATCACCCTCTCAGCAACCAGAAAGACATATCACTGGAGACACTCGCGAAATACCCTGCGATCTTACCCTCAACAGGCACCTATACCCGCACAGTCATTGAAGCCGCCATCTTAAACAAGCAAAAAAAACTGGAAGTCATTCTGGAAACCAACTACCTGGAAACTATCCGCACGATGGTATCTACCGGTATCGGCTGGAGCGCTCTCCCCAGAACCATGATTGATGACGACCTGGTAGAAATCCCTATCCCCAACCTGCATATGCACCGAACACTAGGAATTGTGCAGCATACCAACCGGAGCTTATCCAACGCCAGCAAAGCATTTCTTGAGGCTTTACACTCACAAGTCAGGCCTGCAGGATAGCTGATCATTGATGGTTCCTTGCAATAAACGAATAAACACGTAACTGTTTAGATTGCCCTCGTATTGTTCAGGAGCAAAGCAAACGCACACAATTTAGAAGCCTTTGCATCAAAGGGGGTGAAGAGTGAGAAATGAGTGTCACTTTCTCCATTCTCTATTTCTGCTAATTTTCTGCTAAAAAAGAGGGTCCACTGAGTAGCGACTGAAACGCTTACACAAAAAAGGCCTCGTATTATCGAGGCCTTTGAGTTTGGAGCGGGAAACGAGATTCGAACTCGCGACCCCAACCTTGGCAAGGTTGTGCTCTACCAGCTGAGCTATTCCCGCGTTAAGGGCGCTATAATAGAGTTGCATAGAAGATGTGTCAACACTGTTTTTCTGTTTTTTATGACCGTCTGATCAACATCGATAAAAGCTTGTTAGCGGGTTGTCAAAGGAGCTAAAAGCTGTTGTAGTTGCTCCTCTGACAGGATATCAATGCCCAGCTTTTCTGCCTTGATTCGTTTGCTGCCCGCTTTCTCTCCAGCGATCACAGCCGTTGTTTTTTTCGACACACTGCCCGATACTTTGGCACCTAGAGCCTGGAGTTTTTCTTTTGCTTCATGTCGCGTCATGGTGTGTAATACACCTGTCAGAACATAGATATTTCCCTTTAACAACGCCCTTTCATCGGTTTGTTTTTTGACTTTATCCCAGTGAATCCCCGCAGCTAACAACCGTCCAAGAATCTCCTGGTTATGGGGTTCCCTGAAGAAGGCAACTATATGTGCCGCCACAACCGGCCCCACATCATCAACAGCTTCCAGATCTTCTTTCGTCGCATGCTGTATTGCCTCCAGAGACAGAAAGTGCTCAGCAAGGTTTTTTGCCGTAGCTTCTCCCACCTCCCTGATTCCCAGAGCATAAATAAATCTGGGTAGCGTGGTATTTTTACTGGCTTCAATCGCATTGATGAGGTTTTCAGCAGACTTCTTTCCCATTCTCTCCAGTGCTGCGACAGCATCACATTCGAGATGGTAGAGATCATCAATGTGTTCAATCAATTTCCTGTCAAAGAGTTGATCCACGAGCTTATCGCCCAGCCCATCAATATCCATTGCTTTTCGTGAAGCAAAGTGCTTGATCCGCTCTTTGAGCTGAGCCGGACAATAAAGCCCTCCAGAGCAGCGAGCAATCACTTCACCCTCTTCTGTTCTTACCAGCGAGCCACAAACCGGACAATGTGAAGGGAGTTCTATGCGGATACGTTGCTGCCCTTTTTTTGCGACACCCACAATCTTGGGGATAACATCCCCTGCCCTTTTGATGATCACGGTATCTCCAATATGAACATCAATACGTCTTATCTCATCCATATTATGCAAACTTGCATTGCTGACCGTTGCCCCGCCCACAAAGACAGGTTCAAGACGGGCAACCGGAGTAATGGCTCCGGTACGCCCAACCTGAAACTCAACAGCCTTTAAACGAGTTGTTTCTTCCTCAGCCGGGAATTTACGAGCAATCGCCCAGCGTGGCGCACGGCTGACAAACCCCAGCACATCCTGCAATGCAAAATTATTAACCTTAAACACAACACCATCTATTTCATATGGCAGTTGTGGTCTTTTTTTGACCATTTCCTGATAATACTGATGACACCCCTCCACTCCCCTGACAATCCTTGCATCAGGACAAACACGCAGCCCCCAGTCCGCTAACCGGGCAAGGGTCTTTGCCTGTGTATCCGGCAGAGTCCCTCCTTCGATATGCCCAACGGCATAACAATACATGGCGAGCGGACGCTGTGCCGTTATCCGTGAATCCAGCTGCCGCAAACTCCCTGCTGCTGCATTTCTGGGATTGATGAACGGTTTTTTTCCTGCTTTTAGCAAATGCTCATTCAGTGCCTGAAAGCCTTTTTTGGGCATATAAACTTCACCACGCACTTCAAGCATAGCCGGCCAGCCTTGCCCCTGAAGTGTCAACGGAATAGCACCAATCGTGCGGATATTCTCGGTAATATCTTCACCCGTCGTACCATCTCCACGAGTGGAGGCCTGCACAAGAAGGCCTCCCTTATAAAGCAGACTAACCGCCAAACCATCCAGCTTGGGCTCTGCAAAGTAGTCCAGTTCTGTGTCCGTTTTCAGGCGCTCACGCAAGCGCTTATCAAAGGCCGATATTTCCTTGTCAGAAAATGCATTCGCGAGTGAAAGCATAGGAACAATATGAGTTACCTGCCTGAAGGAGGAAAGCGGCGCTGCGCCCACTCGCTGAGTCGGAGAGTCCAGCGTCTGTAACTCAGGGTGTGCGGCTTCTATATCCTGTAGTTCACGCAATAGCCTGTCATATTTTGCATCCGATATTTCAGGGTCATCAAGTACATAATAACGGTAGTTGTGATGATTAAGGATCGCCCGCAGTTCTTTGGCTCTTCTACTGACTTGGGTATTGCTCATTGGCTTCTATTCTATTTCTTTATATTTTCAGGCAAGGAGGGTGCCTCTTGCCTGAACCCATAATTTTACCGCAGGTTCAGATTTTAATAAAAAAGCACCGCAAGACTCTCTCAACTCCAATACCAGATTATTACCATCTACTAAAATTGATACAATCTTCAATTCCCATTCATCCGGTTTTTTGATACTATTGTGCAAAGTCTAAGCAGGGCGCTGGCCGATATACTCCTATAATAACGCTAAATAGCCAGTGAACTTCGTCTGTAGATGCCCTGATTATCGTTTAATATGCTTACGTCCGTCCACTACCAAGAGGTACTATTTTTATGAAGCTGCGACTCTCACGCCTATCCACTTACATCGTCTTATTGTTTTCAATGGCACTCAGTAGCGCCAGCATGGCCATGACAAATTTCCAGAACCAGCTAGATAGCATTGACTCCTATATAGGAAAAGGTCAATGGCTGATTGTACAGGCCTGGTCATCAAAATGCAGCATCTGTAACAAGACGATGCCAGCTCTGGTTAAAGCTTCGCACTCCTTCCCCAATGCCCGCCTGATTGGTGTCTCCCTGGATGGAAACCTTGCATCAGCACGGCGCTTTGCCAACAAACATAAAGTCAACTTTCCCACTCTGGTTTCCAATAATAATGAATTTAATAACTATTTACTGAAAATTGCTGACGAAGGCCTGAAAGGCACACCCACTTTTCTTATTTTTGACCCAAAGGGAAAGTTGCAGGCACTACAACCCGGCAGTGTACCGCCTGCTACACTCCAGAACTTTCTGATGAAATTGCAGTAAACCCATAAACTGCTGCAAGCCCTGTTACTAAAAAAGCCGCTCACAGCGGCTTTTTTATGTTATATTTTCGTCACTACTCACATTGCACTCATGTTGCCCCATTTCTGCGTTAAAGTGCTCATTTATACTTATAAACTCCGCGCTTTCGCCTTGAACTCGAACAACACGAATACAATCTGAGCAGTTACTGCTTATGCCAGCTAGTTGCATATTTTCAAGCTCCTACATTCATTCACAGTGAATATCGGTGGTATAACTTAAATCTGAACTAACGGCTTGCCAGTGCACAAAACTGTTGCAGACAGACACAAACGACCTTTCAGAGCGCCAATGCTCCAGGAGGCTATCCGAAAATATATAAACCAAAACCGTTTCAGCCTGCTTAATTTATAACGTGAAAAAACTATTTCAAGCCCTCGTTACATCAGATTATTTCGAATACTTTATTGTTTTTCTGATCCTTTTGAATGCCTTATTACTGGGGCTGGAAACCAGCCCGGATTTACGTGCCCACTATGAGCACTGGTTTTTATTGGGAAACAACATAATACTGGCATTCTTCATACTCGAAGCGTTTATGAAAATTACTGCTGTTGCCCCTAAAATCAGCAACTATTTTTATAATGGCTGGAACCTGTTTGATTTTAGCATCGTGGTATTGTCACTCATCCCCTTATCTGCAGAGTATGCGATGATCGCCCGACTATTTCGCTTGCTCCGTGTATTGCGGCTTGTCTCGACCCTGCCCCAGTTACGCCTTATTGTAGCCACCCTGTTACGTTCCATCCCCAGCATGGGAAATGTGATTATTCTACTGGCCATTCTGTTTTATATGTATGGCATCACCGGCTATCACCTGTTTCATGAGCAGTTACCTGAATACTGGGGCACATTACCGCGTACCTTGTTAACCTTATTTACAATCGCTACATTGGAAGGCTGGGCAGATATCCTCAAAGAGTGTATGCAAGTTACTCCCTGGGCGTGGGTTTATTTTGTCAGTTTTATTGTAATTGCTACGTTTGTCATTATTAACTTATTTATTGCAATCGTGCTGGATAATATGGAAACTGCCAAAAGGGAATCTACCTACGATTCCCTGCGAGAGCAAAAAACACTGCTTAATAACATTGAGCAGCTCGAAACACAACTGAAGTCCCTGAAGCAAACAGTGTTGGATAGTAACCGCACATCATCACACCAGAAAGATCATTAGCATCCAGAGAACACGCACACTAAAATGAAATCCACTCAATCACTGCCGTTCTTTTCCACGGGACAGTTTCCCTGCTCTTATCTGCCAGGGCGAATTGCCAGAAACTGTGTAATTGATCCTCAGTTCCCGATGGACACTGCGGTGTATTCTGACCTGATCAAGTCTGGCTTCCGGCGCAGTGGTTCACAGGTATACCGGCCACAATGTCTACCTTGTAAAGAGTGTATTTCAACCAGGATCCCTGTCGATGCCTTTCACCCCAGCCGTAGCCAGCGACGTAACCTGAAGATGAATCGTGATTTGCAGGTGACGATCAATCCATCCGGATTCAAGGATGTCTACTTGCCGCTTTATGAACGCTACCTTGAAGAGAGGCATAACAGTGATAATGTTGAGGCTGTCGAAGCGTTTTTTGAGTCCGGCTGGTGCCAAACACACTATATAGAGTTTTATGAGAATGGGCAGTTACTAGGGGTCGCTGTCGTCGATGTGCTCCCCACAGAACTCTCTGCAGTCTATACCCTGTTTGATACAAACAAAGGCAGTAAACGCAGCCTGGGAACCTATGCCGTGCTGTGGCAAATTGAATACGCCAAAAAACTGGGAAAATCCCATGTTTATCCCGGTTACTGGATAAAGGATTGTCACAAAATGAACTACAAATCCAGGTTTCAGCCTCTACAAGGTTTCTATGATGGCCGCTGGATACATATCGAGAAAACGTCTGCCTGAAAAATGTAACCAGCGGTTTTTTACGTAAGCACTACAGCAACGAATGCAGTAAAGCCTTGCCAACAGCACCCGTACGCGTTACCGAGTTTAATTTCCTTTTGGCGTTATCCAGGTGAAAACAGGCTGTTCGTTCCGAAATACTCAGTATCACCGAAATTTCCCATGCCGTTTTTCCTTCGGCCGCCCAGCGCAAGCACTCTTTTTCACGCACAGTCAGCTTGTTCTCAAGCGTATTGTCTTTTTTCTGCCGATAGTGGTCAAACAGGACAGCTCCCATGAGATAGAGTGAATACTGGGTAGTAGTGGAATCCAGTGCCGAATGCCTAAAGTTATCTGAAACCGTCGCGCTTAATGAGCCAAACTCACTGCCTACGCCATGAAACGGATAGGTAATCCCTGAAATAATGCCGTAGTCTGATGCCTCTGCAAACAACCGTTTGTTAGTTGCATCCAGCACCATCTTTTTATCCAGCCAAATCAGTGGGGAACTGCTAACACGTGAGTGGTGAATTGTCAGGTCTGACGCTATGTAATTTGCTTCCTGATAACGATACAGCCATTCCTGGGGATAATTACTCAGCGTATGTACATCTGGCATCGTATTTGACATGTTAAACAGTGAACACACAAAAGAGAAATGCCTGACACCCAGTGACTCACAATAACGCCCTACAGCATTGAGCAGTTGTTGCTCATTAGCCGTATTCTCAACAAGGTGTTTAATTTCTGCTTGTAGATCTCTGTGCATGAAACTCAATCAGGCTGCTGTGTAACTTTCTCTTTCCCCTTCTTCGAGGACTGGTTTTAACCCAAGTCTTTACATTCGTCCAGAAGTATTTCTCTTTTCTTTTTTACAGAGCAAAAACCACCCCAAACATGTGCCTTATTATCCAGCACTGTTTTCACGTAATCCAATAGAGGCTTATGTCGATACAAAGAACCACAAAACCATCAAAATATCACTGCCTGGTCACAATAGTTTGTGCACCTTTAATTTCTATCTCTACCCGCCGGTTTTTGGCACGTCCAGCGGCCGTGTGGTTAGTCGCAACCGGTTTACTTTCGCCATAACCTACGACTGAAATCTTTGCTCTTGGGACTCCCCAGGAAACGATATAATGAGCAACCGCCTCTGCACGCTTCCGGGACAGGCGGATATTCTGTCGACGGCTCCCCCTGTTATCGGTATGTCCACTGATACGAATATGATACAGCCTGAAACGACGGTCTTTTACCTTGGTAATAAGCTGGTCCAGCCTGGCTGTATCCTGCCTGGACAAGGTAGCACTCCCACTGGGGAATGATGAGGCACCTGACAATGATGTGTTTAAAGTACGCACCTGTACCGGGTTGCTTTTTACCGGTTGAGGTGCTTGCTTTATGGGAGCAGGAGGCATAACCAGTGGTAAAGCCGCAGGTAGCGCACTGGTCGCACTCCGGGCAGGTGCCCTTTTCCTGTCAAGATAATGAATTCTGGGATTAGGTGACCAGTTTAAGCCTATAGAAAGCTGGTTGATGTCCTCCGTGAAATATTCATATTCAGCCCGGATTTTTAACTGCCTGGTGACATCATACTCCGCTCCCAGAGCACCAAACAGGGCAAAGTTGTTTTTTTGATTAAGAATCACATCCGGGGAACGCGTATTGATTTTTGCAATGCCTACTTTCCCAAACGGGTGTACCCGACCTGCATAGACTGGCAGATGATATATACCATTAACACCAATCGCTGAATATTTTACCGTCCCTGTACCCGCTGTACCGCTAATACTGCTATCTCCCAGACGTGACCAGAAGGCTTCTATACCAATCTGATTGGAAATATTAACACCGGCATAGCCTTTGATGGAAAGTGATTTATCATCCGTTACCTGAGACCCTACAGGGGCAGAAGGTTCCAGCGAGCTCATCCCGACGGCTCCCCCTATGTACCAACTATCCTCCAGTCGCTGAAGTTGATCTGCAATAAGCGGCGTACTGGTACTCATCATGAATACCAGTGTTACTAATTTTTTTTCCATTGTTCCTGTCCCTATATTTACCTTTTGTTTTATGAAAAAATGACCGCGGTTGATAACATGCCTTCAATAAGTCATAACTTTCATACAGGTTGTATTTTTTATTATTCTCTGGTAACTAACTCCGCTTCACTGACCTATCCACGAATCCTTATTTTTTGCCCGAACCTGGATCTCCAGAGCTGACGTATCCCGACGAATACCGAGAAAAATACCAGCAATAACAGATTCAACCCCCCGGCTCCCCCTCCAATGACAGTATCCACACCCGGAGACGGGTTTGTAGCAGGGTTATTATTGACTACATTGGAATCCCTGTAATCCGGAATACCATCGTTATCCTTATCTTCACAGGGAGGCCCGGTCGGACATTCCAGCCGGTCAATCACACCATCACCATCGGCATCACCATCCCGGTCGCCCAATAATGACTGGGCATTGGTATCGGGATCCAGATAATCGGGAATACCATCATTATCCCTGTCCCTGTAGATATTAATAGCCGCCAGACTTAATTCATCTTTAGTAGGTGTGCCATCTCCATCGTCGTCGTCATCCTGGAAATCAAACACGCCATCACTATCTGAATCCAGACGGTTGGATTCCATGTAATCAGGAATAGCATCACGATCCTGATCCTCCGGCCTTGAGGCATCACCGATTTCATTAGCATCCGTTGTACCGTCCCCATCATTATCCTGATCCAGATAATCCGGAATACCATCCCTGTCTGTATCCAGACACCATCCACGCTGGGGGCACTCTTGCAAGTCACTGATACCATTACCATCAGAATCACCGCTACCATCCGCCACGCCGGCACTATTAAAGCTATCGGCATCCAGATAGTTCGGGATACCGTCACCGTCCGTGTCTAGCCGTATGTTATTGCTACTGGCTCCGATTTCAGTCAGTGTCGGAATACCGTCATTGTCATCATCGTTATCGCGGTAATTCTTGATTCCATCTCCATCAATATCCAGCAGGTTTGATTCTATATAATCCGGCAATCCATCCGCATCCGTGTCACCTGACCCCTCGATAAGGGTGGAAATACCATCACCATCATCATCGGTATCAAAGACATTCAACAAACCGTCATTGTCCAGATCATAGGGAAATTCAATTCGCCCATCTGCATTGAGTACCGCTGCGTCATTGTCATCATCATCCAGATAGACAGGAACGCCATCGTGGTCGGTATCTTGCAAGGGATTACTGCCCAGCTCCTGATCATTCGGGATACCGTCATTATCCCAGTCTGTGATGGTGGTATCCGGGATGCCATCACCATCCGAGTCCAGTTTGCCCGGATCCAGTCCTACCTGAACTTCAATCGCATTGGGGATGCCATCATTATCCGAGTCTTCATTCCCATCACTCACACCGTCATCATCACTATCAGCATCATCCGGATCCAGACCCAGGGCTACCTCAACGGCATTGGGAACACCATCATTATCCCGATCCTCATCACCATCCAGAACCCCATTGTCATTACTGTCACCATCGGCAGGATCCAGACCCAATGCGACTTCAACAGCATTGGGGATGCCATCGCCGTCGCTATCGTGCATGTTGTTCAGAAAATCAGGAGCCGGATCCTGGAAAATGTCATCAATACCATCACCATCATTATCGACACCGCCGGTCTGATCCACATCAAAGGTGTTGTCTATACCATCGTTATCTGTATCAACACCTGAAACACCTGCCTCAACACTGTCTGGCACACCATCATTATCTGCATCTGTGTCCAGGCTATTGGGAATACCATCACCATCGGTATCAAATGGCACGTTATCATCTATGCCATCACCATTGGCATCCACACCACCGGTCTGATCCACATCAAAGGCATCGTCGATACCATCACCGTCCGTATCTTTACCACTAACACCGGCTTCAATACGGTCAGGTACACCGTCATTGTCTGAATCGGTATCTATGCTATCGGGAATACCGTCTCCATCACTATCAGGAGGTACGCTATCATCCATGCCATCACCATCGGCATCCACACCACTGGTCTGATCCACATCAAAGGCATCGTCGATACCATCACCGTCCGTATCTTTCCCCGTGGTACCAAATTCGATGATATCGGGGGTGCCGTCATTATCCGAGTCAGTGTCAATACTGTCCGGGATACCATCCTGGTCAGAGTCTGCAATAGCGCTATCATCCATGCCATCACCATTGGCATCCGTACCACCGGTCTGATCCACATCAAAGGCATCATCTATGCCATCACCATCGGTGTCCTTGCCACTGGCACCCGATTCGATAATGTCGGGAACCCCATCATTATCCGAGTCGGTATCAATACTGTCCGGAATACCATCAGCATCACTATCACGCATCGCATTGTCATCAATGCCATCACCATTGGCATCCACACCACCGGTCTGATCCACGTCAAAGGCATCATCTATGCCATCACCATCGGTGTCCTTGCCACTGGCACCTGACTCAACAAAATCAGGGGTACCATCACCATCTGAGTCTGGATCCAGGCTGTTGGGCATACCATCACCATCCGTATCCAGATTTGCCTGATCATCGATACCATCACCATTGGCATCCACACCACCGGTCTGATCCACATCAAAGGCATCGTCGATACCATCACCATCGCTATCCTTGCCACTGGCTCCCGACTCGATAAAGTCAGGAATCCCGTCATTATCTGAATCCGGGTCAATACTATCCGGGATGCCATCCGCATCACTATCCCTGGGGACGTTGTCATCAATGCCATCACCATCCGCATCCGTACCGCCGGTCTGGTCCACATCGAAGGCATCATCAATACCATCGCCATCGCTATCTCTGCCCGTAGCACCTGATTCGATAAAGTCAGGAATCCCGTCATTATCATCATCCCTGTCCTGGAAATCTGCCAGGCCATCACCGTCAGCATCAGGAATGCCAGCATTGTCATCAATCCCGTCACCATTCGCATCCACACCTCCGGTCTGATCCACATCGAAATCATCATCAATGCCATCACCATCAGTATCTTTACCCGACAAGCCTGAAGCCTTGCCATCGTTGATTCCATCATTATCAGAATCTGGATCCAGATAGTTTAAAAGCTGGTCGTTGTCACTATCACCGGTGCCTTCAATAATATCCGGGATCCCGTCTGCATCACTATCCAGATCCTTCGCATCGGGAATACCATCGGCATCCCCATCAGGTAATGCCGTAGCATTGACGCTGTCGTCAATGCCATCGCTATCAGCATCAGCACCCCCGGTAAAATCAACGTCATATTTGTCATCAATACCATCCGCATCCGTATCCTTACCACTTGCTCTAGCTTCTATATCGTCCTGAATCCTGTCATTGTCAAAGTCCGGATCTCTGGGATCAAGCCCCAGTAGGAATTCCAGTCGGCTGCTAAGTCCATCCTGATCAAAATCATCATGCGGGTTAAGTGCATCAATAGGGCCGCCCCCTGAGCTGTTAACCGGATTATTACTATCTATTCCAACCTCAACAAGATCCGAAACGCCATCCCCATCGGTGTCTTTCTTTAACGGGTTAGTAAATAACTTCGTCACCTCAACGAAGTTAGTCAAACCATCACTATCATCATCCTTGTTCGGATCCAGTACTCGCAAATCAACCGTCGCAGGATCACTGAGATTTCCTGCCAGATCTTGTGCTGTAATATCGACTGAATAAGTACCTTCGGGTACTACAGGTGCAATATTACAACTCCAGCTACCATCAGCCGCAACCTGTGTACTACAACCACTACCACCGGGTATAACTCTTACCTGAATCAGGCTACCTTTCTCTCCCGTTCCCGCTAACAGCGGCTGATCATTAATGGTAATCGATTGTGAGGAGGCTGATGGAATGGCAGGCGGTATTTTATCAACCAGGTAACTGGGCAGATCCCCGACAGATCCCAGATTATTAGCCGCAATAAAACTTTCTTTGAGATCCAGAATAATGGAACCCGCTGTCCTGGTTGTAACACTCACCAGGTAACGCTCCAGACTCCCGCCGACAGGCTGAACGGATGTAATCGTATCGCCTCCTGCTTTCCGGATCAGTCGCAAGTCATCCGCTGTTAAGACAAGACCACCACCTATGAAAGCAACCTGAAACGTCACATTGTCCGCATTGGTCAACTCATTCACCGGATTAAACCGCGTAATACTAAAGTCAACAGCCCAAACGGGTAATGGCATAAAAACTACCGAAAAAACGGAAGCCAGAAAGGAGTTCTTAAGAAGTATTCTTGTTATTTTCATAGTCTCTCAATGAAACCTGCAGCCCAGATGATGTAGCCACGCAACCTGATAAGACCGCTGCCTCATCAGTAGAACTTGTTCCAGATATTCCCTCTGTAAGATCTTCTGACATACCAGCACTCCAATACCCATTGCTACCAGCCTATAGGCATTCACCTTGAGAATTGCGTGATTGTTAATCAATCTAACACTTCATCTCTTAAACGTAAATGATTATTTTTTATTCATATTATGTTAATATAAAATCACTTCTGGGGAATATCTAAATAAGAGGTGAATCGTAAGGAAATCCATTTTCCCCTGTACATGACTACTCCAAAAATACTGGAGATCACTCCTGAGACTGTTTTTGCAGTTGATTTACGGGAACTCTATTCAAGGAGACTCTGACCAGGTGGACTGAGTAACTATTTTGATACCGGATCAATAGTGTCATAATTAAGAGATGAAAAGCTGGCAAAATATTCAGGGACTACTGTTCGATGATTTCCATGACATAAGAAAACATCTGCTGTTACAAAAACGAAAGTACTTTACACAGCAGCAGTATAAGGTACGCAGCAATCCGGTCTACCTGCCATGCCATCGATTACACGGCACTGAAGAACAGAACTTTTTTAGTAGAAAAAAGAAAGGGATTGTCAATCCAGGGATCACTATTGAAAGTGAAATAAAAGATGGCGCGCTGGGGAGGATTCGAACCCCCGACCCTCTGGTTCGTAGCCAGATACTCTATCCAACTGAGCTACCAGCGCATCGTACAGGTGGTGTTGCTGAGGTCGCGTATTTTCCTTGTTTTAGCAATGAAGTCAAGGGAATTATAGCGCATTTTTCACGCCTGGCCGCCTGCTTCCACCTGCTCCTTGTGCTTCTGCTTTTTATACCCGAAATTACCCTGGCAGACGGTACCTTCATCAAGGTCGGTGTATTAAACAATCAGAGCATGCCAGATTCTGAAGTTATTCGTCTATGGGAGCCTACTGCTGATTATCTCGCAATGAAACTTCCTGGCTATGATTTTGAAATCATCCCTCTGGGTTATTATGAAGTGGAAGCTGCAGTGGGACAAGGCAAGGTTGATTTCATACTGACCAACCCCGGTATTTTTGTCAGCCTTGCTGCGCGTAACTGGGTCGTTCCTTTGGCTACCATGAATAACGTCATTGGTGATGAATCTTACAGCCAGTATGGTGGTGTTATTTTTACACGCAGCGACAATGACAGCATTCAGACGCTTGCCGACCTGAGAGGCAAACGTGTGGCTGCAGTGAATGAAGCCTCTTTTGGTGGTTTTCTGACTGCATGGCGTGAATTACATGCCCTCGGTATTGACCCCTATAACGACCTGTTTCAACTCACTTTCACTCAAAGTCACCGCAAGGTTGTGTCTGCTGTTCTGGAAAGCAAGGCACTCGCTGGAATAGTACGTACCGGCACCCTGGAACAACTACTGCGCGAGCACCAGCTTGAGCAACAGGACATCAAGATTATCAACCCCATGCAATCGCCTGATTTTCCACTGGTACATAGTACCCGTCTTTATCCGGAGTGGCCTTTTAGTAAGGTGCAGCATACCAACACGATTCTCGCCGACAAGGTAGCGCTTGCTCTGTTACGCATGCCCAGTGACTTTCCTTCACGCTTTACCGGAGGTTATGCCAAATGGACATTACCCCGGAATTATTCAGAAGCACATACCCTGTTTAAGGAAATCAAACTACCTCCCTATGCTTTTGCAGATACATTTACATTAAGTGATGCATTAAAACGCTATTGGTACTGGCCTTTAATTGGCCTTCTCACCCTGCTTGCACTACTGGCTATGGTATCCATCGCCAGACGCCGTAATACCCGCCTGGAAGCTGCCAAACAGAAACTGGAGTACCAGTATGAGCTTATCGTTAATTCCGTTACAGATGGTATTTATGGCGTCAATACAAAGGGGCAATGCACCTTTGTTAACCGAGCCATGCAGCACATGACGGGATGGCAGGCCACGGATCTGCTAGGTAAAGACTTGCAACCCATGCTGCACCATACCCGCAAGAATGGCACACCTGCCAGTACGAAAGAATGCCCGATGTATGAATCTTTCCGGGACAATCAACCTCATTTTTCAAGCGATGATATTTTCTGGAGAAAGGACGGTCGTTGTATTGATGTCGAATACAGCAGCACACCCATAAAGGATCGAACAGGGAAAACTATCGGAGGTGTTGTCGTTTTTCGTGATATTTCCGAGCGCAAGGAAGCTCGCGAAAAACTTCAGCAACATGAGCTGCAACTCTCTCATGTTGCCCGGCTCAGTATGTTGGGTGAAATGGCTTCTGGCATCGCCCATGAAATTAACCAGCCACTCACCGCCATTGCCACAAACTCAAAAGCCTGTATTCGCATGCTGGAATCCCGGCATCCCCGTATCGAAGCCTGTGCCGATGTTATGGAGAAAATAGCCGGGCAGGCTGAACGTGCGGGTGAAGTGATTCGCCATATTCGGCGCTTTGTCACCAAAGATACTCCCGAGATGAAACCGATCAGTATACAAACACTTCTGGATGCGGTACTGGATCTGTTACATAACGAACTACAACGCCACGATATCAAACTGAGCCTCAACATCTCTCATCCGAATATCCAGGTACTGGCACAGGAAATCCAGATAGAACAGGTCCTGATTAACCTGGTTCGCAATGCCATTGAATCCCTTGAGCACAAGCCTGCCCATCAACGACTCATGGAGATATCAACTGCCCGCAAAGCTGAAAACAAGCTGGAAATACGAATAACAGACCAGGGTCCCGGATTAAGCACAGCTATTAAAGAACAACTGTTTGATCCCTTCGTCACCACCAAGCAGGAAGGTATGGGCCTTGGACTCTCCATTAGCCAGGGGATTATCGAAGCGCATGGTGATAGAATCCATGTAGACACCCTGCAACAAGGCGTCAGCTTTTATTTTTCTCTGCCCATTGATTCTGCACAGCAACAATCATCGACTCGCAATGGAAACCTGTATGGATAAAGACGCAACCGTATTCATCATCGATGATGACAAAGAAGTTCGGGAGGCGATTGAACTACTCATGCATTCAATCGGCTTGCGTGCGAAAACCTATGCCTCAGCACAGGATTACCTGGATCACTTTAATCCAGACTTGCCAGGCTGTCTGATACTGGATGTACGCATGAAAGGCATGAGCGGGTTAGCCCTGCAAGAACACCTGAACACCTTGCCTCTCGCCCCACCGGTTATCATCATTACCGGGCACGGTGATGTTCCCATGGCGGTACAGGCCGTACAAAATGGAGCCGCTAACTTCATTGAAAAGCCCTTCAATGAACAAGTCCTGCTAGATAGCATTCACCGTGCCCTGGATGTCGATGCGAAACAACGGGGCAAAGCTTTGAAAAAAGCAGAAATCCAGGAACGACTGGAACGACTGACCCGACGCGAACATCAGGTCATAGAGCAGGTTGTAAAAGGTGAACGCAATAAAAGTATTGCAAAAAAACTATCTATCACCCAGTCAACAGTAGAGGCTCATCGTGCCAGGGCAATGGAAAAACTGGAAGCAAAGTCCCTATCCGAACTTATGCGTATCATGATTTCAATCAACCCGGAATAAATCGAACAAGGGTCCCGCGGTTAATGCTGACGGCTCATGAATCGGCCAGAAGCTTCAAACCCGGAGAGACACTGTTTTTAGGGGAAAACCCCAATATGATTTCACATTTACGGTAATATTATTCCGTTGGCTTTTACCTCATAATAATGTCCGTTCAGATGAACAGATTAACCTAAGGAGTAACACTATGAAACGTAGAGCCTTTATCAAAGGAACTCTTGCAACAGGTATCGCGACCGGCGCTGCCATCATTGCCCCTAATGCGCTGGCCAAATGGTCAAAAGAAACTTTCGAGTCAAAAGGCCTGGAAGACACCATGAAAGCCATGGGTGCGGAAGCTGCTGAAGTATCTACCGATATCAAGATCAAAGCACCAGAAATTGCAGAAAACGGCAGTGTCGTTCCCATCACTGTAACCAGTGATATTGCCGGCACTGAATCCATTAGCATTCTGGTCTCCAACAACTCTACCCCGTTAACCGCCACTTACCACCTGGGTGAAGGTGTCGTACCTGCTGTAAAAAGCCGTGTCAAAATGGGAAAATCCAGTGATGTCATTGCTGTTGTAAAAGCGGGAGACAAGGTTTATAAAAACCATGTTGCAGTGAAAGTAACCAAAGGTGGTTGTGGCGGTTAATACCTGCTCTTAACTATATAGCCTTACAACAATCAATGACGCCCACACTGTAGCGGGTATTAATGGAGAACAATCATGTCTAGTATTAAATTACGTACTAAAGTAAAAGGTGATCTGGTAGAAGTGAAATCTTTGATCAAGCACCCTATGGAAACAGGTCTTCGTAAAGACAAGAAAACCAAAGAAAAGATCCCGGCACACTTCATTCAGGAAGTTATCGTTGAAGCAAATGGTAAACAGGTTCTGAGTGCAGACTGGAATACTTCTATTTCCAAAAACCCTTATCTGTCTTTCTCATACAAGGGGAAAGCTGGTGACAAAGTCAAATTGACCTGGACAGATAATAAAGGTGAAACCGATAGCGCCGAAGTCGAGGTTAAATAACCCTCCGACAAGACGTTACACAGATACAGGGCAAGGCGGCATTATTGCCTTGTCCTGCAACCTCTTTACAACACATCACCTGTCTACCTTTATCTTTATCTT
>WFWY01000158.1 GCA_015490895.1 Thiotrichaceae bacterium | reverse complement strand
GGCAACGTCAGATGTGTATAAGAGACAGGCCATCGCTGCTCTGGACTGGGTGAAAAGCCTGGTACTCGGTATTCGCCGAATTCGTTCGGAAATGGATATTAAACCCGGTTTAAAACTGACTATTTTAATACAGGGTGCCTCAGCAGAAGAGCAGCAGCGTTATCAGGATAATCAGCTATTTATCCATACGCTGGCAAAGGTGGAATCGGTAAGCTGGTTGGCGGCGAAGGCGCAGGCACCAGAAGCTGCAACAGCGCTGGTGGGTGACATGAAGGTATTAATTCCCCTGGCTGGCTTGATTGACAAGGATGCGGAAACCGCCCGGTTAACCCGGGAAATAGAAAAAACCGAAAAAAACCTGCAAGGTCTGGAAGGACGGCTGGGGAACCCGAACTTTACCGAAAAGGCTCCTTCAAATGTGGTAGACCAGGTGAGGAAGCAACACGCTGAGCAACAGAAAACACTACAGCAACTACGTGATCAATTAGTCAAAATATCGTGTTTATAATGCGGTGCCAGCCATCAGGCCGGGTAGGTTCTTCGCCCTGAGTTGTGTTATGTTGTGGCTCGGGATCGTCTCCTGAAACAGGTATTGGTGGGTTGTGTTTGAACGGATAGGCTGATATCAACATGAGGCCGAATGATAACAATGATAAGAAACTAGGTAATTAGGGTAGTTGTTTTGTCTCTGCTTAACTCAATAAAAAATATAGGCTCTGGAGGTAATTCCGAGGAATTCACCCTGTGCATGCAAAAAGCGCTTAGCGTCGTGAGGGATGCGGTTGTTCTGGTTGATAGCAAAGGGACGATCCAGTTTCTTAACCAGAATGCAGAGAACTTGTTAAAGTGTAAGCAGCGTAGTGTACTGAGTAAAAACTTCTGGGAGCTATACTCCCTGCTGGATAGCAAAACCCAGCGACCAGTTAAAAATAATATTCTGGCGGGAGTGACTTCGCCCGTTGCTGAAGATTATTTGCTGGTCGTCTCGCAGCATCAGGAGCTTTCAACCAATATTCTGATATCGCCGATTAGTTTTCTTGCGAACCGGCCCGATAAGCTTAGCTATGCACTGGTTATCCAGGATACCAGTGAGAAGAAAATTCTTGAATCAAAACTGAACTATCTGGGTAGCTATGATGACTCTACACGCTTGCCCAATCGCAAATCAATCGAAATAACATTAAAACATGCTCTGGCAGATGTTCGCAAACATTCAGCCACACATATTTTTTGTTATATCTCGATTGACCGGGTTAAAAATGTAACAGACTCCGCAGGGCATGCCGCAGGTGATGCACTGATTGGCCAGATTGCTGAAATATTGCGAGGCTATGTAAAATCCAGCCGGGATGTTGTTGCACGTGTCAGCAATGATGATTTTGCAATCCTGTATCGTGAAAAAGAACCAGGGCCGGCACTGGATCTGATTAAAAGCGTACGCAAAAGTATCGAAGAGTATACGTTTGTCTGGCAGGGTAACAAATTTCAGGTAAGTGCCAGTATCGGCTTTTTGCTGGTTCATAAAGAAACTTGTACCAGTGCCTCTCAAATACTATCCGATGCGGATATCGCCAGCCGGATTGCACGCGAAAAAGGTGGTAACCGGGTATTTATATTTCACCCAAATAATGAAGATGTGTTGGCCAGAAAAGGCGATATTACCTGGGTCAGGCGTATTCGGGATGCCATCAAGAACAATATGTTTCGCCTGTATTCTCAGCCAATCCACCCATTGGCGTTTGATAAGGAAACGGTACCTTTTTTCCATTATGAAACACTCATTCGCCTCTTTGATGAAAACGGTAACCAGGTACCTCCCGATGAATTTCTTCCGTCTGCCGAGCAGCAGGGCATGATGATGGAAATTGACAAGTGGGTCGTCAGTGAGGCGCTCCGCAACCTGAAAAAGATTACCCAGAAAAAGCCATTGCCTGTCTTTTCCATTAACCTGTCCGGGCAAAGTATCAACGAACCCCAGTTTCTGGACTTTGTGTTACGGGAGATTCAATCCATAGGTGTTAATCCGCATATGATCTGTTTTGAAGTGACAGAGTCTGTTGCGGTGAATAATGTGGATCTGGCGATGAAATTCATCAAGAGCCTGAAAGAGTTGGGTTGCAGCTTCTCACTGGACGACTTTGGTACCGGAGTGAGTTCTTATGGTTATTTACGGGAATTGCCAGTAGACTACCTGAAAATTGATGGCATCTTTGTGAAAGATCTGGAGTCTGATCCTGTCTCTCAGGAAATGGTACGTTCTATCAATCAGGTAGGGCATGTCATGGGGCTTGAAGTGATTGCCGAGTATGTCGAAAATGATGAAATTATCCGTATTCTCAATGAAATCGGCGTAGATTATGGACAGGGATACGGGATTTCTCGCCCCATGCCGATTGAAGATGTCGTGAGAACCCATTGTTAGATCAAATCTGACAGCAGGCGAAGCCAGGGGCGCACGCTTAATCCAGTTAGAACACAGTGAGTCGGTGACCGTTAAATGACAACCCATATTTTAGGTATATGTGGCACGTTTATGGGGGGGATTGCCCTGCTTGCCAGAGAATCAGGGATCGAGATTACCGGCTCTGATAATCATGTTTATCCTCCGATGAGTACCATGCTGGCGCAACAGGGAGTACAGGTTCAGTCAGGATTGACGCCTGAAAATATTCCTGCCGGTACGACAACCATTGTCGTGGGGAACGTGATGACCCGCGGTATGGATGTTGTTGAGCATGTGCTGAACCAGAACCTCCCCTATACATCCGGCCCCCAGTGGTTGTATGAGCATATCTTGCGTGACAAGTGGGTGCTGGCTGTGGCCGGTACCCATGGCAAAACGACAACAGCCAGTATGCTGGCCTGGATTCTTGAATATGCAGGACTTAAGCCGGGCTTTTTGATTGGCGGTGTGCCGGAGAATTTTGGTTTGTCCGCGCGTTTGGGGGAGTCTCCCTTTTTTGTGGTTGAGGCGGATGAATATGATACCGCTTTTTTTGACAAGCGCTCCAAATTCGTTCATTACCATCCACGTACAGTTATTCTGAATAATCTTGAATATGATCATGCGGATATCTTCCCTGATTTGCAGGCCATACAGACCCAGTTTCATCACTTGCTGAGGATGGTGCCAGGTAACGGCCTGATTGTTGCCAATGGGCAGACAAAGGCCATTGACGAGGTGCTGGAAATGGGCGCATGGACAGCCGTTGAAAAATTCTCTGTGGTCGCCGAAAAGACAGGCTGGTCAGCCAGATACCTGGAGGCTGATGGGAGCCAGTTTGAGGTGCTGCTGGCGGGTGATATACAAGGGGTGGTGGCCTGGCAAAGTATGGGTGAACACAATGTTAGTAATGCACTGGCAGCCATTGCTGCGGCACGTCATGTGGGCGTGCCAGTCACTCATGCCATAGCAGCACTGGCCGAGTTTAAGGGGGTGAAACGCCGTATGCAGCTGCGGGGCACGGTGAACGGGGTCAAGGTCTATGATGATTTCGCACACCATCCAACAGCGATTGCGACCACACTGGATGGGCTCCGTAAAAAGGTAGGTAGAGCAAAAATCACGGCTGTACTGGAGCCGCGTTCTAACACCATGCGTTTGGGGGTACATAAGGATCAGCTCGCTGCCTCATTGTCCGGTGCGGATGAGGTGATTCTGTATCAGCCCGCAGGTGTTGGCTGGGATATGCAGAGCGTGGTTGCAGACCTGGGCGGCAAGGCCTGCTTGTCTGACAATATCGATCATATCATTCAAAAAGTTAGTCAGGATCGGCAGGTAGAGAATATCCTTATCATGAGCAATGGTGGGTTTGAGGGTATTCATGAAAAAATGCTCGCTGCACTGGAGCAGCGTACATGAAAACCGTCACTCTGATTATGACGGGTGCCTCCGGGGCCGTTTATGGTCTGCGGCTGCTGGAGGAGTTGATCAAGGCCAGAGTGAAGGTTTACCTGTTGATTTCACGCCCGGCCCAGATTGTTATCACGATGGAAACAGCGTTGCAGCTTCCTTCCAGGACTGACGAAATAGAAGCCTTTTTCAGCCAGATTTATCATGCGGATAAAGGTCAGTTACGTGTTTTTGGAAGGGAGCAGTGGATGGCGCCGATTGCCAGTGGCTCTGGTGTGGCGGATGCGACGGTGGTCTGCCCCTGCACAACGGGAACCTTGTCAGCCATTGCTGTCGGGAGTAGCAAGAACTTGCTGGAGCGGGCGGCTGATGTGGCTCTGAAAGAGCGCAAGCCATTGATATTGGTAGTCAGGGAAACACCTTTCTCTGATATCCACCTACAGAATATGCTGAGTCTCAGCAGGATGGGGGCTGTGATCATGCCTGCCAATCCGGGTTTTTACGGGCAGCCGGAAAGTATCAGTGATCTGGTAGATTTTATGGTGGCACGTATACTGGATCATTTGCAGATTAAACAGCAGCTATTACCTGTATGGGGTGAATAACAGGCGCTAATCCCCTACGGATAAAACTTTTTCTTGTTATTCCATTGGAAACCCGATATTTTCTTGTTCTATATCAAATCAAGGAGCGTGCTGTGGCAACTGTTGACATAACTGAAGAGAGCTTTGAGGACACTATCAATAAGAACGACATTGTGATTATTGATTTTTGGGCAGAATGGTGTGGCCCTTGTAAATCCTTCTCCCCTGTTTATGAAGCTGTTTCCCAAAGGCATGAAGATATTGTCTTTGGGAAAATAGATACGGAAGCCCAACAAGCGATTAGCGCACATTTCCAGATTCGATCCATTCCTACCCTGATGATTTTCCGGGAACAGGTTGTGCTGTTCTCCCAGGCGGGTATGTTGAGTGAACCCCAGCTAGAAGATGTTATTAGCAAGGTCAGGGACGTAGATATGGTCAAGGTTCACGAAGAAGTTGCCAGGCAGCAGAATTAACGCCACTACAGGAACTGTTTAAAGGACAGCGTTGCCCTGCTTTTTTGGTCAATTTCCAGTAATTCATCAAGATGTTGAATCTCTCGGGTTGTGAGGTTCAGTCCCCGCGTCAGGCGATTTCGTTCGTATTGAGCCTGATACCATTCCCGTGTTTTTCTATGAGTGGGCGCTTTTCTGGTAATTTGTTGCTGTGGTGCTGAAGCAGAAAGTTTGCGGTAAGCATTCAGTACTTTCTTGACATAGGCCTGTGTCTGCCTGTAAGGCGGTACACCATTGTATTTGTCGACGGCGCCTTCCCCTGCATTATAAGCGGCAGCGGCTAATTGAACATTGCCATTAAACCGATTCAGGAGAAACTTAAGGTACTTTGTACCGGCTTTAATATTGTGCCTGTTGTTATAGCGGTTCGTTGTTCCAAAACGTCTCGCGGTTGCTGGCATCAGCTGCATAAGTCCTACGGCGCCACTTGATGAGCGCGCTTTGGGTCGAAAGCAGGATTCAACGGTAATGACCGCAGTAATGAGGTATGGAGAAACTTTGTAGTCCCGTGCGGCCTGGGTAATCAAGGTTTGATATTTGTTTGCCTTGCTGAGTAGCTGGTTACGTGAATAGCTATCGCAACCGATGGTGCGTCGTTTAGATCTGGAGCGTTTCTTTATGTTGGTTTTGAGTGTCCGCTCCTTTGTAGAAGTGACAGCAGTCCGCTTGGAGCTGGCCTGGGTATCGTATGGGATAAAGAGTGTTAGCAGAAAGAATACCGGTAAAAAAGTAAACACAGAGGGTTTTACTTGGTTACGAATCTTCATGTTCATAAATGACTCATCATTAGCAAGAGCTAATATAATTACGGAAGACGAAATCTACATGACTTGAAGCCAGGGGGCAACTTTTTCTTATCTATGAGGGTGTGGGTTAAATAGCTGCCTGATAAATAAACCTATTCTTGAGGAGACTCTGATCAAGTCGTGAGCGGTTTTCTCGAAGCTAGAATTTGTCAGATTTTCGCTATAAAAGTGACCAATAGAATGATTGTTACTAACCTTGCTATCAAAAAAACTGACGCATTTTATCTCACAGGAAGTTCGAGCGGACTTATCAGGGGCTCCTTGAAAGAGGGATTGACTGGCTGTTTGTCTGAAAAATGTTCAGGACGTCTGGTTCTGTCTGTTTTCATCTGTTATAGACAGGCAGAATATGCCTCAAAAATGGGCTTGACAGAGCCCGAAAACCAGCTTTTTCTACAACCTGTCGGGCAATGATTTAAGGTATAATATTTTATTTATCAACTTGATAAGTATTGTGTTGTTTTTGAGATACAGGTCTGGTAGCATAACAATATTAGTCATATCTAATATTGTGTCTAATAACAACTGCTAGGATTCAGTAAGTTTATTTAACTTTAGGAATCAAAAAATGAAATGTTTATTGAAAAACTTGTTTGGCCTGGATACACAGGAGATGCAGATAGGAGAATCTTGTTCAGAATTCCCGCCTATCGTTAATTCTCTTGTGGGAAGTGCCTTATTTCTGGTTTTCATGGTGATGCTGATTAACTTAATAGCAGCGTAAGCCAGGCTTTTCTGAGAAACCGGGCGGGATTTTATTCTTGTCCGGTTTTTTTATGCCTGCTATTTCTCTGATAACGTCAGCGATAATAGTTTGCAGAAATAGATCGGCATGTATCTATGTGTAAGTATAAGTGATTGAAGTCTGAGTGATTTTTTAGAAACTAAAAAGGGTGAAGCCGGTTTTGCGTGCCATTTATTTCAGGCAAAAAAAACCCCGGCCAAACAGGGGGTCTAAAAGCCGGGGTCTAAAGCAACAAATTTGGATTGGGGACACCAAATTTGTCATCACCAAGAGAAGCTGCAGTGCCGGGCTTAAGCACCACGTTTTGGTGCTTCTCTCTCTGTGATTCCTTAATGTAACCTTAACGGCTACCGATGCTGGAATTATAGTTTAATAATCACATAGCGCAAGCATTTTTTATTAATATTTTTTTATCAGGCTTATAAGTTGAAACTTGAGAGAGCATGGCCAACGACAAAGAAGAAGCCGAGCTTAAGTCTCTCATGGGTTTCTAATAGCCGTTTGGGTTTCTCCACACCGGCATACCGGGATGTTTTATGACAAAGGGTTTACCGACAACAGCTGTAATTTTTCGTGGTTTGCCATTGCGTATCACTCTTAAGTTGACGCGTGAGGCGACTCTGAGGTTGCCGATGCGGGTTCTGACATCTCCTCCGTTTCTAATGAGTGCGCCATTAACGTGCGTAATAATATCGCCTTCTTTCAGTCCGGCTTTTTCAGCAGGGGAGTTTTTGAGTATGCGGCTGATGACGGCACCCTGATTAACATTTGTTTTTAATGCTATTGCCAGCCGGTGTGTGAGATCCTGCACCTCTATTCCCAGGTGTCCGCGCTGGACCTGGCCGTAATTGACGAGTTGATCCATCAGGTTGGTGGCCATATTGGAGGGGATTGCAAAGCCTATGCCAACATTGCCGCCACTTTTACCGCCTAGAATGGCAGTGTTAATACCGATTAATTCACCTTTCAGGTTGATAAGTGCGCCGCCGGAGTTGCCCGGATTGATGGGGGCGTCCGTTTGAATAAAGTTTTCATAGTCTTCAATGCCCAGGTTATTACGGCCTAATGCACTGATAATACCGGAAGAAACAGATTGTCCAAGCCCATAGGGGTTGCCAATAGCAACAACAAAATCACCGACGCGCAGTTTATCGGAGTCGCTGATTGCAAGTGCGGTTAGCTTGCGGGGAGGGATTTTCAGGACGGCAATATCCGCACGGGGGTCTGCACCAATGAGTTCGGCCGCAAACTCGCGATTATCATTCAGAATAACGGAGATTTTATTGGCTCCTGCTATCACGTGTGCATTGGTCAGGATATAGCCCTGGCGTGCATCCACAATCACCCCTGAGCCTGTACCCCGGGTTCTCTTTTCCCGGATACGGTCTCCCAGAAATTGCCGGATGATCGGGTCAGAGGTGGCAGGGTCATAAACCACTTGCCGACCTTCTGCGTGAATATTGACGACTGCCGGGGTGACTTTTTCCAGCATGTCCGCGAGCGAAGGCATGACCGAGCCATTTCGATGCGCGGGGAAGTTGGCCAAAGTGGTGGCTGAAAAGCTTATCAAGCCCAGCAGGGCTGTGATCGAGAGAATCACTAAAGTAATCTGTTTTTTTATCATAACTGTCCGTCCTGCAATAATGAGAGGTAGGATCGCATACGGAGTGGTTTTAGCGCTAAAATCAGCTCTGGAGGTCTTTCACGAAAGGTGTGATGGATAAAAAAGGCCTGAATTTTCGCTGTGTCGCCTAAAAAGTTTGTGGTTGTCCGGTTGTTCGCTTTCTTTTTAGATGCGTCCGAAAATGCGGTTCTTTTTCTCCTTCTTTTCGTACAAAGCCCTTTATAGCATGCTCCGTCGAGGATCCCATGAAAACTCGTCTTCCATTTTGCGATAAAGATTCCGCTCCGAATCTTTTCTCGCAGGGGGCGTCATAATAACGAGGGTAATGAGTTGATCACCTGGAGGATCTCCTGGCAGCCCGCGCTCTTGTAAGCGCATCTTCTTACCCGTTTGTACGCCTTCCGGAATTCTAAGTTTTACATTCCCTTCTAAGGTAGGGACAGTTATCAAAGATCCAAGGGCGGCTTCCCATGGTGTGATAGGAAGTTCCAGGAGTATGTTTTTTCCATCCAGCTTGAAATGGCGATGGGGTTTGAGTTTCACCTTCAGGTGCAGTTCGCTTCGTCCAGGGCCATTGGAGATGCGGATCTTTTGCCCTTCGGTTATCCCCCGGGGAATTTTTACTTGTATATTTCTGCCATCGGGCAGGCGGATTTTTCGGGTGGCACCAATATAGATATCTTCCAGCGATAACGGGATGGTAGCGACTTGAGGTGCATTCGGGGGGGTGGTATGAGCTCCCCGTTTCTTGTTAAAGATACCATCAAAGAAGTCATGGTTATGGGGTTCGGTTGCATGACGCTTTCTGTCCTTGCGGATAATATCCTCGAAGAAGCTGGCATCAAAGTTGCCAGGTTGCCAGCCAGGTGGAGGGGTGAAGCCGTTATCAGGTTTGGGGCGGGAGTATTGCCGGTCGTAGGCTTGTTTTTTCTTGCTGTCATTGAGGACTTCATAGGCTTCGTTAATGTCCTTAAAGCGTGCTTCAGCATTGGCTTCCTTACTAACATCCGGGTGATATTTGCGTGCCAGACGGCGGTAAGCCACCTTGATTTCTTCAGTGCTGGCTTTGCGTTTTATGCCCAAGGTTTTGTAGTAGTCTTTAGACTCCATGAGGATGCTATTCTCGATTCGTTCAGCGGGTCGTTATTCGTTGTAATCTGGGTATATGGACAGGATCCCTGTGGCCTGTCCGGGTTTGTTTCTGTATCTTACATGATTCGCGAAAAGGTTTGAATGATTCCGGACAAGTGTTATTCGATATTTTGTACCTGCTCTCTCATCTGTTCGATGAGAACTTTGAGGTCAACAGTGATTTGTGTTGTTACTGTATCATTGGACTTTGACCCCAGGGTATTGGCCTCCCGGTTGAGTTCCTGCATGAGAAAGTCTAGCCGGCGCCCGACAGGTTCAGTGCTTTCCATGACACGGTTAATTTCATCCAGGTGCGCCATTATACGGTCAAGTTCTTCTTCCACGTCCAGTCTCTGGGACAGGATGACTAATTCTTGTTCTAGTCGGTTATTGTCCGGTGTTATTTCCAGGTCTTCAATACGGAGCAGGATTTTTTCGCGTAATGCGGAAATTATTTTTGGGCGCCGTTTTCGCACTTTTACGACAAGTTCGGCGATTTGGTCACAGCGTTGATCGATCTGATGGGCAATGCTTTTACCCTCTCGCTCCCGGCTTGTGCAGAGCGCTGCGAGTGTCTGATCCAGCAGTACTCTGGCAGCGGTGATCATCAGGTCTGTGTCGGGGTTGCTTTCCTGGGTGACTCCGGGCCACTGTAGAATATCGACGGCTTTTAAGGGTTCTGTGTTGTCTGTGATGGATTCTATCTGGCGACAGGCAATGATAAGGGCGCGGGCGCGGGCTTCATTAATATGGATTTCGGTCTTCGGGTTGGTTTCGGGGTTGTAATGCAGACGGGCTTCAATTTTCCCCCGCTTTAGCTGGCTTTTTAAGGTGTTGCGAAAATCATTTTCCGACTGTTTGAAATCCTCGGGCAGGGCGAGCGCCAGATCCAGAAAACGGTGGTTAACTGAGCGGATCTCCCAGGCGAGTTGATAGGCTTCCTGTTTACTTTCCTTTAAGGCGAATGCGGTCATGCTGCGAACCATAAGAATATTGCTCCAGTATCAATGTCAGCAGGGGATCTCCAGGAGCTTGTCCGAGAATAGGAAGCCTCCCAGGGGTGAATGCTACTTATTTAGTGTCTTTAGTATCGCCCGGTTAATGTATATGCTTGACAGGGAGCTGTCTAGTTTATGATAGGGGAGTATGGGCGCAGGACCAGATCGAAACCTGCTGAATGCCTTGTTGTTTAAAGGCTTTGGCGGCTTCGTTAGCGGTACTGCCGGTGGTAATCACATCATCAATGACGGCAATACTTTTGTAGTTTGCCGGGTCTGGACAGTGAAAGCGGTTACGTACGTTTTTCCTGCGTTCCTGGATAGTACACTCGGTTTGGGGGAGGGTGTGCTGAGTGCGTACCAGGAGTGTTGTCTGCAACGGTATGCCCAGTATACGGGCGAGGGGTTTGGCGATTTCCAGAGCCTGGTTGTAACCGCGCTCACGCAGGCGTTTACGGTGCAGGGGGATAGGAACCATGACATCAGGAAGAGGGAGGTTGCGTGCGCTTATCTGTTCTGCCAGTAAATTTCCGAACAGGGTTGCAACCATTAAGGCGTGGTGAAATTTTAATTGCTTGATCAGGTAGTCAACAGGGGGGCGATAGTGTAGAAGGCTGAAGGTTTGATCAATATAGGGCGTGTGAGTCTGGCAGCTGCCACACAGGCTGTATGCTGTTGTAGCGGATAGTGATTGGCCACATTGACAGCAGGCGTTTTCGAGAAAGGGTAGATCTTGCAGGCAATCGGTGCAGAGGCATACCGTAGACTGCCGGACATCAGCGTGGCATAACAGGCAACGTGCAGGCAGTAGGCTGGAGAACATACCGTGTTAATCTTTGGGGGCAGGACGTGTGATGATTGCGATGCTAATCAGGCCTCCGGCTATAAGACCGTAGAGGTGGGCATCGGTTGCAATGGGGGCGCCGATGAGTTCGGCACTTTGCTGTGTGAGTTCGGTGTGGCGTGAGTCCCACCACAGTTTGACAGGAATGCCGATGAGTACAGGAAGGCCTGTCAGGATATCCCGGTGTTTTAGAGCAAGGCTGGCGGCAACGATAAAGAGTCCATAGAGTGCGCCAGAAAGGCCGGCATACCAATGAAGTGACGGGCTGAAAAAAAAGATACCAAGTCCTACGGAAATGGTGGTGATAAGCAATGAAAAATAAAACTTTTTAATGCTGAGGTAGTCTTTAAAGAGCAGGCAGATAAAAAGAACACCGGCAAGGTTCAGGGTAAGATGATAACCGTTGGTGTGTACCAGGTTGCCTGTGAAGATGCGCCAGACTTCACCTTGCTGAATCAGCTCACGTACAAACAGGAACTGGGGCTGGAAGAATTGCAACAATACCAGTGCAAGTGAAAGCAGGAGTAGATGCCAGCACAAGGGGTTACCGGCGTGCGGGATACGAAGTCGGGCGACCGGGTTCATTTATGCTTTTGTATTAAAGTATGGCATTATGCAAGCATAGCAAATTATTAGGAAAGGGGATTTATTCGTGGATAGAACGCTAAACCAACAAGCAGTTAATACGGTATCTTTTGGTGATACCCTGAACAGAGGGCATTTGTTGCCGAGTCGCCAGGTATCAGGTTTTACCCTGATAGAAGTCATGGTTGTTGTCCTGATTCTGGCTATTCTGGCTGCGGTTGTTGCTCCGAAAATACTCAGCCGTCCCGAGGAGGCGCGAATTACCGCTGCCAAATCCGATATCCAGTCGATTGAAACCTCAATGGATCTGTATCGTATGGATAACTTCCAGTATCCCGCCACTTCAGAGGGTATAGGCGCCTTGTTAAAAAAGCCGTCGGGTGCAACCGACAACTGGAAGCCTTACCTGAAGCGTGAACCTAAAGACCCTTGGGGTAATCCCTACAAGTATGTCAACCCGGGAACACATGGTGAAATTGATATTTATTCACTGGGTCCGGATCGTGTTCCGAGTGATGATGATGTGGGCAACTGGGATTAGCAGTAGCTTCCTGGTTTGCGGGCAAGCTCCTGGGCCTTTAACAACGGTAAGGCGGCGGGGCTTTACTCTTATTGAGTTATTGATTGTGATGCTGATCATTAGCGTCATGATCGGTGCTGCGACAATGACCCTGAAGCGAGACTACAGAGATTTACTGGTGACGGAGGCTAACCGCCTGAAGGCACTGGTGGCATTGGGGCGTGATGAAGCCC
The DNA here is from genome assembly GCA_015490895.1 of Thiotrichaceae bacterium. Lineage (GTDB taxonomy): Bacteria > Pseudomonadota > Gammaproteobacteria > Thiotrichales > Thiotrichaceae > HyVt-477. Next base: position 12,890 of record WFWY01000158.1, on the reverse strand, counting down.
TGTTTCAGGCAAGGACGGTTGGTTTGCGTTTTTCCGACAGTGGATATGAGTTTGTGATTCGGGGCGAGAGGCCTGGTGTCTGGAGGTCGCCTGGTGACAGGCAGTTTCGATCGCGGCAGTTGACAAAAGGTGTGCAGCTTGAGCTGTTTCGCCAGCAGGTTGCCATTGATCTTGGTGACGATGCGGGCGGTGAAGGCAATAAATCGCCACACGTTTTTTTGTTGCCTGGTGGTGAAATTACCCCTTTTCAGGCCGTCTTCTCCTATCCTGCCAAGGCGCGGCTCGAGCTATCATTTGATGCGCTGGGGCAGGCTACGGTTGTTTCCAGCGAGGAGTTTTAGCTACACATGTACAACAATCAGCGCGGTTTTTCATTAATAGAGGTTATTGTTGCCCTGGCTATTGTGGCGGTGTCGCTTGGTGCGGTCATCCATGCGGTTGGGGTGGCTGCTAACCATGAGGCTATTATTGGTGAGAAAACATTTGCCCGCTGGGTGGGTATGAATCAGGTGGCAAAAGCCAAGCTGGAGCATGCCTGGCCGAGGGTGGGGGAGAGTACTGGAAATGAAGAAATGGTGGGAGCCCGCTGGGTGTGGAAGCAGAAGACGCTAAGTACGCAGGATAACAACGTCAAGCGCCTTGAAATATCGGTATGGCGATCCGGCCATGAGAAAGAGGAGCCTGCTGCTTTTGTGGTCGGTTTTCTGACTCGATGAAGCGTTGGTATCAATGCTGTCATAATAAAGAAAAGCCGTATTATAAGCACCGGTATCAGCATCGGTGTGATCAGTGTGTCGTACAGAGTCGTGCACTCTATCCGAGGTATGCAGGCTTTACCCTGATTGAATTACTGATTGCGATGGTGATTTTTGCTATTTTGGCAACACTGGCATATGGTGGTTTGAGCTCTCTAATTCGAACAAGCAGTGGTGTTGAGGCGCATATTGAGCGTCTGGAAAAATTGCAACGTTGTGTGATGTTTCTGGAAAGAGATTTGCGGCAACTGGTAGCGAGGCCCATCAATACAGACGTAGCTGCCCGCCAGGCAGCCGTTGTGATGGAGCCAAATAGCGTACGACTTATTGACTTTACCCGGGCAGGTAATCCAAACCCTGCTGGATTGTATAGAAGCAGTTTGCAGCGTATTCGTTACACACTTGAAGAAGGGGTGCTAACAAGGTTGAGCTGGGATTATGTGGATCATTTGCAATCTGATGTGCCAGTTAAGCTTCCCTTGCTTGACCAGCTCAACGGCGTTGAGTTCAGGCTTCTGGATGACAGGAATAAATGGCAAACCCGGTGGAATAACAAGAATCTCACACAGCTCCCTTTGGCTGTTGAGGTTGTGCTTGAGCATAAGCAATGGGGAAAAATACGCCGCCTGATTCCGGTAACGGGTCTTTAGCAGCAGCTAAAAGTGCATCATGAAAGTTGGTAAGTGATTTATTTTTCAATGGTAATTGATCTATGTTAGCGAGATTACAAGGGCTGAGCGTAATAATAGGTATGATATAGATCAATAAATGTTTTATCCATAAGAAAATTAATGTATACTAATATAGTAATATTACTTACCTGGGTATTTGCTGGTATTGTGCCTAGCAAGACGATATATTAGCCTTGCTAGGGTTATAATGGCGGGTAGTATTGTGGAGGCAATATGTTCCTGCGTCGGTATAATCATCAATGGCATGCAAAAAACGGCCTGATGGTAATGGGCTCGGGAAGTTAGGACGGGTTGAAGTTGTACCTGTTTATCTGTACAGCCTTGTAGTTAGTGCTCCAGCAATGTTGGAGTGCCAGGGTTGGGAAAAGATTAAAATAAGGGAGTGGGTGGCAGTTTGACTGTGCCCCAGCTTTTTGGAGGATAATTATGGAGTACCATATTGCATGAAAAGTTGCATTAGAAGTAAAAAAAGAATTTTCAGGTCATTTACTTACTCAGTAATTTCGCTGTTGCTTGTTTCTCCCTTAATGGCGGCCAGTGCGGCAAAAATAGTCAACGTGGAAAGCAAGAACTCCAGAGCGCAAACGGTTCTGGGGAGTACAGTCATTCCTTACAGGGAGGTGACATTGGCTGCACAAATGCCGGGTCGGGTTGTTTCAATTAGCGGTGATGTGGGCACCATGATTTCGAAAAACCAGGTCATTGTTAAGATCGATGATGATGATCTGCAAGCCAAGCGGCGTTCGGTTCTGGCTGGCCTGGATGCCGCACAGGCTGCGTTGAGAAATTCTCAGGCGCAGTACACCCGTGAAATGGTTTCTCCCCGGAGTAAAGATATTTCCGGGATGCCAGGTTTTGGCTTGCCAGCCATGATGGATATTTACATGACACGTCCCATGTATGAAATGATGGGGGATTACGATGAAAATGCCAATCGTTATTCCGACCTGATGAATAGCGCGACTGGTGTCAGTCAGGCGAAAAGCCAGGTGATGCAGGCCTGGTCACAGCTTAGTGAAATTGATGCCCGGCTAAAAGATACCGTAGCAGTTGCTCCTTTTGACGGGATGATCCTGAAAAAAATGGTGGAGGTAGGGGATACCGTTCAACCAGGTCAGCCTCTGGTCAAGTTTGGGGATGTGAAATATAAGCGCCTGAAAGCAGATGTACCCTCGATAATGGTTGGGAACCTGAAAGTAGGTATGGTGGTACCCGTTGTTATTAACGGGGAGCTTAAAACGGAAGCACGTGTGTCGAAGATATATCCTATTGCAGACCCAATGCGTCATACAGTCACCGTCAAGTTCGACCTTTATACGAATGTTAATGCGGCTCCGGGTATGTATGCGGAAATATCCATTCCGAACAGGTCATCCAACGCGAAAAATGTATTGGTCATTCCTCGTTCAGCATTATTGAAAGGACGGAGCCTGGATAGTGTGCTAAGAGTCAACGACAAGGGTGAGACAGAGCTTCGGCTGGTAAGATTGGGTGCAGATCAGGGTGATGGAAAAGTTGCAGTGGTATCTGGTCTGGAGGCCGGTGACAGGATTGTCGACGAGCCACCAGCGGGTGCTAAATCTGGCTTCAAAATAGAATAAGCCTGTAGTTTGTTGCTAGCCCTCACGCCAATTTGCTGGATTAAATTTTATGACTGACCATACGAAAACCTCAAAAAAACATGCCCTTGGTATTGCCGGGGGCTTGGCGAAAGCCTTTATTACCTCGCCTATCTCGTTGTTACTAATCGTGGCATTTCTTGCCATCGGTATTTTGGGTTTGCAAATCACACCACGACAGGAAGACCCTCAGGTCTCAGTGCCCATGGTGGATATTTTTGTTTCTTATCCAGGGGCATCTGTCAAGGAAGTAGAGAGCCAGATTGCACGTCCTCTGGAAGGGATCATGTCAGAAATTACGGGTGTCGAGCACGTCTATTCTGTCTCTTATCGTGGTGAGGCGATGGTGACGGTGCAGTTTACCGTTGGTGAGGACTACAATGCATCGATAGTGAAGCTGCATGACAAGCTGGAAGCCAATAAAAGCAGTATTCCTGCTGGCACCCGAGGTTTTCTGGTAAAACCCAAGGGTGTTGATGATGTCCCGACGGTGACCTTAACCCTGTGGTCTAATGAAGTTGATGATGCCTCGTTGCGTCTGGTTGCGCTGGATGTGCTGCAAAGTTTGCGAGAAGTGGCTAACACCAGCCAGAGCTTTATCGTAGATGGTCGCTCTGACCAGTTGGTGATTGAGATATTGCCCGAGAGACTGGCAACTTATGGCGTGTCCCTGGATCAGGTTGCCAATACCATCAGAATGGCAAACTCCGAGCGTAATGCAGGAGGAATTGAGCCGGGCAATAAGGTAGTGACAATTGTTACCGGTTCCTTCTTGCAAAATGCAGATGATGTCAATCGCTTGATGGTTGCTGTCGTTGATGGGCGGCCTGTGTATGTTCGTGATGTTGCCACTGTCAAGGAGGGGGCGAGTGAGGCCAGCCGCCTGGTGAGCTATTATACAGGGGCTGCCAGTGAATCTGAAGTAGAAGCAGATGGTGCACCAGCTGTCACGATTGCTATTGCAAAAAAGCATGGCACCAATGGAGTAGAGGTCTCCAAGGCTATTCTGGAAAAAGTTGAAGCCTTAAAAGGGCACGCCATTCCCGATAACGTGCAAGTTGCAGTAACGCGTGATTATGGTGCTTCCGCAAAAGAAAAAGTAAATCACTTATTGAAGAAGCTGGTTATCGCAACCCTGATAGTGACGGTACTGGTATGGTTGTTTCTGGGCTGGCGTGCTTCTACCGTTGTTTTGATTGTTATTCCGATAGTGCTGACTACTACGGTATTTTCTGCCTGGTTGTTTGGTCTCACTATAGACCGGGTGAGCCTGTTTGCCTTGATATTTTCAATCGGTATTTTGGTGGATGATGCTATTGTTGTGGTGGAAAATATCTATCGTCGCTGGTTACTGGCGGATAGTCTGGACACGGAGACGGCCGTTGATGCGGTACGTGAAGTTGGAAACCCCACTATCATTGCGACATTTACGGTTATTGCTGCCTTATTACCTATGGGCTTTGTGAGTGGCATGATGGGGCCCTATATGTCCCCCATTCCTGTGCTGGGCTCGGTAGCGATGCTTATCTCCTTGTTCGCAGCGTTTGCATTTACGCCCTGGTTAACCAACAAGCTCAAACCAGATGTGGAACACCTCCAGAAGGCCGCTGAAAAAGAGCACAAACAGGCAGCGATGATGGATCGTTTCTATCGTGGGATTATTATTCCCATGATAAAAAAACCACGTAAAGGCAAACTGTTTCTATACGGTATTATCATAGTCTTTTTCTTGTCCCTGTTGCTGTTTTATCCTGCCAAGTGGGTTCGTGTAAAGATGCTGCCTCTGGATAACAAGCCTGAGTTTAATATTGTGGTTAACTTTCCGGAAGGAACGGCTTTGCCGGTGACCGCAAACCTGATTAATACACTTTCAACCAGGTTACGTACCATTGAGGAAGTGACGGCATTACAAACTTATGCAGGAACAGCATCACCGTTTAACTTCAACGGGCTGGTAAGGCATTCTTATTTGCGAAGCAAGCCCTGGCAGGGGGATATTCAGGTGCAGCTTGTGGATAAAAAAGAACGTGATAGAAGCAGTCACGAAATAGCGGATGAAGTGCGTGAAATATTGACGCCAATTGCTAAGGAGGCCGGCGCTCGTATCCAGGTTGTTGAAATGCCTCCGGGGCCTCCTGTCCTGCAAACGATTGTTGCAGAAATTTATGGGCCGAATGAGCAGGTGCGCCGTCAATTTGCAAAGGATATGACACAAAAATTTGAAGAAGCAAAAAATATTGCGGATGTTGATAACTTCCTGGAAGAGCCACACCAGATATTGCGTTTCAAGGTCGATGCGGATAAGGCGCAACGTAACGGTATCAGTGTTGAGGATATTAACCGCACGCTGGAAATGGCAATGGGGGGTTACGTATTAGGAGATATCAAGAAAAATGCTTTGATCGATCCGACTCCTATCGTGATGCAGGTGCCACTGGATGTGCGTTCGGATATTTACCGTCTGGTGCAACTCCCTGTGACCAGCCGAAATGGAACCGCTATTCCACTGGCCGAACTGGGATCATTCTCACCTGAGTTGCAGGATCCACCGATTTACCACAAAGATCTGGTGCCGGTGGAATTTGTAACTGGTGAAGGTGTCGGGAAATTTGCCGCTCCCGTGTATGCACAATTTGAAGTACAGGACTTATTGGCTGCTGACAATAATGGTGAAGGTTACAAGGCTCCGGATGGTACCGTTGTGACAGAAGGACACTGGTTTGGTACGCCCAGGGACACCAGCAAGTCATCTTTCGAATGGGGAGGAGAATGGACAGTCACCTTTGAAACATTCAGGGATATGGGTATTGCCTTTATGGCAGCACTGGTATTGATTTATATGCTAATCGTTGCCCAGTTTGGTAATTTCATCTTGCCAGCCATAGTCATGGCTCCTATACCACTGACCTTGATTGGTATTGTGCCCGGGCACTGGATTATGGGAGCAGATTTTTCCGCTACCTCCATGATAGGGTTTATTGCCCTGGCAGGTATCATTGTCAGAAACTCAATCCTGCTGGTTGACTTTTCCAGGGAAGCAGTGACAGAAAAAGGTATGCCTGTCATTGATGCGGTCATTCATTCCTGTGAAGCCAGAACACGGCCTATTGCGATTACAGCGTTAGCATTAATGGGTGGCTCATCGGTTATTGTATCTGATCCGATTTTCCAGGGGATGGGTGTTTCCCTGATCTTTGGTGGTTTGGTGTCAACGGTCCTGACGTTGCTGGTGATTCCGCTTGGATGTATCAGTGCGGGTAAGGCGCTGGGGGTTTGTACTATTGATCCGGATCCTTCAGATGCAAAGCCAGGCACAGGCGCAACCGCTCAACCTGCTGTTGAAACACCGAGTACCTCTTATGACGATGATGAGACTCTGTTTGAAAAAGTAAAAGATGCGGGTGAAACAGCGGTTGGTATTGTGGTTACGGTATCGGGGTTGGCTTTTGCGGGAGTGAAAGGCCTGCTGGGTCTGGGCCATAATCTGTTTTTCCGTAAAAAACAAGACAAATCAGTTAATTCTGATCCTGTGGTTGCCAAAGAAAACAATCAAAGTCATAATGCCCGAGCGACTAAAATAGCAGAAAAGGTTAGCGTTGAGGCAACACCAGAAGCTGAAGCTAAGACAGAAGCCAAAGCAAAGCCAAAGGCCAAAGCAAAAGCTAAAGCAAAGCCAAAAGCTAAAGCAAAGCCAGAAGCTAAAGCAGAGCCAGATAATACTGAGGCCAAGCCCCAACAATCCAAAAGCAGCTCTAAAGCACGTAGAGGAATACGATTAAAAGACGATCTCTAGAGCAGGCTTGTTTGTTCGGGTGCGTATATTGTCTACGTAAACAGACGGGTAGCAAAGACCTGCCAGAAGCTTATAGTGAGAGGATGGTACAGGTTGCGTAAGGTGTGTGCTTCCTGCTCTTATTTCCAAACTGAAATAAATAGAAGGTATATTGAATGAAGCCTGTATATAAAGGAATAACTACGGTAGCTCTTGCTACGGGGGCAACCATGTTGGCGATTACACTGTTAAGTTGTAGCAAGTCCGAAGATGAGGGAAAAGCAGATACAAGCTCAGCACTTTCTGCTGGCTCCCCTTCAGGCTCTGTGCAAAGCGATGTGTCAGATATAGCTCCTGAAGAAAAACAGCAGGATGTGTCTGAGGCTCATGCCGTGGTGCCTGAGCAGGAAGCGTCCTCCACCACTGCGATAATGCCACCACCACCGGGATTGTTTCAGACGCATAGCGGCGGTATACGTGATCAACAACAGGCAGCGGCTCCGGCCGCGCCAGAAGCGCCGCGTTCACCACAGACACCGGCACCCTTGTCTGATGAACCCGGTCAGCCCAAGGCTGTCGTGGTAGAGTCAACCTCGCCGGTTGCACCAGAGAGTGCGGCTGCTCCTGTTGCCCCCCAGGAGGTAAAATCTCCTGCGGCTCCACAAGCTTTAACGAGTGAGGTAAAGCCTGCCGGGAAAGCTAAACCTGCACAAGCGCCTGCTGTGACTATTCCACCGCCACCGATGCCTAAAATAGAGGACTTCAGGGCACATTCGGCTCAAGCTGGCGAAGAGCCTGCTGTTATGACGGCACCGGATTCTCCCGGTGCGCCTGCGCGTGTACAAGCTAAAGTAAAGGTACCCGAGGCTCCCCGTCTGGAGGTTCACAATATGCCGGGTAATGATAAGCAGCCACAAGTTGCTCCAGATGTATCGGCAAGCGCTGGCCGTGGAGGGGCAGTGTCGATGCCGGAGAAGACATCCATGCAAATGCCAGCTCCAGCTATGAATATGAGGATGCCGTCCCCCGGTATGAATATGGGCGAGCCTGCCATGAATCAGGGAATGAATCCTGGTGCTATGTATGCTCCCCGGGTTTATTTTGTTCCGATGCCGATGTATCCGTACGGTCAGCCTTATATGCCCTCCTATGGTTATCCAGTGCCTAATGGGGCACAACAGGCTCCATCAATACCTCAACAATCTGGGAAGGGGCACAATAAATAATGGGTATTACAGTTGTAGGTAATTTAAAAGGTGGTACCGGAAAAAGTACGGTCGCCTTTAATATATCATTATGGGTTGCAACTAACCGAAATGCCTACGTGTCTGTATATGACCTTGATCCCCAGGCTACGTTGAGCGATGCTCTGGAGATTCGAGCTGAAGATGGTTATGTGCCCGCTATTACCCCCCACAATGATATAGCCCATGTTGATCAGGAAGGTGAGCATACAGAAGTTATTATTGATATCGGTATGTCTGACTCGAAAGCTATGGAAGCGGCACTGATAAAGGCGGAAAGAATACTGGTACCTATCGCACCCAGTCAGGCGGACGTCTGGTCAACACAGCGCTTTCTGAAGTTGATTCATCAGGCTCGAGAAGGTAGAGCGGTTGAAGTAATAGGTTTTATGAACCGTTCTGATACGCATCATGGGGTTCGAGAGACGGAAGAGGCTTATGCGGCCATGCAAACATTACCCGGTATCAGGATGCTAGAAAGTAGGCTTTATCAGCGTACTATCTACCGGCGTTCATTTAGTGAAGGGCTGGCAGTTTTTGAACTGGATTCACGGTCCAAGGCCAGACAGGAGCTTGATGCACTGGGTAATGAGTTGTATTAAATAAATTGCTAACTACTCAGCTTACCCTCTATTTTTGTCCAATAGCTGCGTTGAAAGTGCTCATTTATACTTATAAACTGCGTGCTTCCGCCTTACTCTTGAACAAAGTAGAGGGCAATCTGAACAGTCACAGGCTATGCTGAATAGTCGCATAAGCTGTTGTTGTGTCACCGGTAATCAGGATGATATTAAGGTGCTTTTGTGATGTAGGTAAGTCTTTCGCAAAAGTCATGGTCAGAAACTATTTTGTATCTCCCAGTTTGAGATATACTAAAAAGCAGTTATTAAAGGAGTACTTAGGATGCATATTTTTCGTTGGCTAATGTCACACCCTATTATTACCGCGTGGGTTCTGGCGGCATTAGCGATTCTGCTAAATTTGAATATGGGTTCAAACAGCTCTCATGATGAGGCGAGTGAGCAGGGAGAAGCAGCTCATGTTATAGATTCTACTCATTCTGAGCAGAACGCAGGCTCTAATGAACAGGTTGAATCTGCTGAGCATGTTGAAAAAGAGGCAACTGTAGCAAAAGAGGAAACTGTAGCAAAAGAGGAAGCTGTAGTAGAAGCAGAAGAAAAGGCAACTGTAGGAGAAGCAGAAGAAAAGGTAACTGTAGGAGAGGCAGTAGAAGCTGAAATGCCACATCAAGGCGGCATGAATCATGCTGAAACTACAGGGAATATCCAGTCAGGCGTGGACAAGGAAAAGTCTGTAGCGGGTGATCATACCCGCCCACCAGAGAGCGTAGAGACCAGGGGGGGGCAGCATAAAGCCCAGCCTGAAGAGCAGGAAAACAGTGATGCTGGAGTGGCCAGGGAAACACCGGCAGCAGGTTCTACAACTGATCCCGAAAAACAGTCAGTTGTTCAGGAAGGTACTGTTGAGAGTGCGACAAAGACAGTAGCATCCACGGATGCCCCCCAGGCTGCTCATCATCAGGCGGTTGAAATAACGAATAACGCTGCAAAGGTGGCAACATCGAATACACAGGGGGCGCAGGCTGAAGGGCAACGAGAACAAGCAGGCCCGATGGATTATGCAGCTGTGAAGTCGGATGAGTTGTTACAGCTTGCCAGAGAAGCTTTTTGGCAAAACAAGAAAGACAAGTCAGCCGCTATTTACAAGATACTGGTTCAGCGCGACCCGGATTCTCTCGCATATAAGGGCGAGTTGGCCAATGTATATTGGCATCAAAATAAGCAGGAAGATTCTGCGGCACTTTATGCTGAAATTGCCATGCCAATGATCAAGCAGGGAAAAACAAAAGAAGTTGCAAATATGTTGGGTTTCATCGGTGTGTTTTTCCCGGATAAGGCGCGGGAAATACACCGTACTATGACTGAGCAGTAGGCAATGGAGGAAACGACAACGGGCGAAAAAACCATGGCTGAGAAAAGCGAATTACATCGTGATTATGTTCTGGAGCTTGAGAATGAGCTGCGTGAACTTGAGAAGCGTGAGGAAGCCTCAACTCGCCGTATGCAACTGCTTGTCTACCCCGCAATGGTTGCTTTTATCATTCTGGCAGCTTATGGTTTTTATCTGGTGCATTCATTAACTTCCAATGTTGCTCAAATGGCGGGCTCTATAGTGGTTATTTCCGATGCCGTTGATCGCAATATGAAAATTATTTCCTCGAGTACAGTGGAAATGTCTGACAAGATGACAAGTCTTGTGAGCTCAACAGAATCCATGACGGGTCGAATAGGCTCCATGTCAAGTGATGTAGGTTCCATGTCACAAAATATCGGTGTGATGAGAGATGCTACTTCAAATCTTGCACTCTCTACCAACAATATGCAGCAGGATATGTGGAGTTTGAACCAGAATATATCCACACCCCTGAGCATGTTTAACAAGTTTATCCCCTGGAGTAACAATTCAAATGGACGTTTCCGGGGATCCAATCGGCAAATGGCACCTCCACCTGTTTATTATCCACGATACCAGCAACCTGCTACACCAGCGCAGACTGCCCAACCGGCAACGGCGGTCAAACAGTAATAATTTTTCGTAGAGAAGAAGGAATATGACGCCAGAAAAAAGGATTCAAGAAAGGTTAGAGCGTCTGCAAACGCATTTAAAACGGGAAGCACCTATTCTCGTTGATGTTGTGGATAGGTACCAGCAACTGGATAAGGTGGCTCAGGGAATGGGGCTGATTTCCTTCGGGGAGTCTTATGCGACACAAATTTCCTGGTGGCCAATGATTTCTATATTGGGTACTTTTTCTGCAGGTAAATCCAGTTTTATCAACTCGTATGTTGGACTGCCGCTACAAAAAACCGGGAATCAGGCAGTCGATGACCGTTTTACCGTTATTACCTATACGCCAGATGAAGAAGTAAGAACCCTGCCAGGGCTGGCTCTGGATGGAGACCCTCGATTTCCCTTTTATCAGATTAGTGAAGATATCGAGAAGGTTGCAGCGGGTGAGGGCTCAAAAATAGACAATTATTTACAAATGAAAGTTGCCCCAAGTGAGGCTTTGCGCGGTAAAATTCTTATTGACTCTCCAGGGTTTGACGCGGACGAGCAACGTAAATCTACGCTGAGAATCACGGATCACATTATTGAGTTGTCTGATCTGGTTCTGGTCTTGTTTGATGCACGTCATCCGGAGCCGGGGGCGATGCAGGATACCCTTGAGCATCTGGTAAAAGGGGCGCAAAGACGAAATGATAGTAGTAAATTCCTGTTTATTCTGAATCAAATTGATACCTCAGCTAATGAAGATAACCTGGAAGAGATTGTCTCCTCATGGCAAAAAGCACTCGTGCAAAATGGGCTCAGTGCAGGTCGTTTCTATGTGCTTTACAATAAGCATATCGCAGTTCCCGTGGCGGATCAGAATGTCTGGGCGAGGTATGAAGCGAAACGCGATGCAGATTATCATGAGATCACGCAACGCATGGATGGTATTAGTGTGGAGCGTGTATATCGGATTATCGGGTCAATGGAATCATTGGCGAACCAGATAGAACATCAGTCGGTTCCTGCCCTGCAAACGGCACTACAGGCCTGGAAGAAACGTGTATTAATCTCAGATGGCGTTGTACTCGCAACGGCTCTGGTAGGCGGGTTGATTACGTCTGTAGTCGCAGGCTACTGGCAAGGACTGAGTTTTAATCCTCCCTGGCTAGCTAGTGTGGTGGCAAATAAAGCCTTATTGTATGGGTTGATTGTACTACCTGTTATGGCATTCATTGCGATTCACTTCTACTTTCGCAAGCTCTTTGCGAAATCAGTCAGCAAAAGTTTATCGGTGGGCAGTACAGGTGACCTGAGGGCTGCCTTTAAAAAGAGTACAGCGCCGTTTCGGAGTCTGTTCTTCAGCCAGCCCAGGGGGTGGGGACGAAGAGCGAGAAAACGTCTTGATGCCTTGCGTGATGATACAGACCGCTTTGTTCAGAAGCTTAATGACAAGTTCGCCCGACCATCGGGTAGTTAGGAGCTTGTCCGAGAACCAGGAAACTACTGCAAACCCTATCGTGATCTAAGCTTATTGAAATCGCTAAATAGAGTGACTATTCGCCTCTTCCTGTAATCTTACCTTATGACGCTCCTGTAATTTTCGCGACGCTTCCTGTTCACGGACAACTTTCTAAACCACACTTCCCTTATCCGGCTTGTCATCGTGTCTTTTTGGGGGGGATGTTTCCTTTATGCGTTTCGTTTTTGTCGAAACAGCTGTTGCTTTGTCAGTGGCAGTGCCTGATTGACTGGTGGCGGTTTTAGTGGCTTTCCTGGTGTTGTTTTTTGTACTTTTGGGTACTGAGGTGGTGGTTTCAGTTGTCGTATCTGATTGATCCCCAATTACTTTAAACGTCTTTTTCCTGCTGCGTTTGGCTGAAGTCGTTGTTTTATCAGTACTGTCCTCTGTTTTCGGTTGCTTTTTAATGACTTCAGCTGCCTTTTTTTGACCCGTCCTGGGTGTAGTGGCACTTTTTTTCGTGTTCGTGTTCGTGTTCGTGTCTGGCTTGCTTGCGACAACCTCAGAAGCTTTTTTTCTGCCAGGCTTGGGTGCTGGTGTTGAGGTGGTTTTGTTAGTTTCTGTGTCCGTAATGACTTCAAATGTCTTTTTCTTGCCTGGTCTGGAGGATGTCACAGCTTTGCTGGAATCCGTGTTCGAGTTGCTGCTGATCACTTCAGAAGCACTTTTTTTAGGGTGGCTTGTAGTGGGCTTACTTTGTGTGACCCTGGTT
>WFWY01000157.1 GCA_015490895.1 Thiotrichaceae bacterium | reverse complement strand
GTGCAACACTGGGCATGGAGCTGGCCGGAAAGGTTACCCGTGTCGGTAGTGATATTACACACTATACTATCGGCGACAAGGTCATGGGCTTCGCTCCTGCCTGCTTTGGTAGCCGGGTTATTACCCAAACGACAGCACTTGCCCCCATGCCTGACAACTGGTCCTATGCGGAAGCGGCAACCGTTCCAACCACTTTCTTCACTGTGTATTACGCCTTGTCCCATCTGGCTCAGCTGCAACCCGGTGAAAAAATTCTGATTCACGGAGCAGCCGGCGGTGTCGGAATAGCGGCTATCCAGTTTGCCCGTTACCGGGGAGCCGAGATTTTTGCGACAGCGGGAACCGAAGAAAAACGTGAATTTGTTCGCCTGCTGGGTGCGGATCATGTCTTCGATTCCCGCTCCCTGGCCTTTGCTGATGAAATTCTCGCAACCACTGCCGGGGCGGGGGTTGATGTGGTTCTCAACTCCCTGGCTGGGGAGGCGATTCGGCGTAACCTGTCGATTCTTAAGCCCTTCGGGCGCTTTCTGGAACTGGGCAAACGGGATTTCTACGAAAACAGCAAGATCGGATTACGCCCTTTCCGCAACAATATCTCCTACTTTGCTATTGATGCCGACCAGCTATTGATTGAACGTGAAGCACTGGCAAGCAAGCTGTTTCGGGAAATGATGAAGCTGTTTACCGCAGGTGTGTTACGCCCCTTGCCCTATCGGGTTTTTCCTGCCATACAGGTCGAAGATGCCTTCCGGTATATGCAGCAATCACAACAAATAGGAAAAGTCGTCGTCTCGTTTACAGACACATTACCCCCTCCCCGGCAAGAAACCGTTCTGCAAACCGTCTCCGGTGTAGCGCTTTGCCAGCCTGATGCCAGTTATCTGGTGACCGGCGGATTGAGTGGCTTTGGTCTGCAAACTGCTCTCTGGCTGGAACAAAAAGGCGCAAAAAACCTGATACTGGCAAGTCGTACCGGACAGGCAAATAAGAAGGATACCAAGCTGATCGAGGCATTACAAAACAAGGGGGTCAACGTCTATCAACGCGCCTGTGACATAACCGACAGTACGGCTGTTAATCAACTGTTTACTGAATTTGGTCGCACCCTGCCACCTCTTAAAGGAATTATTCACGCGGCCATGGTGCTGGATGACGGGCTTATTCGCAATCTGACACAAAAGCAGTTTGACCATGTTATAGCACCCAAGGCAACCGGTGCCTGGAACTGCCATCAATGCAGTCTGGCACACCGGCAACAGCTTGACTTTTTTGTCCTGTATTCATCGGTAACGACCTATCTGGGTAATCCCGGACAAGCCAACTATGTTGCTGCCAATTACTTCCTGGAGGCGCTTGCCAGCTATCGTCGCAGCCAGGGCCTGGCAGCTACCCATGTTGCCTGGGGCGCTATTGAAGATGTTGGTTTTCTGGCAAAAAACAAGACTACCAGAGAAGCCTTGCAGGCGCGACTGGGAGGCACTCCCCTGACATCAGGCAATGCCCTGAAAATGCTCGACAAGCTATTGCAAGCTAACCACCCCGGAGTCGCAGTGATTGATATGGACTGGTCTGTTATCCAGCGTGCAATGCCGGCGGCAGGCGCACCAAAATACCGTGAGCAACAGCGTCAGGTTAAACAGCAGACCACTGGCCAGGAAGATATTCACCTGCTCATAGCCAACAAGTCAGCCGATGAAGTACAGCAACTGGTTACTGCCCGCCTGCTAACAGAATTCGAACAGATTCTGCGCCTGCCAAAAGACCGGCTGGATACCAATCTCTCTGTCTTTGACCTCGGGATGGACTCGCTGATGGGAATGGAACTGGTGCTGGCCATAGAAACGCGGTTTGGGGTGCGATTACCCGTTATGGCGCTAACGGAAGGCGCAACGATTCAGCGCATTGCAGAACGTATTGTACAACAATTACTGGCACCGGCTGACATCACAGAGCACGCAGAACCCTGTGCTGATCCAGTTTCTGAACAGCACCAGGAGGCCATCACTATCGCTGCTACCCGGCATGCAGAAACCGTTGATAGCGAAACCCGGGAACAACTGGCCAGGACACTTAAAACAGCCCCATAGGAGCTCGCATGGCAGGTTGGCGCTGAGGCACGAAGCCCAACAGACATGGTTTGTTGGGGTTTCTCCATCATCGCCAACCTACAAATTAGCCCTTTACATTAGAGAGACAATTTAAACTGGACGATGTAGTAGTTACTGAGAAAAACTTATGTCTGATATACCCGACAAAAAAACCGGTTTATTTGGCCTTAGTCATTCAGCCAAAGACAAGCTGGCACAAAAAATGCTGCAAAAGCGTCTGCAAAAACAACAGCACCGAGAGTCTGCCACTTCTGCCCTTCCAGTCTCACGACACCAGGATGCTCCCGTCCACCACATTGCCGATGAATTTACCCGCTTCGACCAGTTCCCCGGTTACCAGCAAATCCGTATTCTTGATGAGGGAGGCTCACAGCTGGGAATCCCCAGCCCCTTTTTCAAGGTGCATGAGAGTATTGCCAGCAATACAACCCGGATACAAGGTAAAGAATATTGCAACTACGCCAGTTACAACTACCTGGATCTGTGCGGCGACC
Organism: Thiotrichaceae bacterium; assembly: GCA_015490895.1. Lineage (GTDB taxonomy): Bacteria > Pseudomonadota > Gammaproteobacteria > Thiotrichales > Thiotrichaceae > HyVt-477. The sequence goes on along the minus strand of WFWY01000157.1, from coordinate 13,534 downwards.
CGCGTGTTTCAGCAGCAGCCACCAAAGCAATCGAACGCTATGGCACTTCCGCTTCCGCCAGCCGTCCGGTGGCAGGTGAACGCCCCGTGCAAAGAGAACTGGAACAGGCCATCGCGAAACTTTACGCCGTGGATGATGCGCTGGTTTTTGTTAGTGGTCATGCCACTAATGTAACCACCATTGGCTATTTGTTTGGAGCAAAAGACCTGATATTGCATGACAGCCTGATCCACAATAGTGTATTACAAGGCATCCTGTTATCGGGTGCTCGACGTATCCCTTTTGCCCACAACGACTGGCAGGCACTGGACGAAATTTTACACCGTGAGAGAAAACACTTTGAGCGTGTGCTAGTTGTGATTGAAGGCATCTACAGCATGGATGGCGACTATCCGGATCTACCCCGTTTTATAGCAATCAAACAACGCCACCAGGTGTTTTTAATGGTTGATGAAGCGCACTCCCTGGGTGTGTTGGGAAAACGTGGACTGGGTATCCGGGAGCATTTTGCAGTACCTGGTGAAGCCGTAGATATCTGGATGGGAACACTCAGCAAGACACTGGCCAGCTGTGGTGGCTATATCGCAGGTGAGCATGCCCTGATTGAGCATTTAAAATATTATGCTCCCGGTTTCTTATACAGCGTAGGGATCCCACCATCCGCAGCAGCAAGCGCCTTGTGTGCCCTGCAACTCATGCAGGCAGAGCCTGAACGTGTTGCCACACTAAAAGCACGTGGTCAGTTGTTTCTGAAACTGGCACAAGAACACGGTATTGACACCGGGCTGAGTGCCGGCCTTTCGGTTATTCCCGTTATTACGGGCAGCTCCGCCAGAGCGGGTCGGCTGGCTAATGCCTGCTTTGAAAAAGGGATTAATGTACAACCCATCTTTTATCCTGCGGTTCCCGAAAAAATGGCCCGGCTGCGTTTCTTTATCTGTTCATCGCACAGTGAGGCGCAAATAGCAGACAGTATCAATATACTGGCTGATTTGCTAGACACACTTCCATAGGCATAGGATTTTTTGGCTGATACGCCAGGTTCTTAAGGAGACTCTGAATAAGTCGTGAGCGGTTTTCTCGAAGCTAGAATCACCCATTTTTTGATAGAAAAGTTAGCAATAGTCATTCTATTGGTCACTTTTAATAGCGAAAAATGGCGATATTTTAGCCTCAGGAAAACGACTGGGACTTGATCAGAGTCTCCTTAATCAGGCATTCAAACAAGCTCTGGCTTTTTTACCTTCGTTAGCCCTGCAAACTCATAAACAGAAACTGCAACCCAAAAATACTCATGACAATCACAGCAACCAGTAACCACGCCTGTAGCCGAGTTTTAATCATTTCTAGCCCCTTATTTGTTAGCTCCGTTAAAGTGTATGATATTTAGTCACATTTGTCACCAAAGCTTCTGTTTTTTATGTGCTCGGGAGCTTGTCCAAAAACAGGTCTCTAAAAATTACAGCCGCTATAGTGATTGATATTTTATCTTTTCGAGCCTCGAACGAGCTCCTGGCACACCGTCCAGCTATAATTGTCGGGGCAAGACGGTTAGCAGCTGTAGGTTGATGCCAAGCTTGCGAAGCCCAACCTGCCCTGGCCTTTGGGCTTCATTCCTCAGCACTAACCTGCTAGTTACCCTGTTTTTACTCATCGATATAACGCAGACAACAGAGACAATGTATCAGGAGGCTGGCAAAGCCATTTTACCGGGGATAAACAAGGGGTGCTGTGGAATGATAGACACGCGTATTTTGACGTGAAAACGGGATCATTTTGTTCATAAATGACAGGGGTCTGGATATATTTCTGTTCATTTCCCAGATACTGCTACCCATAGAATGAGTCGTTTGAGCCATATATTCTGTTGAGTTTGACATAGCATCAACGCGCTGTTCCAGGTTTGGAAAACTGGTGCCAATCACATCATTAAGCTGGTGCATATCTGCCGACATGGAGGTAATGTTTTGTTGCATGGGGGGAAGCGTCTGGCTAATGGTGTCTGCCATGCGATTAACATCCCGTGACAGATCTTCCATTCGCTGCAACATACCGAAGATAAGATAAAACCCAAAAATTGAAAGAATAACAAACGCAATCATGGCGGGGAAAACCGCATATTTCCAGCGGTTTTGAAAGCTGTCAATCGCTTGCTGAAGCTCTTCCGCCCTGGTGTGGTGCAGAAAATTTTTCTCTTCAGCCGTGTCAACTGCGTCTGTTGTCTGGATAGTGTTACTCATGAAGGCTAGACCCTGATTGAATATATGTAAGTATATTATTATATTCTTATATAATAGACAAGGTGTAATTTCCCCTTGCCGCTATTTCCAGACAAGCGCTTTGCTAACAGCTCCTGGCGGGCGGATCAAAGAAACAGCCCGCACTATTTATTCAGCCTTATTCAGCCACGCACCGATATGGTGCACAAGGCACCCGATTTGCACCAAGCTTTCACATGGCTGTTGTGAATAGACAACAGACATGTGCTAAAACACATCACTGCTATTATTTTATCTAATAAAATAAATGATATAAAACATTTGGCACGTATATTGCTTGATCCTGAGTGGAAATTTTCTTTTTTAACAACATGGATTTAATCGCAACATGAAAACACAAATTAAATTAGCTTTGTCAGCAGCAGCTCTTACAGCTGTACTCGGTTCTTCTGCTTTTGCAGCAGGTTTAAGTGGAAATGTTGGCGTAGCCAGTAATTACATTTGGCGTGGCATCACTCAAACTCTTGACCAGGCAGCTGTTTCAGGTGGTCTTGACTATGATTTTGGCAATGGATTTTCACTAGGAACCTGGGCTTCAAATGTTGATTTTGGTACGGCCAGCGAGTATGAGCTTGACTTATATGGCGCATATGGCGGAAAAATCGGCCCTGCTGACTATAGTATTGGTTTCACACAATTTCGTTACCCTGTTGGAGTCAGTGAATACTTCACTGAACTGAATGGTGGTTTGGGCTACGGCCCTGTTTCACTCGATGTCGCTTACACGGTAGGTTCTGATGATAATAACCGGTCCGAGTTTGCCAAAGGTGATATCTATGTAGCACTCAGTGGAAGCATGGAAGTCAAACCCGGACTTTCTCTGGGACTGGCACTGGGTCGCTATGACTTTGATGACGCTACCGGTGACGACTACAATCACGCACAAATCAGCCTAAGCAAAAATGACTTCACTTTTGCACTTGACAAAACATCAGGTGCAACCACGCTTAATGATAATGATCTTCGCGTCAGCATCGCCTGGTCTCATGCACTAGATCTGTAAGTTTAGTCAGTATTAGGCTCCCCCCACCTCTTTTTTTGGGGAGCCTCTTTTTAAGAAACTAGCAACTATTAGTTTCAAACCTAGGAGGTTTCATTATGAAAATGGTTACCGCAATTATTAAACCCTTTAAGCTGGATGATGTGCGTGAAGCGCTATCTGAAATTGGTGTTAAAGGGATTACTGTTACAGAAGTAAAAGGATTTGGACGTCAAAAAGGCCATACCGAGCTCTATCGTGGTGCAGAGTATGTTGTCGATTTCCTTCCCAAGGTAAAGATTGAAGCGGCTGTAGATTCCGGTCTGGTTGACCAGGTGATCGAGGCCATTTCCAAGGCTGCCAATACAGGCAAAATTGGGGATGGAAAAATCTTTGTCGCTGAAATTGAACAAACCATCCGTATTCGCACAGGCGAAACCGGCCCAGACGCACTTTAAGGAGCGATAACATTATGGAAAATAATATTTTTCAACTGCAATATGCAATAGATACATTCTACTTTCTGGTGATGGGCGCATTGGTCATGTGGATGGCAGCAGGCTTCTCTATGCTGGAAGCAGGTCTGGTTCGATCCAAAAGTACGACCGAAATTCTAACCAAGAATATCGCACTTTATGCCATTGCCTGTACAGCCTATCTCGTTGTTGGCTACAACATCATGTACGATGGAGGCCTGTTCCTGAACGGCATTGCCCTGGATGGCGCTGCAAACGCGGATGGCATGACAGCCGCCGTACTCAAGGAATTTGCTGACCGGGAAGGTGGTTTCACGGGTGGATCCGTTTATTCCAATGCCTCAGACTTTTTCTTTCAGGTCGTCTTTGTTGCCACTGCCATGTCCATCGTCTCTGGTGCTGTGGCTGAACGGATGAAACTCTGGGCGTTCCTGTTATTTGCAGTGGTGATGACAGCCTTTATCTACCCAATGGAAGGCGCCTGGACCTGGGGTGGAAAGTCCGTATTTGGCCTCTATAACCTGGGCGATGATTTTGGATTCTCTGACTTTGCAGGTTCCGGAATCGTCCACATGGCAGGTGCTGCGGCAGCACTGGCTGGTGTTTTGCTATTGGGTGCACGTCGCGGGAAGTACAGTGCAGATGGAAAAATCAACCCCATCCCTGGAGCTAACCTGCCGCTGGCAACCCTGGGTACCTTCATCCTGTGGATGGGCTGGTTTGGTTTTAATGGTGGTTCTGTGCTGAAGCTCGGTGATGTCGCCAGTGCAAACTCGGTTGCCATGGTATTCTTAAATACCAATGCAGCCGCTGCAGGTGGTGTTATTGCCGCTCTGGTTCTGGCCAGGCTACTCTTTGGCAAAGCAGATCTGACCATGGCATTAAATGGCGCTCTTGCAGGCCTGGTTGCGATCACTGCGGAACCTTCAACCCCTAGCCCATTACAAGCCACTCTTATTGGTGGCGTTGGTGGCCTACTGGTCGTATTCTCTATCATGTTCTTTGACAAAATCAAGATTGATGACCCGGTCGGTGCTATTTCAGTACACGGCGTTGTCGGCCTGTGGGGACTGTTAATTGTGCCCTGGACTAACTCTGACGCTACTATCGTAGGCCAGTTAGTGGGTGCAGTAACTATCTTCGTCTGGGTGTTTGTTGTATCACTGATTGTCTGGATGCTGATCAAGTTGATTATAGGTATCCGTGTCTCTGAAGAAGAAGAGTACGAAGGTGTGGATATCGGTGAGTGCGGTATGGAAGCTTACCCTGAGTTTACTACCAAGTAAGACACTCCCCTAACAGGTTGTGGCACAATGCCGCAGCCTGTTTAACCCTGAAAAGAGAGCATTGGCTCTCTTTTTTACCCCATGGCCCCACGGCTACGGATACGCCAACAGGATAGTTTTTCAATCCACCAGGACTCTCTTGTTGGCGTACCCAATAATCCTCATAATAACAGCACACCCATGCCTGCTTCGTCATTCGCGCAGTACAGGCTACAATGAGGCCCTGGTTAACCGATGCTTGCTTACATGATGCAGATCCCTCTTTCCAAACCTGAAATTCTGGATTCGCTATCTACGGCGATTTTAGCAACCGACATGGATCTGAAGATTTGCTATATGAACCAGGCCGCAGAGGAAATGCTGGGCAAAAGCTTTCATCGCATTGCCAATCGACCTATCACTTCACTTATTTCCAGCCCACAGCTGGAACTGCATATCGTTCAGACCCTGCGAACACGCCAGAGTCATGTCAACCGGGGCGGTAAACTCAGTTTGCCTGGCAAGGAGCAAACGATTAATGTGGACTGTGTCATTAGCACTATTATTGAAAAAGAAGAGGTACGTGCTGTTTTATTCGAAATTACCCAGGTAGACAGACAGCTCAGAATTGCACGCGAAACCCGGCTTATTAATACGCAGACAACGAATCAGACCGTCCTGAGGGGTATTGCCCATGAAATCAAGAACCCCCTGGGTGGACTCAGGGGGGCCGCACAACTCCTTGAGATTGAATTTGCTGAGCTTGCTGATAACGCGGTTAAAGAATATACCAGCATAATCATTTCAGAAGCAGACCGCTTAACCAAGCTGGTTGATACGATGCTCGGCTCCAACCAGCCTCCACATAAGGTACCCGTTAACATTCATGAAGTACTGGAGCATGCCAGGCAAATATCAGAAGCCACCTTGCCGGATACGATTTCCCTGCATACGGATTACGATCCCAGTATCCCTGAAATAACCGGTGACAGGGATCAGCTGGTCCAGGTTGTTTTGAATATTATCAATAATGCCATCAATTCTCTGGAAAATGAGGGTCGTATCATTCTCCGAACCCGTGTTTTACGCAATTTCACTATCCGCCAGGACAATTACCCACTGGTGCTGATGGCACAAATCATTGATAACGGGCGCGGCATACCCAGAGAACTACAGGACAGTATCTTTTACCCCATGATTACCGGGCGAGCTGACGGTACCGGGCTTGGGCTTTCTATCGCGCAATCATTAATCAATCAACATAACGGTCTTATTGAATTTGAATCAGAACCCGGCCATACCGTTTTTAGTATTATTATTCCGATTAGCACACAGCCGTCACACTAACAGGTGAGTCATGAAAAAAAATACCGAAGTCTGGGTCGTTGATGATGACAAATCTATCCGCTGGGTACTTGAAAAGTCACTACAGCGCGAGTCTATCCCTGTTCGCGTTTTCAGCAGCGCGGATGACGCCCTGACCACTCTGAAATCGACACAGCCAGCTATTATTTTCAGTGATATTCGTATGCCAGGCACGGATGGCTTTCAGTTCTTACACGTGTTGCAACGGGATTATCCTGATATACCGGTCATTATCATGACGGCTCATTCCGATCTGGATACCACCGTCACCGCTTTTAAGTCCGGCGCCTTTGAGTACCTCCCCAAACCTTTTGATATTACAGAAGTGGTTGAAGTCGCCAAACGTGCCATTGAACAAAGCGAACTGCAATCGAGCGAAGAAAAAGATACAGACGAACCCATATTAAGTATTCCTTCGCAGGATTTTATTGGCAAGTCCCCTGCTATCCAGAAAGTCTTTCATGCCATAGGAAGACTGTCACAATCCAGCATCGCGGTACTCATTACAGGAGAGTCCGGCACCGGCAAAGAGCTTATTGCCAAAGCCCTGCATACTCATAGTCCACGTGCTGCCAATCCTTTTATAGCGATTAATACTGCGGCGATTCCAAGAGAACTTCTCGAATCCGAATTGTTTGGGCACGAAAAAGGCGCTTTTACGGGTGCTCATGCCCAACGCAAAGGGCGCTTTGAACAGGCAGATGGAGGCACATTGTTTCTGGATGAAATCGGTGATATGCCGGCAGAATTACAAACTCGCTTGTTACGGGTGCTCGCAGATGGTGAGTTCTATCGTGTCGGCGGGCATACCCCCGTCAAGGTGGATGTCCGCATAGTGGCAGCGACGCACCAGGACTTGCAACAGCGCGTCAAGGATCACCTGTTTCGTGAAGATCTCTATCATCGACTCAATGTGATCAATGTCCATTCTCCTGCACTCAGGGAACGCCCTGAAGACATAGAACTGTTACTTAAACATTTTTTGAAGCAATCTTCGCAAGAACTTAATGTTGAAATGAAACAGTGTGAACCGGCTGTCTTTGAATTGCTACAGCAGCAACACTGGCCCGGAAATATCCGTCAGCTGGAAAACACTGCAAGATGGTTAACCGTCATGGTTGCCAGCAAGGATATTACGGTTGAAGACCTGCCCCCCGAATTCATGCAAGGCGCTAGCTCTGGCGATGACAGCCAGCACTGGGAACAGGCACTGGCACAGTATGCAACCCGGCAGTTACAACAGGGTGCCGTGCGGCTACTCGATAAAACCACCCCTCTTTATGAAAGTATTATGATAAAAACCGCATTGAAAATTACCGCAGGCAAAAAGAAAGAGGCCGCAGATTTGCTGGGTCTAGGCAGAAACACCCTGTCACGAAAAATAACCGAACTGGATATCCAGCTTTAGCGCATGAGCACTTCCGAATGACCTGGACACAAAAAAGAGAGATACTATCAGTGATGATTTTATCTGCTCTGGATAGCTTGACCGGTGATAACACGACTTAAATTTCCGCTTCCTGTGCTGGGTTTTGCGGCCTACAGCGGTACCGGGAAAACCACGCTACTGACCCGGCTGATCCCGTTGTTAAAGCACAAAGGTATACGTACCGGGCTAATCAAACATACGCACCATGATATTGAGATGGATCAACCCGGCAAGGACAGTTATCGTCTCCGAAAAGCCGGAGCTAGCCAGATCGTTGTTGCGGGGAAAAATCGCATAACGTCAATCGTCGAGTCTCCCCAACCGATGCCAGAAGCCAGTCTATCGCAGGCCCTGTCACTCATATTAGCAGACTCGCTGGATTTGATAATGGTCGAAGGGTTCAAGTCCGCCCCTATCCCCAAGATTGAATTACATCGTGCCGTATTACAAAAGCCCTACCTCTACCCGGATGATCCGGCGATTATTGCACTGGTGACTGACCAGCCTGAGAAAAGTGACCAGAAGCACAGACAGCACCCCCTCACAAAGGCTAAAATTCCTCTTCTGGATATCAACCATCCAGCTGGCGTCGCCACGTTTATTGAACACTGGTTAATAACCCAACAACGTCGCCCCAACAACCTTAATCCATCCCGTTAAGAGACCAGGATATACCATGCAAGAAACACTGACCCATGTCCCCAGTTGTGCCGATGACTACGATCCGACATCACTCTCTATCGAGCTGGCTCGTGAGCGCATTCAGCAAGCACTGCAGCCCATTGCCGACCAGGAAACACTATCACTGCGGCAATGCCTCAACCGGGTTGTGGCATCAGTCATTCACTCTCCACGACAGGTACCCGCGCATACCAACTCCGCTATGGATGGTTATGCTATAGCCGGTAGTGACCTTCCTGATAACGATAACGCCAGCAAAATCTTCGACATCATCGGTACCGCACTGGCGGGAAGTCCATTCACCTCAGACTGTCAGTCCGGGCAAGCCATCCGTATCATGACCGGCGCTGTTATCCCCCAGGGCTGCGACACCGTGATTATGCAGGAACACGTTGAGGTACTTGCTGGCAAACGTGTGAAAATTGCAGGCGGGCACCAAAAAGGACAAAACGTTCGCCCGGCAGGGGAAGACGTTGATACGGGTGATACCGTATTAAAACCCGGTCGGCAGATAACACCGGCAGATATGGGAATCCTGGCTTCACTGGGAATCAGCGAAATCCGTGTCTTTCGTCGTCCGCGTGTGGCCTTTTTCTCAACCGGAGATGAATTATGTTCTGTGGGTGAAACACTACAGCAGGGACAGATTTACGATAGTAATCGCTACAGTTTATATGGCATGCTGCAACGCCTGGGTGTTGAAATACTGGATATGGGTATCGTGCCTGATGACCCTGATGCCATGCATACAGCACTCACTAGCGCCTCACACATGGCCGACGTCGTAATCACTTCAGGCGGTGTCTCTGTCGGCGAGGCTGATTATATCAAAACCACACTGGAAGCGCTCGGTGATATCCATTTCTGGAAAGTAAGCATGAAGCCTGGGCGACCACTCACCTTCGGCAAAATTAACCAGGCACATTTTTTTGGCTTGCCTGGCAATCCGGTTTCCGTCATGGTTACTTTCTACCAGTTCGTACAGCCTGCCCTTCACTACCTGGCCAGCGGAAAGACACACTACCCCATGACCTTAACTGCAAACTGTACTTCGCGACTAAAAAAACGCCCCGGTCGTTTTGAATTTCAGCGTGGCATTTATCAGCAGGCAAAAAATGGCCAGCTGGTTGTCAGCAAAACGGGGGAACAGGGCTCTGGCATCTTGCGCTCCATGAGTCAGGCTAACTGTTTCATCCTGTTGCCGGTTGAATCACAGGGCGCTGAACCGGGAGAAACGGTAGAAATCCAGCCTTTCGAGGGATTTATTTAACAGCTGAGCTGTTATATTCCATGCTACCACAGCCACAGTGAAATCACACCGCACAGATATAAGCGAAGAGGATCGAGCAACGCCATGTCAAACCCCATCTATCTCTCAAAAAAGTTTCTGTCCTGGCTACCGGAAAGCAAGCGCCTAAGCTGGTACCCACCCTGGTGGTTGATGCGAATTAAAGTGCTTGAACTGTCGGACAACTGGCGTCATATCCGCATACGTTTACCACTAACCTGGATAGCCAGAAATATGGGAAATTCCATGTTCGGTGGCTTTCAGGCATCACTGGCAGATCCAATCGCACCACTGGCCTGCGCCAAAGTATTTCCTGGTTATCATGTCTGGACACGGCACTTGAGTATTGACTTTATTCGACCCGGCGATACAGACCTTGAACTACGCTTTGATTTTCCGCCAGAAAAAGAGAAGGCCATACGCGATCAGCTTGCCAAAAAAGGGCGTAGCACCCCCAGCCTGGATTATGCGATTTATACACTGGATGGTACACCCTGCACCAAAATCACCTGTGTTGTCGCTATCCGGCCAAAAGGGTATCTACAGAACAAATATAAAACCTGACACCTCCCTCATCCTGACGACTAGCCCCGGTAATCGGAGCTATCTCGCCAATAGTCGCGGCTAAACCCTTCCTGGTTCATCTGGCAATGAAAAAAAACTATATTTGGCTGAGCCCGGATTTTCACCGCAATGACACAGTGAAAGGTATCGAGGTGTTATTCCTGAATGCACTGATTTTTCTTTATTTCAGTCAGTTGCAATCACTGAACGTGATACAACCAATCCGGGCTAACTATCTGCGCGGGCAAAGGACGATCAATGCACAAATTACTCATTCTGTTATTAGGATTGACACTGTTTTTACTGCTGGGCTATTGGTGTGTCTATATCGAGGTTGCGCCAGCCATACAAAAAGATATTGCGAGCCGGGCGACCAAAGCACTTACAGATATAGGTTTCGGGCACATCAAGCTGGAAGTAAGTGGTCGCGATATTATACTCAGCGGCACGGTCGCTGATGCCAGTATGAGGGGACGCATTGACAAGGCAGTGCAGCTGGAAGGTGTGCGCCTCGTGACTGACCGGATTAAGGTCAGCCAGCCTGTGCCCAGAAATTACCCTTTCCGTGTTGAAAGCAAGAACAATCAACTGATTATCCACGGTTGGGTTCCTGATGCTAACACGCATCATAACCTGATTGCCTATGCGATGGAGTTATTTCGTGATAAAGACATCAAAGACGAACTTAGCGAGCAACACGGAGCACCTGAAAACTGGATTGTTGCAGTGAGAGCCGGGCTCGATGCCTTACAACAGCTCATCAGCGGGAAATTACAGGTTAATACGCATACTGTCGATCTATCAGGGGTTAGTGCTTCAACACAACAGCGTGATTCGATCATACAAGCACTAAGCGAGCAACTGGATAGCCGCGAAGTCAGGGCGGATATTCGCGTACAAGCTCCCCTTCCTGATGAGATACACGTTGATCTGTCCTCCGATTTACAGCAAAAAATGACTGCCCGTGAATGTCAGCAACGTACCACTTCCTTACTGGAAATTAACGCTATAAAATTTCACTCCGGCTCATCCATTATTATTCCCAGCAGCCAACAAACGCTGGATATTCTTGTCCCCATATTGCAACAATGTACGCAATATAGAACACTCATCCGGGGTCATACCGATGTAACCGGTAGCAAGGCACTAAACCTGCGCCTTAGTCAGGAACGTGCCACCGCGGTCAAAGCCTATTTTGCCAGCAAAGGACTGCCGGCAGAGCAAATCACAGCCCAGGGAGTTGGTGAATCAGAACCAATAGCTGACAATGCAACCCCGGAAGGCAGGAAACAGAACCGCAGAATAGAAATCATCATCATGGAGGGATCCTAGTGCTCCAGCAACTTAGGTTTGATGGATACAGAGCAATCCAAAGCGTTCAAGACAAGGCTTGGATTGCAGGCAATGGTTGTTCCCCTGGCAAAAACCATAATACAGTATTGAGCACTTTGGGTTGCTCCCTTCGAGCGAGCCATGAAGCGGCCATCCGCGGTGTTGCATCTTTTTTGAAGGGAACAACCATTCCCTGCAAGATGCGCCTGACGGCTAATCACTTCATGACTCGCTGTATTCACCAAACCTAACTTGTTGGAGTACGAGATAATGGGTTACTTATTTTCACAATTATGGTTATGCCTGGGTACAGCACTACTTTTAGGAGGCGTAACAGGTTGGTTTTTAAGAGGTGATAACAGAAAAAAACTCGATATTATCGAGCAGCGCTGGCGCAAACGTTTTATGGAACTGGAATATGTCAACCAGGCACTACAAAATCAAAACAAGCAACATAAAGTCTCTGAAACTCAAAAACTGCAGCTGGAATCCCGTCTCTCCCGAATGAACAGGGCAGCAGAACTTTCCAGCCAGGAACTCAAGTATAAAGCTTCAAAGTTAGCTCAACTGGAACAGCAACTTGAGCAAGTCAGAACAGAACTCTCTGACAAAAGCAACCAACTAGATGATATGGTTAGTAAATTATCAGAGATGGAATCAACGCCCAAAAACTGGCAAGCTGCCAACAGTGAAACCCGTACGGGGGATGCTTCACCTCCAATCAGAGAAAGTGATCGTGAGTTGCTTGCCGAACAGATCGCAGAAAAAAACCGGGAAATAAAACAACTACAAAAAAAACTGGATGCCTGCGAACAAGATTGCCAACAAATGGAAGAGAAACAGGCCAGACTCACCGAAACCAATGATCACTATAAAGCCAGCCTGATTGATGCAGAATCCAAACTGCAAGTCACCCATGAACTTCTGGCAGAGAAAAATCAGGCGCTTGAGAAGATGGAAGCGCTAAATAAGACCCTGAAAAAACACAATAACCATTAAGCTGTCGGGAAAACCGGAGTAATATAACACTACTTGTTATCTCTGGTTGCCACTGGTTACGACGCATCTGGCTGTATGGCGCCCGCGTAAGCCTTTTCATACTCTTTTGTAATGACCTGAAAACAAGGCGACAAACTGCGAAAGGAGAAAAAGATTAAAGAGCCATGATAAATAAAACTGCAGTAGACATACAATCGCCCTGTAAACTCAAAGGTCGCGATCTTCTCAATACACCTGAACTGAACAAGGATACAGCCTTTACCAAAGAAGAGCGTGACCAATATGGCCTTCATGGATTATTACCTGCGGTTATTACTACCCAGCAGATTCAGTTGGTCAGAGCCCTGGAAAACCTGCGCCGAAAAGCGTTTGATATTGAACGCTATATTTTCCTGATGGCACTACTTGGGCGAAATGAGCGATTGTTTTTTCAGATGCTCATTGAAAATATCGAAGAATTAATGCCACTGGTCTATACCCCTACTGTTGGACAGGCCTGTCTGGAATTTGCACATATTTTTCGTCAGTCACGTGGGTTCTATGTAACTGCCTGTGACCGCGGACACATTGAGGAGATGCTGGGCAACTGGCATGAACGTGATGTCCGTTTGATTGTCGTTACCGACGGTCAACGTATTCTGGGGCTGGGTGACCTGGGGGCCAATGGCATAGGTATTGCTATTGGCAAACTAGCGCTCTATTCCGCCTGTGCAGGGATACCGCCTCAACAATGCATGCCTGTCATACTCGATGTCGGCACCAACAACCCGTCACTCCGTAACGACCCGCTGTATTTGGGCATTAATCAGCCACGCCTCACCGGGAATGCCTATACCGAGCTGGTTGATGAATTTGTTTATGCCGTCCAAAAAGTTTT
>WFWY01000156.1 GCA_015490895.1 Thiotrichaceae bacterium | reverse complement strand
CTATTAAGGAGCCTCCGATTAAGTCTGGTCGAATTTCCTGTGAGATGAAATTCGTCAGTTTTTTGATAGAAAAGTTAGCAATAGTCATTCTATTGGTCACTTTTATAGCGAAAAAATGGCGATGTTTCAGCCTCAGGAAAACGATTGGGACTTGATCAGAGTCTCCTTAACAAGTACTCTAAAAAACGCTAGTAACGACTCAGCTTACCCTGGGTTGTCCAATAGCTGCACCGCCTACAGGGATGCAGGTGAGGCGCGCAAAGCGTTTAATCTGCAATGACAAAGAGGTTATGGCAGCGGAAGCAGCAGACGCGGATTCAGGCCGTCAGCACCTGCCAATGTCGCAGCCCAGACGCCACTCCAGCCCGTTAGCACATGACCACTGCCCAGGCGATCATAACTGGTACCATTGTAGCGAAACAGTTCTTTGTTTAATATATTAGCGGCCGCAGCTTCATCCAGCGTACAACCATCTATATCGGCACAAACACCACTATCAGTTACAATACGGGCAGCACTGAGGCTGGTTGTAAATTCAAAAGGGTAACCTGGCATACTCCACTGGGTATCTCCCGCTTGTGTTGGTAATACTTGCACATAACAACCTGTAGCAGAGCTGCATTGGCTGTATGTCCCGCTGGCGGTGGTTTCCTGTATGCCCGTTGGCAGGTCAATATTCACATTAGCACCTGTCTTCTGAAGTGCCCAATACCCCTCTCCCGCTTGCAACGTGTCATCCAGTGCAACCATGTAATAGCTGTTGCTGGCAGGATTATATCTATAGACCGTCCAAAGTACCCCCAACTGTGCGGCGGGCAAATCATCTGCAAATACATCCGCCATTGTATTTAATGCCCCCAGGTTGGCAGGCATACTGATTTGTCGCCAGCTATTGTCCGGCAGGACATAAGGCGTACACAGGTCACCTACTCCATCAGTATTGCTATCGGATTGTCGGGGGTTTGCCTGGGTGGGGCAGTTATCCGTGTCATCAGGGATGCCGTCGCTGTCACTGTCACTCCCTTTGGTGAGGGTAAAATAATCTTTTGTAGCTCCCGCATTATTAATAAAACGGGCATTCAGGGTAAGCCCGTCAACATCCAGTACCAGAGAACCCAGCTCATTCAGTGACAGGTACATCGCGCTGTGATTCAACGCTCCACCACTGATTTTTCCGGAACTTCCCGCAACCACAAAAACTGCACCCGCATGATTACTACCCACCACCTGTTTATGATAAGCCCCTGTATCATCCACTCGACCACTACCTGCATCTATAATATTCGCTGCTGTCAGTGTCCCCGAAAGACCATAGTGGCTATCAATAAAGAGAGAACGCTCATAGGCATGACTATGGCCAGACAGTACCAGGTCTACACCATAGTTTTCAAGAATAGGAAGTGCAACTGCACGCATGTCGATCAATCGTGTTTCGGTGTCTGAATCATGCGAACCTTTGCTGTATGGAGGGTGGTGCCAAAAAGCAATAATCCAGTCGGCACTGGTATTTTGCAGGTCAGCCTCCATCCATTGCAACATGGTGTCCCGGTTTGCTACAGATTGCATGGTTTCATAGGAATCCAGCACAATAAAGTGAATGTTACTGTAATCAAAAGAGTAATAAGCTTCTGTGCCTGATACCAGTCCACCCACTTCTGCCTGCCGGGGTAATGTAAAAATAGAGTAATAAGGCCCAGTTTCGTTGGCAGAGCTGGCGCTATACCCATCATGATTGCCCAGAGTCGACCAGAGTGGTGTCTGCCGTAGTAATTCTGGATAGATATCAAAAACAGCACTCTGGTATTGGCTGTCAGTACCTGAGTTATACGCATTATCACCCAGCATTAACCACAAATCAGTATAGGTAGAACCCGTGAGATTACGATAGGCTGTATAGACAGCACGTGCATTATTATTGGCAGTACCCGAGTCACCTATTACCCAGATTCGAGCCGGAGTCCGGCTACCAGGCATGGGCGATGTCCTGAAATAATAATCGGGTCCACTGGCCAATACCCCTCCCGACTGACCTACCGAGTAAAAATAAACGGTTTGTGCCGTCAACCCCGTAAGCCGGATTTCATGCTCAGTAGTTTGCACCCCTCTATCTACCGTATTGTTAAGATTTCCCACACTTGTGCCATACTGAACACGACTGTCCGTAGGAATATTGGTACGCCAACGCAGCGTCATGGCATTATGACTGCCCATTTGCAGATAGGGGCCACGCGTGATAGTCACCGGCGCTGCCGCCGTTAACCCGGTCAGAGAGACATCCATACCGATATCCGAACTGCTTCGACTGCGTTGATGGATTTCTATCGCTAATGTATTGGTTCCTGCCTGTAATGCCGTCGCAGGGAATGAAAATTGCTGATAAGTAGTCTCTGCTGCCCCTCCTATCGTGCTACTGGCTACTGTCAGGTAGTTAATCGTGCCGGCGGGCATATTGTCGCGCACCAGCTCACTACCATTTAAATAAACAACCGCTCCATCATCGCGTAATAACTCCAGCGACAAACTTTGATACTGAGCCGGGTTAGTCACCGAAAACTGGTGTCTGAAATAGGTTGTGATATATTTGTTGGCAGCATCTCCACCATAACTCACAACCGTCGCTTCCCCACCATTACCATAGCCAAGGATAGCTGCCCCGCTTTGCCAACTGCTATCGTCAAAAGTGTTTTCTCTCCAGCTGATACCCTGATCTGAACCATTATCCAGATATTTCCAGGTTGCTCCCTTACTGATAAAAAGTGTGTCTGCAAATAATTGTGAGCTACTGAAACACAACACCATGATGATAAAAAACAATCCGGTGAAAGCGATGAAGTGATGCCGACGATGCTGGAACATGAAACCAATCCCCCTTACTGTCTGTTACTGTGGCGCAGCATCACCAATAGACGATTTTGCCGCTAGTTTTTCTACATTACAATGACGTTCCCTACAAAGTCTAATCGCCACGAAGCCCAACATGCCTGGTTTGTCAGGCTTCGCAAACTCAGCAGCAACCTACAAGTCCCCCTGTTTTGCCAGTTGCCGCTCAAGCTGTTTGGCTGCTGGCAGGCTCTTTCGGCTAGTAGGTAGCCGTTGAAAGGCTCGTCGTGCCTGTTGTCTCCATTGCAGGGATTGCTGTTGATTACCTGCCAAGGCCAACACTTCGGACTTTTTTGCCAGCAACACTACTTTACGTAGCGCAGCAGCTTTTCGCAGCTGTTTGTCAAGGTAGCACAAAGCCGTTTTGTAATCATTCTCCTGCATAGATAACCTGATAATTTCTTGCTGGATGCTGACGGTTCCAGGCAAACGGGAAAGCGCCTGTTTGAGTATCGCGAGGGTGGGCTGATAGCCCTCCTGCTGTAGACTTAAATCGGCCAGCCGGAGCCACTCACCGGGTACTGAATGAGATTTCAATGCCATACTTTTTTTAGACCACTGCAAAGCCTGGGAAGTATCTCCACGGGCTAACGCAATATCAGAAAACAGCTGATAGGCACGTGCATAGGCTGCCTGCCGATAAGGGCGCTGTTTTAACTGCAAGAAAAAGCGTTGTGCCAATGACTGTGCATGTGCAACCTGACCTCTTTCCAGGACAGTTTTCGCACCATAATACAAGGCATCGGTATTGATACTGTTTTGTTTCAGAACCCGCTGGTAAT
Source organism: Thiotrichaceae bacterium (assembly GCA_015490895.1). Taxonomy (GTDB): domain Bacteria; phylum Pseudomonadota; class Gammaproteobacteria; order Thiotrichales; family Thiotrichaceae; genus HyVt-477. The sequence goes on along the minus strand of WFWY01000156.1, from coordinate 23,463 downwards.
CATCCCAGGCTTTATCCAGCTGGCCTTTATTACGCCATAATAACGCACGCCGGAGTAGTTCGTCTGTTTCTGCATGATGCGCTATTTTTTGTGACAAGGTATGAATTTGTAAATGCACATCCCCATGTGACCAGGCACAAGACCCTCCCCCAAAATAAAACAGGCAGATAAATGCGCCTCGCTTCAGGAAACTCTGGTTAAACCTGAGTGGATTTTCCTGATGGATTGAATAATTCAGTTTTTGCCTGAAAATAAAGCGAACTCTCGCTTTATCAGGGAGATATTTAAGAAAGTTTTCTACTAAAAAAGGGGGTGATAGCCGGACTATCAGTCGAATCATTAGCACAAACAGGGGGAAATCAAGCCATTGTAATCCGCCATATCTTTCGTGCAAAGGTCTCACTTGATCCGATACCATACCTCACCTTCGGGAACAACGACTCAGAAGCTTGTCCGGGATGGAGGCTCCTGATTACTCCGCGAGCAAGCCCTCAGCCATTTATTTTATTGCCCATTTGACGGTTTGTACGATCACTCACAAAGCTGGAACTCTCCCGTTCAGGGTAGCATACTTTTTGCCCACTGGCATCCCCGATTCCAGTGGGCAACCGGGCAAAATTACTCTGCACGATACACCTTACCACTCTAAGGTACCAGCGGTGCTTGATAAGGCTGGTAGGGTTGGTAGGGCATAGAGTAAGCTCCACCATAGGGTGCGGGATAGCCACCATAACCCCCGTAAGGCATCATGGGGTACCCATAAACGGGAGGCATGCCATAATGACCATAACCGCCATAGCCACCATAATCATCGTCATCACTCCAGCTATCAAAGAACTCTTCCATCCAGTACATGGGTGTCCATTCCGGCCAGTCACTTTCATCCCAGTAGGGGCCATAGGGTCCCATTTTCCACTCGCCGTTATTACTACCAAAAAAGTCAGCTTGTGCCGTGGAGATCAATAACGCTGCACTTAGTGCGATCATAAATTTCTTCATCATAACTCTCCTTGAGGAACCTCTGATCAAGTCTCAATCGTTTTCCTGAGACTGAAATATTGCCATTTTTTCGCTATAAAAGTGACCCATAGAATGACTATTGCTAACTTTTCTATCAAAAAACTGACGAATTTCATCTCACAGAAAATTCGACCGGACTTAATCAAAGGCTCCTTAAAAATCTACTTTTTATCTGTCTTCTCATCTGCTGCTTTTGCCGCAGGTGTCGTCACTTGCTGCTGTGGTGCAGAAGGGGTTGATTGTAACGGCATCTGCTTGCGTTGTGCCTCGCGCATTTGCTGTATTTGCTGGAAGCTGGGAGGACGGGGTGCAGCTGGCGTTGGCAGGGTATAGGGCATATAACCATAAACAGGATAGCCATAAGGCATGGACGACATCGCCTGTGGCACAGTGGTCGGTACAGAAGGTACAGTCATCATGGGCTGTGGCATATAAGGCCTGCCAAAGTTGGTATAGCCACCACGATTCCAGGGGTTATTCCAGCCGGTATAACCATTATCACCGTAGCCTTGCCCACTACCGGCAACATTGCCATAGCTATTGCCCGATGCTGTAGTATCTCCCTGAAAGTCACCACGACCGCTACCTTCACCATCCGCAGACATCCTGGTATCCATATTAGTACGGCCTTTACCCTTGAAAGTAATCTGGAAGTCTACTTCACCATCCGCATCACCTTTACCCGTACTCCAGCCCGAGACATTACCCGCAGTCGATGACTGAGCACTACCGGAGCCAGTACCCCACCCGGAAGCATTACCCGAGCCAGAACCCTGAGTATTACCATTGTTGAAACCATCAAACCAGTCAGCAGCAACTGGAGCGGATAATAGCGTTGCTAACAAGGCAACGACTGAAGAAGTTACTAATATCTGTTTCATCATTCTCTCCTCTTGAACCTGTGTGAACCAGTTTTCAGGGCTAACTGTTTAGAAACCTCTTATAGCAGAATTCACTATCACGCAAACAAGCCACCCTGCTGTTTCTAATAGTAGTTAATAAAAGTTAAAACTGCCTTAACCTAAGTCAATAGAATATGAATATCTGTATATACTAATATTCTGATTTGTGTGGGGCGAAATGCATTCTGTCAGTATTTGTGGATGAAGATGATACTAACAGATTTGGCTATAGTCATATTCACAGCAGGTTGCTAGACTCAATGTTTCTGAATTTAGTATGTCCGATGAGCACTCAAGACACTTCAACTCCCGACTGGGTTGACTACGACAAAAACCATGTTTGGCACCCTTATACCAGTCTGCTTAATCCTGATCCAGCATACCCGGTCATTGCCGCCAAAGGTGTGACACTGACCCTGGCGGATGGACGCAAACTTATTGATGGCATGTCATCCTGGTGGGCTGCTATTCACGGTTATAATCACCCTGCTCTCAATCTTGCCATTGAGGAACAGCTCAAAAAAATGGCGCATGTTATGTTTGGCGGGCTGACCCACGAACCTGCAGTGACACTGGCACAGCAACTTGTTGATATCACCTGTGAACCTTTACAGTATGTCTTTTTTGCTGACTCCGGTTCTGTCGGTGTAGAAGTTGCCATCAAAATGGCACTGCAATACTGGGGTGCACAAGGTAGACCGCAAAAACACAAGCTGCTCACCGTCGCCAGGGGATACCATGGTGATACCTTTGGTGCCATGGCAGTGTGTGACCCTGTCACTGGTATGCATGGCCTGTTCAACCACACCCTTGCACGACATTACTTTGCCGAGGCACCTCAATGTCACTATAAGGGAGAACAGCTGCACACCAATATTGACAGTTTTCAGCAACTCATCCATCAGCATCATTTATCATTAGCAGCCGTCATTCTTGAACCCATTGTACAAGGTGCTGGCGGTATGCGCTTTTACTGCCCTGAGTACTTGCGCCAGGTAAGCGACTTGTGTGAACAGTATGATGTCTTGCTGATACTTGATGAAATAGCCACGGGCTTTGGCCGCACCGGAACCCTGTTCGCCTATGAGCAAGCACAGATCGAACCGGATATTTTAGTACTTGGCAAGGCACTCACAGGGGGCTACCTGAGCCTGGCTGCAGTCCTTACCCAGGAAAAAGTAACCAACGGAATCGCAGCCGATAACAAAGGCGTATTAATGCATGGCCCTACTTTTATGGCCAATCCACTAGCCTGTCATGTCGCCAGTGCCAGTATCAGGCTGCTATTAATGTCACCTTGGAAACGTCAGATTAAAAACATTGAAATACAGCTAGTTAAGGAACTTTATAAATGTAAGGCCTTAAGCTCTGTCGCCGCCGTGAGGGTGCTAGGAGCTATCGGTGTCGTTGAACTGAAAAAACCTGTCGATATGCCCGTGATACAAGCTCACTTTGTCCAGCAGGGAGTCTGGGTCAGGCCTTTTGGTAAACTGGTTTACCTCATGCCGCCGTATATCATTAGCACTGAAGAACTGACACAATTAACCCAGGCTGTCTATCACGTACTGTCAACCATGGATCATCACGAGAATAATAATGGCTAAGCAAATTTTTAGATTACGGGGTGTTCCTGACGATGAAGCAGAAGATATTCGGCAGTTATTGAATGAACATCACTTTGAATTCTATGAAACACCTGCGGGCAACTGGGGTGTTTCCATGCCCGCTCTGTGGCTGCTCGATGAATCACAGGAGGAAGCTGCCAGAGCGGTTATTGCAGACTATCAGGAGAAACGCTTCCTTACTGCCAGAGCAAACTATGAACAACTAAAACGAGAGTGCAAACACGCAACACTCTGGACAAGTTTTCGCGATAATCCGCTACAATTCCTGCTCTACCTTGCTGGAATTCTTGCTCTCGTCTATTTTTCTATTATGCCTTTTCTGGAAGCTGGCAGCTAAGTCAACGGCTTCACGACAAGACATAGCGTCAGGTATTAATTCGCCACAAAACCAATATTCTTGAACTTGCCCTTGTCCTTGAATTCAATTTCACGCTTCAAGCCATCCAGCAAGGTCTGTGCTTCAAGCCTGGCTGGTGCATAGCGGCTCTGCCGAACCACTGTCGCAAAATCACCTGGTGTCAAACCACGCAGGGCACGCACTTTTTTCTCCCAGACTTCCTTGTCTTCAATCAGACTATTGTAGTCTGAGATAACTTGCTGAAACAGCTCCCACCCCTGCTCTGGCTTGAGGAAATCGAACTTGATTTTCAGATCAAAACGTCGCAGGGAAGCCTGATCCAGATTGTCCATCAGGTTGGTTGAACAGATAAAAATACCTTCAAAACGCTCCATCTGTGTCAATAACTCATTCACCTGAGTCACTTCCCAGGATTGTCTGGCACGTGATCGGTCTTGTAAAAAACTGTCGGCTTCATCCAGTAACAGCAAGGCACTCTCATCCAGTGCTTGCTGAAACATACCCTTAATCTCTTTTTCGGTCACCCCTACATAGGGATCCAGCAGGTCAGACGCCCGCTTCACCAGTAACGGCTTGTCCAGCACTTCAGAGACATGCCGGGCAAATTCACTTTTACCCGTACCCGAAGGGCCATACAGACAAAACCTGCCTTGCCCGTAGCGCTGCAAACCTTCCTGCAAGGCAACCAGGTCATAGTCTGCATTCAGGACATCAGGACGATAGGAAATCGGCGAAGCCGCACCTTTTTCAAGATTTTTGTCATACCCCATAGCATGCAGGGTATTACTGATGACCCGTTCCAGACTCGTTTCAATCAGGCTCTCTTCTTCATATCCCAGCTCTTTAACCACTTTTACAGCACGTGCAATCAGACCCGGCGCAAGATCCTCATTAACAGAAATCTTCTTGATCCAGCCCTCACTGACTTTCAAATCCTGCGTGTAGTGCATAATAATCTTGATGCGTGTTTTTCGGGGGGGTGTTTTTAACTCCATCACATAGTCAAAACGACGCAAAATGGCTTCATCAATATGGCTGATAACATTGGACACCCAGACCGCTGGCACCCTGTTTTCTTCCAGTATCATATTGAACCAGCCTTTCTTGGAGTCAGTACTGGTACGAATACCAAAACGCTCCATACTACCGTCACGTACAAAGACATCTTCTATTTCATCGAATAAAATCAGGATATTGCTCTTACGCTTCAATACCTGCTGACACAGTTGATAGGAATCCACCCTGCCCTGATACATAATGGCATCATCATCACCATCAGTGGTGGTGACTTCATACAGGGCACAACCCAGGTCTGTTGCCAGCGTTCTCACCAGTTCACTTTTACCCGTACCTGGAGGGCCATAAATCAGGACATTACTTCCTGCGAGTTTTTTTTGACAGGAAGCTCGCAGGTAGCGATACAGAATTTCATAGTCTCTGTGGATATGCTTAAAATCCTTTACCAGTAAGCGTGGCTGCTTTCCAAGGGTAAAGAAGCGCTTTAAAGACTCCATGATTTCAGGCTGATCTTCATCCAGCAACACATCGGAAATTTCATCCAGAATACGAACCTGATATTCAAGGTTAGTGTGTTCTTCCCGATCCAGGCGCAGCAGGCCTGTCTTGTTTAAAAGCCCTTCAGATGACAAGGCCTGACGGACTTCAACCGGCGGAATCCCCAAAATCCCCGCCAATACACTGACAACACTATGCGAGGAGATTGAACCTAGCACATCACAAATCGCTTCCAGGTCACGTATAGCATGCAGCAACACACCAAAGACCAGAAGTTGCTGCTCTACCGGATTCAAGTCAATCAGGGCACTCAGTTTTCTGACATTCTTAACCAGTGTCAGATTCTCAAAATCGTGTTTCTTCTTTTCGTATACCGCCGCCTGCTTCAATAAAATCTTGCGGAATTTCTTTTTGCTAAGCTCATTATCATCATCGTATTTTTCCAGCAAATGCTCCAGACCAACCGCTGCCAGCGCACGCTCATGTCCATACAGCCCGTAGGAGACATCCATCAGGGTGTAGCCTTTCAAATCCAGCAAAACACGCAAAGACCAAAGAATAACAATATCCCTGTATTGGTCCATTGGAGAGGTGTATTCTTGCATCATACCAGGTGATTCATCTATCGAAGTTCAGGGGTTGGACTATAGGCTATTCCGGGGAATATATCACGAATATTTACGTAACATCCGGCCAGCAGTTTATCCTTTTAAAAACAGCATACTCTGTCACCGCACCTTGTAAAGCCGTGTATTATCCTATGCTAAACCTGAAAAACGGAGAGAGTCACCACAAGCTCCGGTACATTGTCCAGTTTAAACTGTCTATATGCCTAAGGAGCCTGTCGGACTTAACGCTGTTTGGCTGCAAATCCGACAGTCTCCTGGAACTGGTTGAGGTACTAGACTACATCAGTCCAGCTTTACACCAAACATTAACACCATGGATTGCCCCGGTGCTAATGTCACTGAAGCGCCGTTCACACTACCACCCGCTATGCTGCCTTCATCGCCAGCAACACCGCCGGAAATATTACCCTGTGTGACACTGGGCAAACCCCCGGCAGTATGAAAAACGGTGAATGTCGGCGTGGCATCATCAATTCGCACATTGTTTACTGGCGTTGCACCTGCATTGATTGCCGTTAGGCGATAGACCACACAGGCCTGCGGGTTCACCTGAAAGGAAGTCGTGGTAAATATATTCGAATCTGACACACCATCACAGTCATTATCAGCGGATTGTTCCTTTTTTATGCTGACATCCGATACATTGACCGTCGTTAAGTCTATCGCAGTATCTGCAAGGGCTGCGCCACTACAGGTTGTTGCATCACCATCGCCATTATCCTGATAACCAGTCACTGTCAGTGTGGTTGTATTATCGGTGCCCATGGAAACAGTTGCAGGTGCAAAAATCTTTACCAGTACAGGGAAGCGGTCGCCAGGATTTAAGGTTTGCTCGGTCAACACCGTATCACCACTATCCAGCTGACCATCTGCATTGTTATCCCGGTAAATAACGCTACTCCAGTCTGATTGGGTATTCTGTGGTGTTACCTGGATACATTCCAGGGCTGTATTACCATTGTTAGTTACATTATGGCGGTACACCATGGTTCCCCCGGGTTGTATTTGACCTTGCTGATCTGGTGAAATACTTAATGCAGGAACTTCCTTGATAATCACCGCATCATGCTTGATATCACTGGCGCCGCTGAGTACAGAAACAGCCCTGAAATAAACAGAGTATGGAATAGCATTGCCACTGCTATCTACACTGGCAACGGTACCTGCCGGAATAAACACAGAGGCACACACCTGCTCACTCGCTTGTGCCGGAATGACACCCGTTGCCGTCAATACAGCACCTGTTGTACTACAGTCGCCCGCACCACCATCACGATGAAAACGAATTTGCAGGTTGCTGTTCACACTACCTGCTACAAACGGATCACTCATACTGTATTCTAGCTGATAGCGACTACTGATATCACTGGTATTATTGATAAACAGGTTAAACAGCGCTCTCCCGCCTGGGGCTGCCGTAACCGTTGTTACAGGTGCCGCTTCAGGACCTGCACCAACGCCGCTGACACCCGCGCCTCCCAATGCTGCATGATTGGTAATATCAACACTGACACCGACAATCGTTTGTAGTTTGTCAGTCACACTATCGCTCACGGACTCGTCAATGCTGGAGATAGCAGTCTTCCGCACATTAAAGCCAGCACCGCCATTATCACCCACTGTTGCATTGACGGGTAAAACCGCTTTTAAGACCACCTTAAACTTGCCACCCGCAAGCAGTGGGCCCGTATCCACTATACCGTTATTATTGGTATCCAGTAAGGGAGTAAAGCCATCTTCCTTAAACAGCTGAAATACCGTATTGGCAGGAAAAGGGTCTGCGATAGCCGTATCAACACGGATATCAAAGGTATCCGTACTGTTACCCTTGTTACGAATGATATTATCAAACGCGACTGTTGTACCCTGACTGGCACTGGCAACTATAAAGGCATCGGTCGTTCCACCCTGATTGTCAGCATTGTCTGGATCCAGATCATTGTCAGAACCGTTGGCAAGCACTTGTGGTTTTGCCAGGACTTCAAAGGGAACGCTGTTGGAAGACAGCCGTGGCACAACACTCGCACCATTATCATATTCATAATCTGCCGTGTTATGTAAGGTAGATGCGGCTATACCGCTACCGATTTGCACATCAAAAGTCAAAATACCCGAGCTTCCTGAAGCCACCGACGCAATGACCGCTGTGACTTGCTGTGTACTATCACCGTTTGAAGGCAAGCCGGTACAGTCCGTATGATAGGCACAATAAACAATCCCGCCCTGGTCATCTGTCTTGTCATTATCGGTCAGTACGGTTGTTCCGGTCTCACTCCAGCGGGCACTTCCGGCAACATAGTTCATACCGGCTGGTAAAGCATCAATCAGGGTTACACCGGTTGCTGCCTGTGCACTGTTATTAACATAACTCAGCGTCACCGTGAAAACGGCACTGGGGGAATAGCCGGTGCGTGCACTCATACTTTTTGTGGTATCAATAATCGCCCTGTCAGAGACAGAAACGGTGTCTGTATTGCTCTGGCTGAGTGCATTGTTAAAATCACTAACGCCACTCACTGTCAATCGCCCCAGATCATTCACCGCCGGGCCGCTCGGTGGAAGCGTTGCAGCGACCACAAAATAAAATGCCTGCTGTGCAGAGAGATTACCCGTTGTCGTCACTTCCGTTGTACTATCCGGCAGACCATCCCGATTATGATCGGCATAAATCTTAACTGCTGCAAAGTCGTACTGGTCGCCACTGGTATTGATGGCCGTGAGTGTAAAACTATCCTCACCGTTACCTGTATTGGTCAGGATGTGCGAGAAATATACCGTTTTGTCCAGTGCACCGGGACGTGTCTGATCCTGCACCAGATCCATCGCAGCCACCTGTTGAATTAGCGTCTCCACCACATTGGAAGTCGCCACCTGGTCAACACCAGCGGCATCTTTATAGGTTGCACTGGCCTGGTTTTTTAACCATGTTCCCGCCGCAGGCGAGGCCGCATGAGTCGCAAGGGAAAACATCAGACTGAGAACCAGCAGGATGCCAACAACAGGATTTCGGTGTGAATATTTCATGGCTTTACTCTTTATTATTATTTTTATGCCAGTGCGATTATGCGATTGCTTATGCAATTAAAAGCACGTTTCTATTTAACAGGAGCAGGTGGTATAAACCCGGAACGCGCCTGTTGAATTTTAAGCGCCAGGGGTCTGCCCGTTTCATCCAGTAACATGAGTTCCACCCGACGGTTAATGGTACGTCCTTGCTTTGTTGAACCAAGTAAAGGCAACTCCTCACCCAATGGAGAGACAGTGATACGCTGTCTGGCAATACCCATCGTTTTGAGGTAATCCAGTACCGTTGCCTGCCGGCGCAGTGCCAGTTTTTTGTTGTAAGCCTTACTGCCTTTCGTATCCGTGAAAGACTGGATATTGACCTTGAATGAAGGATTATCTTTTAAAATTCTGGCATCAATCGCCAGGCGTTGCGCCTCTTCAGCCGTCAAGTCTGCCCGGTCAAAACCAAAATAAACCGCAGGCTCCCAGGGCTTGCCCTCAATACTGACGACCTTTTCCTTGTATACGATCTTGTCTTTCAGCTTCACTCTTTCGATGACTTTGACCGTGGCAGGTGGCAAATCACAGTTCTTGTCATATTTGGCGAACAGTTCGTCATTGCTTGCACATCCTGATAATAGTGTGAAAGGAAGTACTATCAGGCTAAATGCCATGATGGTTCTTGTTGTTGGTTGACGTATCATTATTATTCTCCTGAAAACCAGTTTTTTATCGTGTCAATCAGCCCTGCCTTGTCATCATCTGATGGTGCTGACTGATGATTATCGGGGCGCCCTACAGCCTGTTGCTGTTTTTCTTTAAAGGTATCTTCTATCGTTTGTGCCTGACTGCTTTGCTGACCACTCAGGAAGTCCAGCGAGGTTTCATCCAGCTTGTATTGCAAACCGACATAAACACCCTGCTTGTTATACCCTTCTGAATCCAGGTCATCTTCCTCAAAGCCCTTGAAATTGTAACCTGCACCTACCCGCAAATTACGTTTCACCAGGTAGTTCAACCCCATGCCTGCAGAGTATTGCAACTCACCAAAACCGTCTGTCGCCAATAAACCAGCGTGAATATCCGTATCCCAGCGCCTGGTGATATCCCAGATAAAGCGACCATCCATCACCGCTGCATTCGCGCTGGATGTGGTTCCTCCTTTGCTACAACGCTCATGCTTGCCCCCCAAACGACCGGACAGGGTTTTGCTCTCATCCAGTTCATAGCTTTGATGTGTGGACAAGATGTGGGTATCACAGTCACCGTCCGCATCGTAACCCCGCTCCATTTTATTCTGATATAAAAAGAGCATGTTGTGCCTGTTATCCGTACGCGGACGACGTGCAAAACCTACCGTAAAGGTATTCAGGTATTGGGTCGCATCCCTGTCAGGGTTGTCAAGACGCAAAGAATTTCGCAGCAACAGACTCCACTGCTCATCCAGACGCCCCACATAAGAGCCTTCTATACCATAGTAATCCCGGTCACTATCATGGCGTGTTTCCAGGCGGAGCAGTTTGCGGCTATTGCTATCACGGGTATCCCTGATGCCAACAGAAACGGCAACTGAGTCCTTGCCGGAGCCTTGCATACTATTGATGATCTCCAGCCGGGGAGAGATAGATAGCCCTTCTTTGGCTGTATAGGTTCCCCGGATGCCGGAGGCTGTTTCCATCGAACGCCCTCCTATTGCCCCCCGCAAACGGTATTCTGAATACATTTCTGTAGACTTTAGTACATTGGATTTAACTCCGATAGCCAACGTATCCTGCTGCTGGCTGCTACTTAGACCACTGATACCGGTGAGACTATTGATACGCTCGGCTCGACCATACAGTTTTACTTTGTCATGCACGGCAATGTCACCTCCCAGCGCAATACGCTTACGCCCTGTATTGCCGATATCCTGTTCGTACTCACCGAGTATACTGCCCTTCCGACCCAGAATATCCAGAGGACGCCTGGCCCCGAGAATGACGGTATTGAAGCGATCACTATCTGCCGAGTTTTGCTGAATTATATGACGCACGCCTCCTCGTAATGTCCATTCATCCACACGGACATCAGCGGTCACTCCCAGGCTTTGCTGGGTGGCATTCGTATCCAGCTGCTTACTGTGAATCCCTTCCACGTTCAGCATGACTGTCTCGTTGATGCGCTGCCGGTGGGTAATACGTGATTCTTCGCGGTTGGCGGCAATACCCCCTGAACGGTTGTCATAACCGGCATCCGCCCTGCCATAACTAAAGCGTGTACGGCTATCCTTGTCCCAGCGCTTCTCAACATCCAGACGGTAGGCCTGACCATCTGCCCGGGTTGCATCTTCATGGGTCAGGTTCGCAGCACTGGCGGTTATCCGCAAATCGCCCTTTTTGTACTGCCCGGAAATACCTGTAATAGTCTTACCGCTACTCTTGTTATCATCTACCGAGTAGCTGGCTCCGATATTCAATGTATCAGTAACCTGTCGATTCACCCGGAGACCACCCACAGTATAGCGGTTGCCATTGTTCTCGACATCATAGGAGATACGGATATATACCGGATTCAGATTTTCATCCAGCGTTGGCACAGCATCTGAAAAACTCAGCTCACCCGTAATATCATCCAGTGTATAATCACCAAAACGGGTCAGCTGACGCAGACTAATCACAACGCCCGGGTTGTCTCTAGAATAGGTAATTAACTCAACTACTTCACTGTTTCTAATCACTGGAAACCGGGAAATACGATAATTCAGTGCAGTGCCCTGCCCACGAATTTCTTCGGTTATATGGTTGTCTTCCGGACGGGCTACATACACCTGTACACGATTCTTCCCGTCATCCAGAATACCATTGACGCCGGTTAAACTGCGTTGCACCCTGGCAACACTTTCATGTTTGGCATACGCGTCTGTCAAATAGTCACCCCATAGCAAACTATTTTTATCTTTCTCAAGTTTTGCATACAGTTTGCTGCGACTCTGTGCTTCATAACCTCGTTGCGAGGCATCACCATACATGGGATAGCCGGTATTCGGGTTGATATCCCGGAAACGCTGTCCCCGGGTATTTTTCGCCGTATCATAGGACAGGGTTAAATGGGCATCTCCACGCACCCGACCTTTTAGAAAGACGGCTGCACGACTATTGAAAGCAGACTTTTCTTGCTGGCTTAACGGTGCATTTAGACGATTATCAAACGCATTGGCAAATGCATTGACTTCGATAATCCCCACCGCCATCAACGGTCGTAGCGCAGCAACTTGCGTCACTTTTTTCTCCACCACCAGTTCACCCTCAGAAGCACGCAAGATCACATCACCTGTATACTCCGAACTGCGTAAATGTACAGTGCGCTCGCCATTAACAACCCGTATCTGGCGTCCCGGCATCTGATCCTGAATATCCCGCTCAACCCAACGACCATCGCTGGCTTCCAGGGTCACAAAATAGGTTCCACGTGCCGGATAATCATTTTCATCCAGCAGTTTAATCGTAACCGGCAAGTAAGAACGCCCCCCATCGGCAGGTAATACTTCACTCGCTGGAACCAGCTGGATTTTGACGGCATTCGCCGGACGTTTAAAAGTGCCCGATGCCAGGGTGCGCTGATTACCGAAAGGATCCCTGGCGACAACAGCGACACGGTTCTCACCCGGGTTTAGCTCAACCCCATACCAGGCAACAATCTGTGCCTTCTCACGTTTATTTTCGATGCGCTCACCAATTTGCGCCCCGGATACCGGCTTGCCATTCACCTGTAAGGTTGGTGTTAGACCTGCCCTGACAACCACCATAAAACGCCCATCGAAACTGGTATCACCTTGTGGCCAGAGCCAGGTGCCCTGCTTCGCCTGTTGCTTGCTCACCTGTTTAATGGCAACCTGTGGCGTAGGCATAGCCTGTGTCTCTGCGGGAGACTCCAGACGGTCAACCACAGCTGTTGGCAGGCGCTCATAAATTGTCGTTACCCGCGTTGCCTTCAGGTTCAAGCTGTCCAGTTGTTTGGCCAGTGCATCCAGTCCCTGTTTTTGCAGGCTAAATCCAATTCGCAAGGTCTGAAAGTCACCTTCTTTATAGAGATAGGCTTCTGGCCTGACGGATACCGGCAAATTTGCCAGCGCTTGTGCCGCAGCTGCCTTGCTGCGATAGCGAGCGACCATGTAAGAATAGCCCCGGTTAATCTGTGGCCCGGTAGCAACCTGTCTTGCTGTTGTTTGCTGTTGTGCAAACCCTACTGTACCATTCGATAGATCCCCGTCTTCCCCGGTCTTGCGTGTCAGGTCATTCACTACCCGCCTTTTGTTAGGGTCATATTTCTGGGCATTCTCCAGCATCCAGTCATTCGTTCCCGCGTTACGTGCCTGAATCTGTTCAAATACATAGTTAATATCTGCTTTGGGACAACTTGCCACAAAATCTGCACGATGAAATTCTCCTGTTGTCAAATCAACCAGGCGACTCCCTGGATCAGCCAGGTGCCGGTTATCAACCGGCTTAAGCGTGATCCCTTCTGGTAACGTCACCGGATCAACCTTGATCACATGATTTCCCGGATTGATGCCATACAAGCTGTACTGGCCGTTACCATCAGTAATCACCCAGGTACCATCTTCCATATACAGTTTGACACCGCCAATCGGCCACTCACCAGCATGCTGTATTCCGTCACAATTTGCATCAACATACACCTTGCCAAAGACGATCCCTCTGGCATCCAGCACACCATCCTGAGAAATGGTTACTCTGGCACTGGAGCTATTGGAGTTCACGGTTGAACTATTCACTGTACGCCCCGTTGCCGAAGCAGTATTCACCCCATCACCATCAATCGCTCCCGCACTTACCCGCACCCGATAAGTCAGCGTGTGTTTCTTGTTGTCTAACGAGAAATCAACCGGGTTGTTAAAAACAGAAAACGTCAGGTTGGGTCCCGGTGCTCCGGCCGGATCTGCTATTTTTTGATCATCCAGAAAAGCGGTACCCGATACATAACGAAAGCCATAAGGGAGTTTGTCGTGTAACTCAACCGCATAGAGTTTAGGATCAAAGGTATTCGCCGGATCAAAATTGTCACGCTTGTCACTATGGTTTTGTATGTCAATAGAATAAGTTAGAAAATCACCTATCCCCACTTGCGGGCGCGTAGTTGATTTGCTTACAGTAAGCACATCACTCACATCAGGATCCAGCGGGATATCGGCGACCAGGTCAGGTGATGTCACTAGCAGGGTGAAGATACCGCTCCCTGTCACTCCATCCTGACCATCTATTCCGTACGAATACTGATTGACCTGCCGCCCCGTATTACCAACCAGCGTAATGGCAGGAATTTTACTGGGAAACGTGTAATTCACCGGGGGTTCGACATGCAAATAGTATTGACCAGAGTGTGTCGCATCCTGCGGATACAGAAATGGAAACTGATAACGACCATCCACATCCGTCATCTGTGCTGGATACGGGTTGCCGGTGACTGGATCCTCGGCAATACTGCCATCCGCGTTATGAATCGTCACCAGGGCACCGGCAACCGGATAGTTATAGGCAGAGTCAAATACCACACCCAATGGATCAATCAGCGCCGAATCCGTAAGAATTTCCCCTACGCCGGGGTCATTGATACTGGCACGCAAGTTACCATCGGCGACACTGTTGAGTACACAGCCCGGCTCCAGTGCCAGATAATCCACATTACTGGCATTAGCGGGACAGGTTGCACCGTCTCCCCTTTCAGTAGCACTCAAACGTACCGCACGAATACTTCTGAAAATTCCTGTATTTGGCCCTGTTTCCAGTACAAGCACCTGAATACTGTCACCCGTTGCTGAACTGACTGTCACCAGATGACTTTCTGCGGTATCTTCATCACTATTCAATCCCGTAGAATGCACCTCAATATAAACACCATCACGCATCGTGTTATAGCCACTGGCTCCCAGGTCGCCAAAGCCATTATCCAGTTGATAATAGGGAGCATCTTCAAAGTCTGCCGCAGAGGTAAAATCAGGCACACGACCACTTCGTTTGATATCCAGGGCAGGTGCCAGAAAACGAATTTCAGCATCATTGCTACCTCCCTGCGGCTTGTTTTCGGCAACCAGCGTTGTACATACCTGATTACTCAAAAATTCCAAAGCTGCATCCTGGTCTGTATTAAACCCTGCTTCGTTATAGATGATACTGGTCGTTATTTTACTGGCTGTGGTTAACTTAAACTCCAGCTTGCCACTTTGGTGTGGCTGCATCTGTATGGTGGGTAAAAACAGCCCGATTTTGCTGACTGTACTGGTGCCATTCCAGCTCTCGAAACGCATCCAGCGGTGCGAGCCTTCATCTTTCTTCAATTGCACAACCGGTTGTCCCTGTACAGGTGCAAAGACCGGGAAGTGATTCTTGCTCAGAATAAGGTTGGCGGGAATAACATCTTCCAGCATCACCCCATCACTATCCACATCATCAATCGTAAAACGCTTACTCTCCGGAACAGCGTCACCAGTATTGCTGAAATTAATCGTGTAACGAACAGTGTCATTTGCTTTCACCGCCACACCACACGTCGGTGACACGGATTTATTGACAGTAATTGTTGCACCTTTCTTCACCCGTACCGAGTCCTGGTTAGTATCCTGTTTAGCAGGGTCTGCCCTGGATACCACCGTAAGCGTGTACAGGAATTCATCATCAAGCGCTGCACTGGAAGCAACCGTTCCACCCAGTACAAACTCGGTCAACTCTCCCGATTGCAAAGTCGCCAGTGGATAACAGGTCACCCCGGTTGCAGGACTGGAACAGGTAACTGGCAATATCTCCGGCTCTCCCGAATTCGCCAGACCATTACCATTTAGATCCGTAAAAACACGAAATTTTTGCAAAGCACCTGAGTCTGCAGCAACATCCTGTATCTGCAACTCATAATCGGAAGGCGTATTACCGGTATTGGTCAGACGATGGGCAAAACTAACCGGTTGACCGGGTTGCACCAGTAAGTGGGTATCTCTTTCCAAATCCAGAGCATGAAGTTTGGCCACTTCAATCTGTGAAAAATTGGAGAACATTTTTTTCACTACACCATCTTTGGTATCAAACCAGGACACTTCAGCACGGTTGACAATAGATACTCCCGCCGGCGCAATAGCCGCAAAAACAGGCAGTGCCAACGAGATAGCTATCACGAAGATCAATAACAGTCTATACCAAGGTGGGGTTGGGAAGCGCATGGTGGTTACCTTTCTTTTTATTTTTATTATTGGTTTTATTAGTTTTATTGGTTTTTATTATGTGGGGTTTATTATGTCTTTTTATTTTCTGATTGCTCACAATACCCGACTGCGATGACACAATAGGCATAACTTATCAGGTTATACCACACGTTAGCAGACACAACCTGCAAATCCATTGACTGGATAACGCCACTTGTAAGGAGACTCTGAACAAAGTCATAGCTCGTTTTTCTGAGGCTCCTGAACGACTCAGGGTATTTTGCAACAGAGGCCACTACCTATAGACACTCACTCAGCAAGAGCCTATAGGTAGTCAATAGCCAGGCCGATCCTTCAACCTGGCTATAACAGCTTACTTACTGCTTACTCATCAATTTTGACGGTAAAACGTACTGTTGATGATTCACCCGGCTGTAACTCACCACCCAGCTTGTTTGCCGGGGTAGAGTTATCACCCAGATAGAATGTCACCAGGTCATTAACTACTTCACCCGCATCATCTCCAGCGGTATCCGTCACAGCTGCCGGTGTACAGCCAAAGCCTTTACAGTACAGCAGGGAGTTAGCCAGTGATGTTGTATAAGCAGGCACATTATCATTCACGACAACATTCTTAACCAGTGCATCGCCTTCGTTCTTGGCGACAATCTGCCAGACGGCACACTGTCCCGGTTCTACCGCAGCAGACTGAATCTCTGCAAACGATCCAATGGTTGATGGATCCGTACAGTCGGTTTGCAAGGCAACCGTCTTGTCCAGACGTACCTGTCCCAGAATAACATTACTGGTATCAGTGGCTGTATTGCGTACTGTGCCAGCCACACCCGGATCCTGAGCATTCAACTGTGTCGCATTGACTTCACCTTGTGGCGCATCTGCTGGAGCAAATACCTTATTGGTCAGTTTCACGTATTGACCCGGCTGCAAGGGGAACTCAACAATCCCGTCACCATCACTGTCAGTCAGTGTTGCATTCGCCGTCGAACCATCCGGGTTGTAAACCTTGATCACCGCTCCACTCGTCAGATTGACCAGCTCGGTATCTCCAGCCCCATCACCCGTCGTATCAACCAGTGTAGTCGAATTCCAGTCTGTATCTGAATTTGTAGCAATAATCTCCACTGCCTCATCGATGTTGCCATCATTCACCAGCTTATGCGGGTAGTCCACTGTGCCACCAGGCTGAACCTGATTCTGCCCGTCGGGAGTGATGGAGATAGCCGGTGTTGACTTTACATCAACTCCATGCTGGATACTGTCGGTACGTGTGCTATCTGCTGCCGAGGTTACAACAAACTCAATCACGTAGTCGTTATCACCGTCCGTACCGGTCAGTACTGAGCCATCACCGTCAATCGCATCATAACCATCCACGTCCCCGGCACGAGGAGAATTTCCATAAGCCTGAGCCGGATCACTGGAGACTGTGACATAGGCCGTGTAGTTAAAGGTGCCACCTGCAGGTAAGAAAGGTGTCGATGTAATGGTCGTATTACTGTCATCCTTGAACACAACAGACCAGCCAGCTGGCAAGTTCTGGTAACTGAGCAAGAAGGAGTCAGAACTACCGGATTCATTCGCAATCGACATTGGGAAGCTAACCGTACTTCCGATAAGGGCATCATTAGCAAACAGAACCGGGGCTTCATCGTGTGCATCGGCTGTCCCGCCATCATTAAAGCCTGTGCTGGCCTGCGCTGCAAGGTTAGTCACATTACCTGTCGAATCAACAGAGACTGCAGCGAGATCAACAGCGGGTGGCGTTATTTCACCCAGTTTCAGATTAACCGTATCGGCCTTGTCGCTGTCACCTGATGAGGTTGCGGTTAGTACTGCATTATAACCGTTAGCTGGCGCACCAGACTGACCGGCAGGTAATACCGCTTTTACAACAATAGTAGCTGACTGGTTTTGTCCGAGCACTCCCGAGTCGGCAATACCATCACCATCACTGTCTGTTAACTGTACCGTGCCATCAGCATTCCACAGGGTGAACACTGTACCTGCAGGAAAGTCTGTATTCGTCACTGCCAGGTTGAGGATATCATCGCCATTACCGGTGTTCGTTACAACATGTGTGAAGATAACCGTCTCACCCGATGCTACCTTGTCAACCAGCTGGGTATCATTAGCAGGCGCGTTATCATCGTCATTACCATCATTGACACCGGGACTGGGGTCAGCCGGATTCACACTGTCATCATCTGCCAGCGCCCCATACGTTTGTGGAATAACATTGTAGGTTGTGTTAGATGTTGTTGTCGTTGTCGCACCCCCTGGCACACCATCGTTATCCGCTTGTGTGATAAAGGTATTTTCGATAGCGGCACCTGCTCTCCAGGCTGGATCATAGGTTGCACTGTAAACTATGGAAACCGTTGTATTAGGTGCCAATACAGCATCGGTTGCCTTAATAGCATCGACGGCTGTATTGGTGGCTGCACCGTCACCGTCCAGATCCTGACCTATCACTGTTTCATCAACTGAAGCGACTGTCGTCGGTACAGCATCACCCGTATCCAGCAAACCATTAACGGCATCAATGGTGACATTAGTTAATGGCAGTTTGGGTGTTGCTGAGTTATTGTCATGATCAACCAGTGGAATACCATCAATAATATCAACCAGCCTGGCATCAGACCCACCTGTATTTTTCACCGTCAGGGTATAAGTAACTTTCTTATTGGCCTCGTCAAAAACAGCCTGCTTGTTCAACACCAGAACAGGGCCTGTTGTTACATTGACCACATCGTTATTCGTCGCGGTAGCATCATCCGTATCAGCATCCAGATTTGCGCCAATATCTTTTACAATGGCACCACTACTGGCAGATGCAACACTTAGCACGACAGATTCACTGGAGCCACTCACCGCTGTACTTGCAATAGGATGCCCCACTATAAGACTGATCTTGCCACCAGGCGCAACCGTTACACTGGTTATAGGTGCTTCACCCGGATCGGGCTGACCATTACTATTTCCATCCAGATAAATCAGGTCACCGGTATCTGTTGACAGGGTATAGGTATCCGGAGTGTTACCGGTATTGGTTAAAGTGTGAGGGAAGTATGCGGTTTGACCAGGTGCAGATGACTGTGTACGGTCATTTTCCAGAGTGGCTCGGTATTGTGGTGCTACCGTAATGACCGCTTCATTCGACTGGGCGGTATAGGTATTACCATTTTCATCCTCATAACTCACTGTTGCCAGGTTTTTAATTTCCGTACCTGCCAGGGGAGCGGCAAAGGCACTGGCTCCACCAGCAACAGAGACCGATACCAAAGACATTGCTATCCAGCTCGCCAGAGGCTTACGCTTAAACTGTTTTATTGTTCTCATTTTTTAAATCTCGTTTTTATTGTTTTTATCCGAATAGAGTTTGCAGAATTCGGGATTGTTACACTCTGACCAGATCCATATACTCTATCTGGCTTTCATTGAAAGGAGCTTCTATTTACTGAAATTTTCCGTTTGGATACAAGTGTGCAATAAAGTGACGCGGGGTCACAAAATTTACCCAGATCATAATCAAACGAAATAGACAACTGATAAAAACTCCCAGAAAGTTAAAGCAACCTTGCAAAAGCACCTGAATCCATGACTTCAACGCTGTGCAGTAGCGTCACAGATCCAGATATCAAATAATTAGTTAACCTTCACCCGATAACTAAATAATTGCTTACCACCTGGTTGCAATGCGCTTTTTGTCTTCCAACGAATGTGGGTATATTTTTCTGCAGGGATGACCACCATTTTCTTACTGCCATCAGCCATGACTTGCATCCGTTTTACCGGTTCTCTCTCATACGTCTTGCCACCGTCAATACTAACCAATACTTCCGACTTGACCTGGGTCTGCGATGATTTCGCCAGGTAATGAGTATTGGCAGGAACCGGCCCCGTCACTGTTAAACCTTTCAGTGCCCCCTCTCCATTATTTTTATAGGTGAGTTGATACTGGATCGTCTGCCCAGGTTCAGCAGATGTGGCCGAGGAGAGCTTTTCCTTCCCGGAAGCAGTCTTGCTAACCACAAAAGCCTTCATTTCACTGGAGAGTGGCGACTTCACCTTGCTGGCAGACACGCCGGCAACCGAACCTACGGCCGCTAAAAAAGCCAATGTATACGTTATTTTTTTTATCATAAGAAACCCCTTATTATTTTTTATTGTTATTTAAGGAGACTCTGATCAAGTCCCAGTCGTTTTCCTGAGACTGAAATATCGCCATTTTTTCGCTATAAAAGTGACCAATAGAATGACTATTGCTAACGTTTCTATCAAAAAACTGACGAATTCCATCTCACAGGAAATTCGACCGGACTTAATCAGAGGCTCCTTAATGCTAAACCCACGGATAGGGTCGACCCAGAACCTGCCCTTTTCCCATAAACTCCACCTGTAGCCTCGACAACGGGCGGGAGAGTTTGGCTCTCTGTCAGTCATACCTTCATTACAGATATTCTCACAGATACAAAGAAGGTGCTATACATTCATGATGAGTGGTTAATTACTGACCAAGTTATCTTGCCTATGCTGGCAAGGATGGCAAGATTTATTATTGGGACAAGAGTTTGTTCACTCTTTGCAGATCTTTCACGCTTAATGTCCCTGTTGCCTGTTTGAGAATCAGTTTGTTTAATAAATAGTCATAACGTGCCGTAGAGTAATCCCGCTTGGCACGAAAGGTTTCCCTCAGCGACAACAACACATCAACCGCTGTACGAGTACCCACTTCAAAGCCTGCCTGGGTAGCTTGTGCCGCAGTACGGGTCGAATTCAGTGCTTGCTTGAGTGCTCTGGCCTGGGATATTCCGGAAAGAACCGACAAATAAGCCGAACGTGCTCGCTGTACAACCTGGCGCTTTCGAGTTTCCAGTTGATGCTGTGCCTGATGCAGCTTGTGTCTTGCCTGACGAATACGTGAAGGAATGGCTCCCCCGGTATACAAAGGCACACTGAGCTGTACACCGACCGCAGCATTTAATTGTTCGGTATCAATATCTATACGATTCAGATTGCCAGTTTGCTGGGCGAAAAGGTCAACTGTTGGACTTTTTGCTGCGCGCTGTTTATCCACTTCACTTTGTGCCACTGCGACGGCGTATTCCAGTGCTTTTATTTCCTTGCTACTGGCGAGTGCTATCTCTTCCCAGGCTTTCGCACTGGCAGGTTGCGGTGCTGTCAAAGCCGTATTTAAAGGCGCCCTGGCCAATTTTTTGTAATAACGGCTGGTAATGGCTTTTAATTGCTCTTTCGCCAGATCCAGTTGTTGATTGGCGGCGACTTCCTGTGAAGTTGCCGAATCATAACGCGCCTGCGCTTCCTTAACGTCGGTAATCGGTGACCGGCCCGCTTCAAAATACGCCTTTACCTGTGCCAACTGGCGACCGATAGCCTGTTTTTCGGAACGTGCAAACTCCAGGTTATCCTGCGCTTTTAGTGTATCAAAATAGGCACGCGCAACACGTACGATCAAGTTTTGCCGTTCGGCTTCCAGAAACGCCTGTGATTGCAGGATAATGGCATTTGACTGATCAACCTGTGCATTCAGTTCTTTTCGATACAGTGCCTTGCTTACCGTAAGTTTATAACCCGTGTTAAAAAACTCAGACGTGCCATTATTAAAGAAATTATTTTTCTGATTTTGCAAATTATAGCTGGCCGAACCAGAGGCACTAACTTGTGGCTTTAAAGCTGAAATAGCTTGAGGTTTATTTTCCATTGTCGCCAGATAGTCCGCTTCGGCAGACTTGAGAACCGGGTCTGCCTGCACAGCCTGCTGATAAACCTGATACAGGTTATCAGCGCTTGCGAGTGGAGCTATTCCTGCCAGCATCAACCCGATCAATGAGCGTTTAAATATGTTCTGCATGAAGACACCTATTTCAGTTCCTGAAACTATAATATTAGAATGCGCTAATATACTATCATTTTCACGCATGTTGCAAGTGCTGACAAGGTTTACATAGTGCAGGAAGTTTTATTGCCAATATGACAGGGACAGAATGCCTGCTCCGTCTAACTGTCCAATTTATCTCCTACTCTCCTACAGCGAGAAAGTCTCCTGCAGTTTCATTCCCTGCAAGGGTTTTAGCACTGTCTCAAACAAACTCACCCGATTAAACTCTGTGGCATTTTTACGAGTAACTAACATCGCATGCATAGCAGGCTCACGACCTACAACGAGAAACAAACGCCCACCCGGTTTTAGCATTTGTTCAAACTGCGGGGTATATTCCGGCATGGAACCCGTCACAGCAATCGCATCGTACTGTTGTGCACCATCCAGCTCTGTTAATGCATTTTTCGTTTCCAGTGTTACATTATCAATATGGCTATCAAGCAGTTTTTGTTTCGCTTCATCAATAAAGTCCTGGTGGATATCAACACTATGCACCTCATCCGCAAGGTGTGCGAGGCAGGCTGTGATATACCCACTCCCGGTACCTATTTCAAGACAGCTATCCGTCACACTGATCGCCAGCTCCTGAAGCATGCGCCCTTCAACACGCGGGTGCATCATGTTTTCACCATGAGCTAACGGGATCTCTATATCGGCATAGGCCAGGTTAATCTGGGAGGGAGGAACAAACCTGTCTCGGGGTACTCTACGCATAATATCCAGAACCGTCTGATCCAGTACGGACCAGGGTCTAACTTGTTGCTCTATCATGTTAAAACGCGCTTGTTCCAGATCCATATTGTATTCTCCGTAATTCCCGTGCAAGGTCTCATGCCGTATGACAAAACTGCTAAAAGACCTACATTACGAATTATCCCTACCTTATGCAAGCCCATAGGAGATTTGTACGGAATAAAATTCCTCAAGGGCTAAAATCTGTGCTTTAATAAATACAGAATCCGTAAACAGCCACGGGGTAGCTTTAACCTCTTCCACTACACACTAAGGGGAATGACACATGAAATCTTTTCAAAACATACTGGTTGCCCTTGACTACAAAGCAACAGAACAGGCGGAAATTGATCATGCACTGATTCTGGCAAAAAAACAGGGTGCCAAAATAACATTTATTTCTGTCATTCCCCCCCTGCCCAAAGATGCACACCTGGAAATTTCTGCCATGTCTCCCGAAGAGCGTTTACAGCAGAAAATTAACCGGCGCCATACCCAACTGGAGAGCGTTGCCGAGTGCATTCAATCACATGGTATTGAGGTGGAGATCATTGCACTCTCGGG
>WFWY01000155.1 GCA_015490895.1 Thiotrichaceae bacterium | reverse complement strand
GTTATTGACAGCTACCCATCGTGGTGGGTAGTTTGGGGTTGTCTCGCTTTTGCTATGGGGGCAAGAAGCTATGCCATAAGGCTGTTTATCCTTGTTGCCTGCTGTTTGGTCAAGGATAGGTGTTTTTCCTGGTGGAGTACAAATCGTCCAGTTTAAATTGTCTATGTAAAGGGCTAGTTGGTAGGTTGGTGGTGATGCAGGAAGCCCAACAAACTGTGCCATGTTGGGCTTCCCGGAGTACGGTATCTGGAACTGATTGATGTACCAGTACAGTATTCGGAATGACGATTAATAATCTGACGGTCTAAATCCTTGATAACGGCGCTATCATTCCTTCCCATAGCCCTGCTATGACTCGTCATGATACCTTGTTTTCAAGGATTTATCCTCGCCAGAGTTATTATCCTTAGTTACCGGTTACTGCACTAGAGCAGAGAGGCAGTCTTTCTGCTCGTACTTTTCACGCATGTCACCTTTGATCTTGCAACCTGACTATACAGGAGACAGGATGCTGAATCAGGGGTTTCCTATTTTATAGCCATTTTTAATGGGGTGGTCTGACTGATTGATCAGGGCATAGCTTAAGCGATCATTTACCTGATAGACGATCATTGACCCTACTCTTTCCGGGGGTAACTTAACCGCGACTGCCTGTTTGCTGTGAAAAGAACCCAGTCGTTTTTCATAAGGGTCATCAGCAAAACGGGGAGGTGAATATACACCAAGGATTTGTCCGGGACGAATGCCGTCACGTAGACCGCGATTCACCACGGCGATCATGCGTTGACCACTGATCATGTCTGCATCATAGAGCCCCATGATAGTTCCTCGTACCTTGTTGGTAGGGGTGTGAATAGGCATGGATAAGGAATGGGGCTTGCTGTTTACTTTAATGAGGCGGTCCCCCTTTCTGATTTCACGGGTATTGCTTTCTATATAGGCGGTGGTAATGTCATCAGGGTGAACAATAGCTACCTGGCCGTGATAACTTATTTCAGTGCCGAGAAGCTCGTTGGTTTCCGGGTCATGTAATTCCCTTCCTGCGTGATAAATACCATAAGTATCGCCGCGTTGTGCATGGGAAAGCCCCTTGATGTATACATGTTTTCCGGTTTCCAGAAGCAGTTTGGCGTCGCGGGCGGCTACAATATAAGGAGCGCTTGTCAAGTCGTTTCTGGTGACTACCCGTGGCCAGGCGAGAAACGGAGCCAGGGTGGAAATAGGTTCACCGGTTCCTTTGCGTGTAATACGTATGGTTGGGATGAGTTTATCGCCGGACGATGCTCCCGGGCCGGTTGATCCTCTCCCATATGTAATAGTTAGCACATCGCCGGGATAAATACGGTGAGGGTTACGGACTTTTTGGTTCTGGTTCCAGATTTCCGGCCAGTAATAAGGATCCTTCAGAAATAGCTTGCTGATCCCCCAGAGTGTATCACCCGTCTTTACAACATAGCGTGTGGGTGCGTTGTCCTTGAAGGGCGAAGTCGCACTGTCTCTGGCACTTACTCGGCGGGCATAGTATGTATCTTTTTGGGTATTTTTTTCAGGGTAGCCATAATAGGCATCATACTCCACATCGGGAGAGCTTAGAGTGGTAGCGGGTTTGGCATAGGGAGTTGAACAGCCCTGTAGCATGAACAGCGAAACGGAAAGAATGGCCAGTGAAGCGGGAAACGAAAAGTTCATAATTATTCTTATTGTTATGCGTATAGTTATGTATGGTATACGCGTAGTTGCTGGTTTTTCTGTTAAGTGACGAAAAACAAATGAGCAATACACGCTGTATTCAATTATAAGCTGGGTGGAAATTTGAATTTCTCCACATAGCCACTGGCAGGTATAATAACGCTTCAGTAGTAATAACACATTTATTTCGGATTTTCGGTATGGCTCTATTACCAATATTACGTTACCCGGATGCCAGACTTCGCAAGAAGGCAAAACCGGTAAAGTGCGTAGATGATACGATTCGACAGATTGTTGATGATATGTTTGAAACGATGTACGCAGCGCCAGGAATTGGTCTGGCTGCCACGCAGGTGAATATTCATCAACGTATAGTCGTTATTGATGTTTCTGAGGAAAAGAATGAGCCGTTATGTTTGATTAATGCTGAAATTATAGAATCGGATGGCAGTGAGGAAAGCGAAGAAGGTTGTTTGTCCGTACCGGAATACTATGCACCGGTAAAACGCGCTGAAAGAATCAAGGTTCGTGCACTGGATAAGGAAGGCGAGCTGTTTGAAATGGAAGCGGAAGGTTTGCTTGCTGTCTGTATTCAACATGAACTGGATCATCTGGAGGGGAAGGTATTTGTTGATTATCTGTCGCCTCTTAAACGATCACGTGTACGAAAAAAACTGGAAAAAGCCGCTAAGCTGGTACAGTAATCGGTAATAAGGCTAATAATCCTGGCGAGGGTAAATCCTTGAAAACAAGGCATCATGGCGAGTCATAGCAGGGCTATGGGGAGGAATGATAACGCTGTTATCAAGGATTTAGACCGTCAGATTGTTAGTCGTCATTGCTGATTACTGTATTAGCTACCTAAACAGCCCGAAATGGATTGACTCATGACTGAAAACAGCAATGGACTACGTGTGTTGTATGCAGGCACACCGGAATTTGCAGTACCTGCCCTGCAAGCCCTGATTGAATCGCCTCATCAGGTGGTTGCTGTTTACACTCAGCCCGATCGTCCATCCGGTAGAGGCAGAAAGTTGTCTTATGGTGCGGTTAAACAGCTAGCAGTTGAGCACCAGATTCCTGTTGAACAGCCAGAATCACTGAAAATGGAAGCGGTGCAACAGACTCTGCGTAACTACCAGCCGGATATTATGGTGGTTGCAGCTTATGGCTTGATTTTGCCCCAGAGTGTGCTGGATATTCCCCGTTACGGCTGTCTCAATATTCATGCTTCGCTTTTGCCTCGCTGGAGAGGTGCTGCGCCCATACAACGAGCTATCCAGGCAGGTGACCGCGAAACGGGTATCACTATCATGCAAATGGCAGCCGGGCTTGATACCGGAGACATCCTGTTACAATCAGGCTGCCCAGTGAGCGACCGTGATACAGGGCAAACCCTGCATGATAAACTGGCGCAACAAGGTGCCCGGGATGTGTTGCGTGTCATTGAACAATTACAGCTGGGTGAATCACAGCCTGAAAGACAGGATGAGCTCCTGGCTGTATATGCCCACAAGATCAGCAAGGCCGAAGGTAAAATAGACTGGAGCAAGCCGGCGATTGAAATTGACCGTATGATCAGAGCATTTAACCCCCGCCCTTCGGCGTTTACGGAGTATCATGGCAAGCCCATGAAAATCCACAGGAGTCATGTGAAAAAGACTTCTGCGATGAGGAAAGATATCATGCCGGGCAGCATTCTTCATGAATCGGTTGAGGGCATTGAAGTTGCGACAGGTGACGGTATCCTGGTAATCACCGGTTTGCAAATGCCAGGCAAAAAGGCAATGCAGGTGGCTGATTTTTTGAATGGCCACTCATTAAGTAGTGTCGTGCTGGGGCGGTAATATATGGTGAACCCCCGTAGCATAGCCGCTGATGTATTGTATCAAGTCATTTATCAGGGCAAATCACTGACAGCAGTATTGCAGTCCAATGCGGTCATTAACAGAGGGGAGAGCGACCGTGCTCTGGTAAAAGATATTTGTTTTGGTAGTTTGCGCTGGCACTTTGCCCTGAACCAGATACTGGACAAGCTACTGGCCAAACCGCTAAAGAAGAAAGACAAGGATGTAGAGTGTGTCATCCGCATTGGATTGTATCAGCTGCATTATCAGCAAACAGCAGACCATGCAGCGGTGAATGAAACCGTCAATGCTTGCAAAGCACTCAAAAAAAACTGGAGCAAGGGGCTGGTAAATGGTGTTTTACGGCGCTTTATCCGTGACAAGGAGATATTGGTAGAAGGTATTAAACCTCATACGGTTTTTCCACTATGGCTGATCAGGCGTATCAAGCAAGCCTGGCCTGAGTGCTGGAAGGATATTCTGGCTGCCAGCAACCAGCGTGCACCGATGACGCTACGTGTGAATAATCGTCAAACGACGGTAAAGAAATATATAGAACGGCTGCATGCCGAGGGAATCATCGCTAGCAGACACCCTTTAGTTGCTTCCGCCATTGAGTTGGAAAAGGCGGTTAATGTACAACAGTTACCGGACTTCGTTACGGGACAGGTTTCTGTACAGGATGCTTCTGCACAGCTGGCAGCTCCCCTGCTTGATGTACAACCGGGCATGCGCGTACTGGATGCCTGTGCAGCACCGGGAGGGAAAACAGCACACCTGATCGAACTGACCCAGGGGATACGCCTAACCGCACTTGATAGCAGTGGGTCGCGGCTATTGAAAGTCAAAGAAAATCTGTACAGGATGGGTTATCAGTCAGATGAGAGTTTCCAGGACAGTTCTGATCAGGTACTGGAAATACGGGAAGCCGATGCCAATGATCTTGCGGCCTGGTACTGTGGAAGACCCTATGACCGGATATTGCTGGATGTTCCCTGTTCAGCCCTGGGCGTGATGCGGCGGCACCCGGATATCAAGGTATTGCGTCAGGAAACAGATATAGCCGCCCTGGTTGAACAACAGAAACAGTTATTGGAAAAACTGTGGCAAGTGTTGAAACAGGGGGGCTATTTGCTCTATGCAACCTGCTCTATTCTACCTGAGGAAAATGAGCAGCAAATAGCCCGCTTTCTGCGGGTTTATCATAAAGAAGCAGAAGTCATACCCATCCGGGAGCCCTGGGGAGTTGCCTGCACCTATGGGCGACAGATATTGCCACAAACGAATAATATGGATGGTTTCTATTATTGCTTATTGAAGAAATTAGTGGTTTAGCGCTAAACGTAATACTATTAGACAAGGAGATTGTTTCAATCTGGATTTCCATTTGATTACTATGATGTATAAATAACATACTGAAATAGTGGGAATATGTGGGAATAAATAAAAAGAGCAGTTCATTCACCCAGAGGGTGAGTCCCGCTGAGCCTGTTCAACGGAGGATTCTGGCTTCAAGAGAATAGAGTGGAACAGTATGTTAAAAAAAATCGATGACAACAATAAAATGAAACTACTGATCAACACATGTCTGCTGCTACTGCTTTCTCTGTTTTCGGTGCAGGTACTGGCGCAAAGTGGAAAAGTTGATATCAAGGCGTTCAAGGCGACTGCTCTGGACAATAATCAGTATGTCGTTAATGCTACAATTTCTTTTCAGTTATCAGAGACGCAGCAGCAAGCTCTGCTACATGGTGTCAAACTTAATGTTAATATAGATATGGCACTGGGGGAGCATCGGGTTTGGTGGTGGAACTCACTCAAGCTGGTTTCCAGGATCTCCTATGAACTGAAGTACCATGCACTGAGTAAACACTATATTGTAAAGCAGCTTAACATGGACAAGCACTGGAGCTTTACCAGCCTGCCTTCTGCATTAAAGTATATAGGGAAAGTTGAAGATTATCGTTTGCCTGCCTTTCATGAAAATATCCAGGATGGACAGCATTACCTTTATCTTGCTGCAAAAATTGACGTTGAAACTCGCAGCCTGCCTTTGAAAATTCAGTCCTACTTTAAGAACAGCAAGTACTATGCTGAAAGTGAAGGTGTCTTATGGGCATTACCCTAAGGAGCATTCTGTTTCAGGTTTTACCGGTTGCGGTGACCTTTATTCTGCTGGCTGTCTCATTAACCCTTCTCAATAGCTCTACCAGTAGTCCAGATTCTGCGGATGATATTGAGCGTTGGCTGGCGCCACTGAATATCATTACACTGGTTGTGTTACTGGTGTTGATTATAGGTAATCTGGTGCGTGCCCTGCTCCGCCTGCGTTCAAAAAAAACGGGCTCACGTTACACCTTGCGATTAATGACAGCCTTTGCGGTACTGACCTTGTTACCGGTACTGGTTGTATCCTACTTTTCCATGAACTTCATTGGTCAGCGTATTGATAGCTGGTATGACGTCCAGATAGAACGCGCCCTGGGTGACTCCCTGGAACTTGCACAGCGCTCGCTCAAGACTGGAACCAGTCTGCACCTGCGTGATATTGAACTGGTGGCCAGGGAATTATTCAAGGTGGATGAAACAGAGTACCCCTATTTTCTGGAGCAAAAGCGTCTCGATCTTAATGCTTATGAATTGCTGCTCCTGGATTCCAGAAAACGAGTTATCGCCTTTAGTGGGCTGGATACTGCCATGCTGTTTGATCATTTTCCAGACGAAGGTATGTTCAGAGTTCTGGATAACCGGGGTTTTTACCTGGAGCTGGAGCCTGATGGCAGTGGCGAACTGTATTCCCGGGTTGCGCTTACCCTGCAAAAAGATGCATTAAGTGAAACCTATATACTCACAGCCCTGTTTCCGGTTGCTCACCGTTTTACCGCCTTGAGCGAAAGTGTGCAGGAAGCACGTGACCAGTATCAGGCACGGAAATTTCAGCGCAATAGCATCAAGTATGGCTTTCGTTTAAGCCTGTTTATTATTATGGTGCTATCAGTATTATTTGCCCTCTGGGCGGCCTTTGTTTACTCAAAACGATTGACCAGCCCGATCCGCAAACTCCTGGATGGCACCCTTGCCGTTGCCTCTGGTGATTTGCAAAAAAAGCTCCCGGTATCTGAAAAAGATGATTTTAGCTTGTTAGCACGATCATTTAATACCATGACTAGCAAGTTATCGACGGCACGACGTGAAAGTGAAAAAAGTCGTTTACAGGTACAGCGCCAGCATGATTACCTGAATGTTGTGCTCAATCATCTGACTTCTGGAGTTATTACGCTGGATCAGTCACTTAGTGTTCAGCGTATTAATGCTGCGGGGGAACAGTTATTACTGCTGGAGGCGCAGACAGTAACCCGGAAAAGGTTTACTGAGCTGGGGGACTATTCGGCATTAATGCCCGATTTCATTGAAGCCATCTTGCCTCATTTGCAATCTGAAGCAGCAGAATGGAAGACTGAAATCCAGTTTCTACATGAAAATAAGCGGCACATCTTTCTTTGCCAGGGAGCCGTACTTCCTGAGTTGATTAATGGTGAAAAAGGCGTGGTATTAGTATTTGATGATATGACCGACCTGGTGCAGGCAGAGCATGAAGCTGCCTGGGCAGAAGTTGCACGTCGTCTGGCGCATGAAATCAAGAATCCGTTGACACCGATTCAACTCTCTGCTGAACGCCTGCAACACCGTCTGCTTCCTGAACTCAGTGAGTCCTCTGCTGATTTACTCAAACGTATGACACATACGATCACCCAGCAGGTAGAAAGCATGAAAACGATGGTCAATGCCTTTAGTGAATATGCCAGAACCCCCTCCCTGCAGTTGCAAAGGACAGATCTTAACAAGCTGCTGAGCGATGTGGCGGAGCTGTATCGCGCTAATAAGCAAAAGGTGACAATACGTCTGGAGCTTGAGGCACTGCCAGAGACAATGATTGATATTCACCGGATGCGACAGGTAATCGTGAATCTTATTAAGAATGCACTAGAGGCTCTGGAGCAGCAAAGTTCTAGCAAGTTACTAACCATTTCCAGCCAGCTCACTGAAATGGATGAAATATTAATAAGGATCGCTGATAATGGCCCTGGTATTGATGAAGAACTCTTACCCGAAATTTTTGAGCCTTATGTGAGCAACAAGGCCAAGGGAAGTGGGCTGGGGTTGGCCATTGTGAAAAAAATAATCGAGGAGCATTCGGGAAATATTTCTGTCAAGAACCGAGAGCCTTCAGCAGAGGAAAAAAAGCCTTCAGCAGGGAATAGAACAGCAGGTGGTGCGATATTTACTATCCTCTTGCCCGCGACCAACAGATTACATGAGAAAAAACAGATAAATAACCCCCCTTCACAGGAGTAGGTATGACCGCAGAATACATATTAGTCGTTGATGATGAGCCAGATATCCGCCAGCTGGTGAGTGAGATTCTGGAAGATGAAGGCTATGAAATAGAAACTGCGGAAAATGCCAAAAAAGCACGTGAAATCTGGGGAAGGAGAAAGCCGGATCTGGTTCTGCTGGATATCTGGATGCCGGATGAAGACGGTATTACATTGCTAAAAAGCTGGCAGGAAAGTGGCAGCCTGTGCTGTCCTGTGATTATGATGTCAGGGCACGCAACCATTGAAACGGCTGTCGAAGCGACCCGTCTGGGTGCTTATGACTTTATTGAAAAACCACTGTCTATGGCAAAAATGCTGCTGACGATTGAAAACGGTCTGCGAGCCCGGCAGCTGGAATATGAAAACCGTGACTTGCGTGGCCAGGTGAGTATTGCGACAGAATTAGTAGGATCCAGCAAAATAATACAACTCTTACGCGACAAGGCAGACAAGGTTGCTGAGCAGAGTTCTACCGTATTAATTTATGGTGTTCCAGGAACAGGCAAAGAAACACTGGCACGTTATATCCACAAAACCAGTGCCAGAGAGGATCTGCCTTTTGTAAAAACCATAGCAACCGGACAGGAATATGCGGATATGAGCAAAAAACTGTTCGGCTATGAAGAAAAAGGTGTGGTATATCATGGCTTGCTGGATGAAGCGGGTAGCGGCTCGCTTTATCTGGGGGATGTTTTCCAGCTCGATAAATCCACCCAGGAACATCTTTTGAATGCCCTGAAGCAAGGGCATTACACCCGTATCGGAGGCAGCCAGGAAATCCCTCTGAAGACACGTCTGATATTGTCGACAACACACGACCTCAGAGATGATATTGAAGCGGGAACCTTTAGTGAAGAGTTGTATTACCAGCTTGATATGGTTCCCCTGCTTATTCCTCCCTTACGTGATCATTCAGAAGATGTTCCAGACCTGTTGAGTTACTATGTGGATCTGTTAACCGAACAGGAAGGACTCCCCTACCGACATTTTTCGGTTTCGGCACAGAATTTTTTGCGTCAACACCCCTGGCCGGGTAATATTCGCGAACTTCGTAACCTGGTACAGCGGCTGCTGATACTGGGTACTGATGTGAGTATCTCCCAGGAAGAAGCAGAAGAAGCCCTGGGTGCCTATATTCCCGTTTATGAAGAAGGTGTGGGTCAATTACCGGCCAGTATGTATGACCTGCCCTTGCGTCAGGCAAGAGAGCAGTTTGAACATGACTACCTGAGTTGGCAGCTAAAACAAACCAAAGGCAATGTGAGCCGTTTGGCAGAGCGGGTGCAAATGGAACGTACCCATCTTTATCGTAAAATGCATGCACTTAATATTGACCCTAAAGATTACAACAAGTGATGACGAGTACAAAACCACACCGTATGAAGCCCTTGTCACTCAGGGCAGACTGGAGTGAACAGTCTGATGATATCTGAATCAGGTCAAAAAACAGCTGTTATTTTGCTATCGGGCGGAATGGATTCGGCTACCGTTCTGGCTATAGCTCGTCAACAGGGATACCAATGCCATGCGCTGAGCTTTCGTTACGGACAGCGACATCAGATTGAATTATCTGCAGCTCAGCATATCGCGCAGCAGTTTGCAGTGAAGCAACACCAGGTAATTGACCTTGATTTATCACAACTTGGGGGTTCTGCGCTAACTGATGACACCATTGCCATTCCCAGGCAGGAAACCAGTGGTATTCCGGTCACCTATGTCCCTGCAAGAAATACGGTATTTTTATCTATTGCACTGGCGTGGGCAGAAGCTCTGAATGCGATGGATATTTTTATTGGTGTGAATGCGGTAGATTACTCAGGCTACCCTGACTGTCGCCCTGAGTTTATCCAGGCTTTTGAGAAAACAGCCAACCTGGCTACCAGAGCAGGTGTGGAATCCCGACCATTTAGCATCCACACACCATTGATCGAAATGAGCAAGGCTGAAATCATACAAACAGGTATCAAGCTGGGTGTTGATTTTGCACAAACTATTACCTGTTATGATGCAGACGCAGCGGGTCTGGCATGTGGGTACTGTGATGCTTGCAGGTTAAGAATACAAGGCTTTAGAGAAGCCGGTATAGCGGATAATACCCGTTATCGCTAAAACCAAAAAAGGGCTTGAAAGCGGAAATCTGTAGTGTATACTACCGCACTCTTTTGGGCCGTTAGCTCAGCCGGTAGAGCAGTTGACTTTTAATCAATTGGTCGAGCGTTCGAATCGCTCACGGCCCACCATTATTCTAAAAGGCTTGTGGCTGGTTTCAGTAACAAGCCTTTTTTATTTGTGCTTTTGAGAACCCTCTTTCTTGGCATTCCAATATCCACACTTTTATAATCCTGAAATCCGAGGTGAGCATTTCAACCCACTATTAAGGAGCCTCTGATTAAGTCTGGTCGATTTTCCCGTGAGATGAAATTCGTCAGTTTTTTGATAGAAAAGTTATCAATAGCCATTCTTTTGGTCACTTTTATAGCGAAAAATGGCGATATTTCAGCCTCAGGAAAACGGTTGGGACTTGATCAGAGGCTCCTAAAGCGAATGCCTATCATTCTGACACACTAAAAAGCCTTACCTGTTTAGAGTAAGGCTGAGAGTGCAG
>WFWY01000154.1 GCA_015490895.1 Thiotrichaceae bacterium | reverse complement strand
GAGACAGATCCCGTGCAGTCCCGACAGGTTGTGGAAACAGCTCAATATCTATACAAGCAGGTGAAGAAAGTCTGGCAACTCAACAGGAAGCAAAAAAAACTGTTGGTTTGGGCTGCCATGATTCATGAGCTCGGTTTGAGTATTTCACATACGAATTATCATCACCATGGCGCCTATATTCTGGAGCATGCGGATCTCCCCGGTTTTACCCGTAAAGAGCAACACTGGATGGCTGTTTTGACTGAAACACACCGTCGTAAAATAGAGGCTTCCATTTTTGATACATTGCCGGATGAAGAGCAGCTGGTAG
Source organism: Thiotrichaceae bacterium (assembly GCA_015490895.1). GTDB lineage: Bacteria > Pseudomonadota > Gammaproteobacteria > Thiotrichales > Thiotrichaceae > HyVt-477. Next base: position 20,612 of record WFWY01000154.1, on the reverse strand, counting down.
TAAAAAAACTTTGTATGCTGCTACGTTTATCCGTGTTACTGCATCGTTCCCGTAAAGCCGAGTCGGTTCTACCAGATGTGCAGGTAAATAACACAGAGTTGCAGCTTTGTTGTCAGCAATATGCCAGCCGCCCGATGCTGCGAGCTGACCTGGAAAGAGAAAAAAACTGGGTAAAGCAGATTGGGCTTGTTCTCAAGGCCAGCTAGAGTATGCATGAGCAAACTGGATTTCTGTTAACACGTCAGTGGCGGGACTTGCCCTCCGGTATTGAACTTTCCTACTGGTTTTCAACGGCTACTGGCCCACTGCATGTAGTGATTGAGAAGCAGTCTGCGGTGTGCTTCATCCGCAGGGACAATCACATAAAGCTACCCTCCAGAATTGTACGCAAACCGCGAGCTTTACAGGCACTGGATAACACGCCTGTCGATGCCCTGTATTTCCAGCAGCAGCGTGATTTAAGCCAGCTAAGGGAGCACCTGGCTTATGACAAGAGCCAGCTATTTGAGTCTGAAATAAAGCCCACCGAACGCTATTTGATGGAGCGGTTTATTACGGCCAGTGCCATCATACAAGGCAAAATAACGGAAAAAAAAGGCTACCGGGAATGCCGTAATCCTGTTCTGAAAGCTGCAAATTACACGCCTGTGTTACGCTGGTTGTCCGTGGATATTGAGACCTCTGATTTGCGAGGGAAACTCTATTCTATAGCCGTGAGTAGCGCACAGCAGGAACAGGTGTTTATGGTAAAGGCATCACCACCGGCGGGCAATAAAAACAAGGTGCCGATCATTTGGTGCCAGAGTGAAAAAGAGGCGTTGCAGCGTTTTTTTGACTGGCTTAATGCCTATGATCCGGATGTCATCATTGGCTGGAATGTGGTTGCATTTGACCTGGATTTTTTACTCTGGAAGTGCAGGCAGTTACATCTGCCTTTTAATATTGGGCGTGGCAAGGAAGCGGCAACCCTGCTCATGCCCCGACAAAAAGGACAGCTTCCCCTCGCCAGAATACCAGGGCGCGTTGTTCTGGATGGTATTACCAGCTTAAGAGGAGCCTTCTGGTCGTTTGAAAGCTTTACACTGGAACACGTGGCTCGACAGTTACTGGGAAAGGGCAAACGTATTCATCATGTGCAGGCTGCAGGCAAGCTGGAAGAAATTCGCAGACAGTATCAGTCTGATCCGGAAGCACTGGCTGATTATAATCTGGAGGATTGTCGTCTGGTTGCAGCGATATTCGAAACAACACACTTACTTGACTTTTCTGTTCAGCGTGCCCAGATGACAGGTCTGGCTATTGACCGGCAGGGCGGTTCAACGGCTGCATTCGACCATCTGTATCTACCCCGTTTGCACCGGCAGGGTTACGTCGCTCCGGATATTGGTAGTAGTGATAACCTGAAGCATAGCCCCGGTGGCTGGGTAATGGAATCACAGCCGGGTCTTTATGAAAATGTACTGGTGCTGGACTTTAAAAGTCTGTACCCCAGTATTATTCGTACTTTCAAGATTGACCCCCTGGGGTTGGTGAAAGGGATGCAGGAGAAAGACAGTATCCCCGGTTTTTTAGCAGCCAGGTTCTCCAGAAAGGTACATATTCTGCCGGATATAGTGACCGACTTATGGCAACAGCGCGATCAGGCAAAACAGGCACGGAATTTGCCACTCTCCCAGGCTATCAAGATTATTATGAACTCATTCTATGGTGTATTGGGATCATTTGGCTGCCGCTTTTTTAACCCACAACTTGCCAGCAGCATTACCCTGCGTGGTCATGAAGTGATTCAGACCAGTCGTGACCTGATTGAGGAGCAAGGCTACCAGGTGATCTATGGTGATACAGACTCCGTTTTTGTGCTAGTGGGCAGTGGAAAAAGTGAACAGGACTGTCAGCAAATTGGACGCACCCTGCAAAACCACCTTAACCGCTGGTGGGAGCAGCATTTGCAAAAAAACTATGGGCTGGATTCCTGTCTGGAGATTGAGTTTGAAACGCATTATATCAGGTTTTTAATGCCGACAGTCAGGGGTGCGGAAAAAGGGAGTAAAAAGCGTTATGCAGGAATGGTTCGTCAGCAAGGAAAGGAGAAAATGGTTTTTAAAGGGCTGGAAACTGTCCGTACAGACTGGACACCCCTGGCCAGAGACTTTCAGCAAGAGCTGTACAGGAGAATATTTACCCGGCAACCGTATAAAGCGTTTATTATTACCACACATGATCGCCTGCTTAAAGGTGAGCTGGATCACAAGCTCGTCTATAGCAAGCGTTTACGGCGCCCGCTGGAGAGCTATACCAGCACTCAGCCCCCGCAGGTGAAAGCCGCCAGAAAAATGCACAACCCCGGTCGAAAAATAAGCTACATCATCACAACTAACGGGCCTGAACCGACCGAAAATGCGACGAGTAGTCATCAGTCACCACCGGATTACCAGCATTATAGTGACAAGCAGCTTGCTCCCGTCGCGGACAGTATCCTGTATTTTCTGGATACCTGCTTTGAGCGTATTACCCAGCGTCAGCTGGATGTCTTTGATAACCTGATGCGGTAGCGAGGTTTTGCACTGATTCTGGCTGTCGCATCACTGCACCGGAGGTCTCGTGATATGATGCGCGAGTTCACTGAAAACCGGAATAGAGAATAACCCCATATATGAAAATAACACATAGCAAACAGCTTTATATGAGAATGCTGACGTATCTCAGGCCGTATACCTCCCTGTTTGCTGTTGGTGTTGTTGCAACGGTTGTACTGGCTCTGACACAGCCCGCGATTGCTGCGCTGATGAAGCCCCTGCTGGATGCTTTCGTCGAAAAAAACCAGACAGTTATTTTCTGGATGCCCATTGTACTTATTCTCCTGTTTAGCTTAAGAGGTATTTCCAGCTTTGTGAGCAATATGGCCTTTGCCTGGGTATCAACCAAGATGGTGATGAACTTTCGGGTCGATATGTTTGAGCGAGTGTTGTCGTTACCTACGCGCTATTTTGATAATCATGCGGTAGGCAAAATCATCTCCAAATTTACCAATGATGTTACTCAGGTAACGGCATCGGCGACCACCGTCTTAATCACTATGGTCAGGGATACGGTACAGGTCACCGGGTTAATACTCTGGATGATATATCTGGACTGGAAACTCAGCCTCCTGCTATTTGCTCTCGTTCCTGTACTGGCTCTGGTTATCTATATTATCGGCAAGCGCCTGCGAATAATGAGTACACGTTTGCAAGATAGCTTTGGTGATTTGAATCATGTATTGGGCGAGGCCATTAGAGGCCAGAAAGAAGTCAAGATTTTTGGTGGACAGACGTATGAGAACAGGCGCCTAAAAGAGGTTGCAAATTGGGTGAGGCGCTACCAGATGAAGTTCCAGGCGGCCTCCGCTATCAGTGTTCCCATTGTTGAAATTATCAGTGCGATGGTGATGGCGTTGATTATTTATTTGAGTGCCAGCAGGATACAGGCAGATAGTATGACGGTTGGTGAATTCATGTCCTTTTTTACTGCCCTGGGGTTGCTACTTGCACCTATCAAACGGCTGACCAAAGTGAACGAACCGCTACAACGTAGTCTGGCTGCTGCAGAAAGTATCTTTACTCTGATTGATACGCCAGGGGAAAAGGATCGTGTTGATAAGCGTGTTGATAACGGAGTTCTTTTCCAGGGGCATATACGCTTCGATAACGTTTCCTTCTACTATGAGCCTGGTGACAAACCCGCAATTAGTCATCTGAATCTGGAAATCAAGCCGCAGCAAACAGTCGCTCTGGTAGGTTCTTCGGGCAGTGGAAAGACCACGTTAGCTAATTTGCTGCCAAGGCTGTATGACATTAATGAGGGCAAAATCCTGATTGACGGGAAGGACATACGTGATATATCACTAGCTGATTTGCGTAGTAATATTGCCCTGGTCAGTCAGGATGTCACCCTGTTTAATGATACTGTGGCAGCAAATATTACCTATGGTGATATGGGTGAGATCAACCGGGATGGTCTTATGAAAGCGATACGGGCTGCCAATGCAGAAGACTTTATTGAGGATATGCCTGAAGGCTTACAAACTCTGCTGGGTGAAAATGGCGTACGCCTCTCTGGTGGCCAGCGACAACGTATAGCTATTGCTCGAGCCCTCTATAAAGATGCCCCGATACTCATATTGGATGAAGCAACGTCAGCACTGGACAGTGAGTCCGAAAAAAAGGTACAGGAGGCACTGGAAAACCTGAAACAGAACAGAACGACAATTATCATTGCCCACCGTCTGTCAACCATTGAAAGCGCGAATCATATTATTGTCATGCAGGGGGGAGAAATCGTTGAATCTGGACAGCACCAAGAGTTGCTTGCCCTGGAAGGTGTTTATGCAAAGTTGTATCACACCCAGTATTCAGACCATTAATTTTACCTGGTGCTGGCAGAATACGCCATATCACTAAGCAGGTTACGTACGGCCGATATTGACAAGCGCTTCATCGCCTTGCCACTGATGGTACTCATGGGGGGCGGGTCACCTTCCTCAAAGATAACCAGCTCAATTTCAAACTCATCGGCATAAAAACGTAGAAGTGGGAAGCTGCTCTGTTGACCACGAATACGCAGCATGCGTTCGTGAGCCTGGAAAGGGATGTGGTGATCCTGCAGAAAAAACATGACCTCTTCTGCTGTTGGTGAGAACAGGTGGATGGTTGCAGGTGAGTGGAGTCCTGCTGAACCATCAGCGACGGAACCAGCCAGCAGTGGAGCATACGGCTGTAAAAACTCCATGGCTTCCAGCGCAACGGTTCGCAAATCGTGCAGGTGGCGTGTCTCTTTCTTTGAGGCATGCAGTTCCCTGCGTAGCAGTATGGCTGCATGGACTTCCATATTGGTGGGCTGGCTGGCCTTTTCGCTACCGCAGCCAAGCCGTTGTGCTGCCTTTTTTTTCGCTACCAGATAATCACGGTAGCCCTCTTCATAGAGTAGCCGGGCTGCTTCATCAGCGACAAGTTGGCGGTTGTTGCTCATTGAAAAAGTCACCATTGATATCGTCAGTGATTGATTTAAAACAGCTGTTCCGGAATCTCGAAACGTTCATTATCAATAATGATGGTTCGGGTTGCAGATGGCTCGTCAGGGCTACCCTGATTCAGTTGGTCTACCAAAGCACTGTTTTCATCAAGTTGTATTATAGGCCGGGTAGGATTGTTGACACGTAAAATACGTGGGTCATAGGTAAAGTCTCTGGGGACTTTACCAGGTATTTGTGCCCTGGTCAGTAATTCGGGAATAACTTCAAGTGAGTGTTCGTCAGCCAGGAATCCGGTTAGGCCATCAATAGAAACGGCGTGCATACCCTCCGGAGGGGTGAGGGGAACCTGAGGAACATCTTTAAGTGCTGTCTTCATAAAATCAATCCAGGCAGGCAGTGCAAGGCCTGCTGCTGTTTCATGCTTCCCCATGGGTTGAATCTGGTCAAAGCCCATCCATACGATAGCGACTTTCTTTGGTGTAAAACCCGCAAACCAGGCATCTTTCTGATCATTTGTGGTTCCGGTCTTGCCTGCAATATCCATTCGATTAAGTACCCGGGTTTTGGCACCAGTACCTGAGCGTGCAACGGATTGAAGCATGCTGGTGATTTCAAACCGGACATAAGGCTTCATAATACGTTTGGCAGGTCTGGCAAGGGTATCGTCGTTGTCAGTTGTGCTGTCAGCGCAATCATCACAGGCAGTTTCTGGTGTATAGCGATAGATAATATCTTCTTCGTGGTCAGTAATATGGCTAATGAAGTAGGGAGTTACCCTGAAACCACCGTTGGCAAAGGTTGAATAAGCACCGGCCAGTTGCATCGGGGTTACGGAGCCTGTACCCAGTGCCATGGTAAGGTCTTCAGGAATTTCGCTCTTGTTGAAACCAAACTTGGTGACATAGTCCCGGGCATACTGGATACCAATCTCCCGTAATAATTGTATGGATACCAGGTTTCTGGACTTTTTCAGACCCTTGCGTAAGCGTGTAGGGCCATAGTTTTTACCACTATAGTTTTGTGGTTTCCACGAGCTCCCAGGGATGTTTACCGGGGCATCATTGACCACACTGGCGGGTGAGTAGTTTTTTGCCAGAGCAGCAGCATAGACAAAGGGTTTAAAGCTGGAGCCCGGCTGTCGTTTGGCCTGTGTGGCACGGTTAAATTTTGTCTGGTGATAATCAAAACCACCCACAACGGATAATACGGCACCATTGTCAGGGTTCATGGAAACGATGGCTCCGGATATTTTTGGCAGCGGAGTCAGGCTCCAGCTTTTGTCTTCGTTCTGGCTGACCCGGACAATATCACCAGCAGCCAGTACATCACTCACCTGTTTAGGGGTTTTGCCACGCCGGTTTTCATTGATATAGGGACGAGCCCATCGGACTTTCTCCAGTGACAGGGTGAGCGTGTCCCCGTTGCCGGCTTTCAGGGTGGCTTTGTTCTTTGAACTGGACAGGACAACGGCTGGAACCAGGTTGCCATAGATATTATAGCTACGGACTTTCTCCAGTAGTGTTTTATCGTCATAGTCTTCCAGTTCAATATGATCTTCGGGACCTCGGTAACCGTGTCGTTTATGGTATTTGATCAGATGTTTTCGCAGGGTATTCACGACCAGTGTTTGTTCATCACTGCTGATGGTGGTATATACCTTCATGCCGGTTCGATAAACGAGATCCTCCCCGAAACGGTTGATGACCTCCTGGCGAACCATTTCGGCAACATAAGGAGCGGCTGTTTCTGTTTTTGCGCGGGCATGAATTTTTGCGGTGAGTGGCTCAGCTACAGCCTCCTGGTATTGTGTGGCGGTAATATAACCCAGTTGCGCCATGCGCTTGAGGATATAATCGCGCCGGGTTTTTGCCCGCACCGGGTTAATCACCGGGTTAAAAGTGGAAGGGGCTTTGGGTAATCCTGCAATCATGGCACTTTGTGCAAGTGTCAGCTCAGCAACATTCTTACCATAATAAACTTCTGCGGCAGAGCCCACCCCATAAGAGCGCTTGCCAAGGAAAATCTTGTTCAGGTAAAGCTCCATAATCTGGTCTTTGCTGAAAATCTTTTCGAGCTTGTTGGCGAGAAAAATCTCCTTGATTTTTCGATCCAGCTTTTTACGCCGGGTGAGGAAGAAGTTTCGAGCAACCTGCATGGTAATGGTGCTGGCACCCTGACTGACTTTACGTGTTTTTGCGGCTGATACAAAGGCTCGAGCAACACCGTAAAAGTCTACTCCTTTATGCTGGTAAAAGCGGGAATCTTCAATGGCGACAAAAGCGTGTACCAGATTGTCGGGGACTTCTGCAATCTTGACGGGGCGGCGCCGATACTGGCCAAATTCAGCAATTAGCTTCCCCTCCTTGCTATATACCCGCAGTGGAAGCTGTAGAGAAACATTGCTTCTGAGCATTTCTTCACTGGGTAGTTGAGGGCTGTAGTATGCCCAAACAGCAACGACCCCGATAATCCCAAGTGTGACCAGCAGGAGAAGCGGGCCTAGAATCCAGCGAATAAAATGTTGTGTCCAGGTGAGCCAGCGCATGATAAGACCTGTTATAATTTTAGTAGGGTATTAGTGTGGACGATTATTTTTGTCATGATGCTTGAGATAGTGATTAACAGCCAGGCGATATTGGATTTTCGGTGTAAGCCGTCTGAAGGGACAGGTATTCATCTATGGTGAAGTCGATGTCCATCTTGGTGCGCGCTATTTTAAAGCATTCCAAACCGCTTATCTATTAAATTCAGCGGACAAAAAGCATTCTTGTTACGATTACTGCACTATTTAAGGACGCTTTGGCCAAGTTTAAATACCTTTAACTGACAAGCGTGCCTCATCCAGGCGAACTGATCAAGGCGCCTTCCGGGAAGCTGTCCGAGAATAGGAGGCGTAGTGAAAATCATAGGAGTGCCCTAGGCTGAGGTTATTGGAAGTGGCAAATAGCTATCGCTATTTAATATTTGCCAATAAGCCTGGATTAGGGGGTTCATGGGATTGACAGTCGCCTCTCTGTTCTTAGGCAGCCTTCAGGGTAAAGGTACGGAAGCAATAATCAGAGCTATCCGAACCAGCCAAAAATATAACAATAAAAAGAAGGTACATTGGTGTTTTCACTTAGACAAAAAAGCAATCTGCTTGGCATTGATATTAGTTCGTCAGCAGTCAAGCTCATTGAGCTATCAAAAACGGGCAAAAAATATCGCCTGGAAAGTTATCATGTTGTGCCGCTTCCGGAAGGTGCCATCCTGGAGCGGGATCTGCTTGATCCTGAACCCATAGGAGAGGCAATTCGCAGAATCCTCAAAAACAGTGGAACAAAAAGTCGTCGCTGTGCATTGGGTATTCCCTCCTCGGTTGCCATCAGCAAAATTATTTCCCTGCCAGCGTCACTTTCAGGAGTGGACCTGGAAACCAATATAACACTGGAAGCAGAGCAGCATATTCCTTATCCCATGGATGAGGTGAATTTTGACTTTGAGGTGTTGGGAGAGTCAAAACATTCGAGCGAATCTATTGATGTTCTGCTGGCAGCGACACGCTCGGAAAATGTAGAAGCACGGGTAGCCGCCGCCGAGATTGCTGGATTAAAAGTAGAAGTCGTTGATCTGGAATCACATTCTCTGGAATTATTGTTCTCTACTCTGGTACGGGATGTGCATGATCTGGATGTGGTTGCGGTGGTTGATTTTGGTGCATCAATGACCGGTATGACAGTATTTGAGCATGGCAAAGTGACATTTTCTCGTGAACAGGCTTTTGGGGGGAAAGAGCTGACGGAAGAAATTATGCAGCGTTACGGGTTAAGTTTTGAGGAAGCGGGCTATGCCAAGAAAACAGGCGATTTGCCCGAAGGGTATATACCTGAAGTTCTAGACCCCTTCCGGGATAATATGGTGAGACAGGTGAACCGGTTTTTGCAATTTTATTATGCGTCTACCCAGCAAGCCATGGTGAAGAAGATTTTGCTGTCCGGAGGAAGCGCGAGTATTCCCGGCATTGATGAGCAGATTCAGGCATCGGTTAATATCCCCACTACACTGGTTAACCCCTTCGCTGATATGAGCCTGAGTTCCCGGATTAACCCGTCCCGTTTTACCAATGATATTCCTGCCTTGCTGGTGGCAACAGGGCTTTCTTTAAGAGGGTTTGATTAATATGGCCGGTTTGAATTTATTACCCTGGCGTGAGGAAGCGCGTGAGGAAAGCCGCAAGCAGTTTATTATGCTGGCGATTACCGCGGTCGGTCTTGGTGTGCTTACGGTGTTTGGTGGTTATAGCTGGATGCAGGGAAATATCAGCTATCAGGAGCAGCGTAATGCACGGCTGTCTGCTGAAATCAAGGCGCTGGAAAAGACAATTGCCGAAATAAAGAAGCTGGATGGCACCCGAAAAGCATTACTGGATCGCATTGAAATTATTGACACGTTGCAATCGACACGACCGAGCATCGTACATTTATTTGATGAAATGGTGAAGTCACTGCCCAAGGGGCTTTATCTTACGAAACTTGAACAAAAAGGGAATACGATCAAACTGGTTGGCAAATCCGAATCGAATGCCAGAGTTTCCAGTTATATGGAGAGGCTGGACGCTTCTCCCTGGTTAAGCTCTTCAAATTTGAGCATTTTATCCAAGGATAAAAAACAGGGGGATATTCGCTTGAGAAAGTTTGTATTGACTGTCACCCAGCTACTTAAGCCTGAAGTCAAGCCAAATGAACAGCAGGGAGGAGAAAACTAATGGATATTCAAGATCTAAACAGCCTTGTTGAAGACCCGGCAAGCGTCCCCTTGCCGCTTAGGCTGGCTGCTATTTTCACTATTTTCGCATTCATTGTATTCATGGGATACAAGCTGGTTATTGTGGATCAGATAAATGCACTTGACAGTGTAGAGCGAAAAGAAATCGAGTTGAAAAAAAGTTTTGAGAGCAAACAGGAAAAGGCAAGCCAGCTACCAGCCTACAAAAAGCAGCTGGAGGAAATGCGGTTTTCGTTCGGTACGCTAGTACGGCAGTTGCCCAGTGAGACAGAGATTCCCGGATTGATTCTTGATATCTCTGAAAAGGGTATTTTTCATGGCCTGGATATTGATTTATTTCAGCCAGGTGCTGAAATCCGCAAAGAGTTTTATGCTGAAAAACCGATTACGCTAAAAGCGCGTGGAACTTACGCACAGTTAGCTGCTTTTGTAAGTGATATTTCTGGCTTGTCCCGTATTGTGACGATTGACAATATCAGTCTGGCACCTTCGGGAGAAAAAAAGCTGGCCATGACTGCAACGATCAATACTTATCGGTACTTGAGTGAAGGGAGTGAGCAATGAAAGTAAGGCCTTATCAACCTCTGTTGTCATCGGTACGGTTTTGCGCTTTGCTTGTAGTTGCAGTTTCATTGTCCGGATGTAACGGAAGTGAAGAGCAAGAGCTGAATGATTATATTGCGCGTGTAAAAAATAGACCTGCCAAGCCGATTGCTCCTATACCTGCCATCAAGCCCTATTTACGTTTCGTCTATCCGGAGCAAGACATAGATCCCTTTGATGTGTCTATACTGGCACCCGTGGTAAGTGCGGTGTCTGAAGTTAAACGAATTGAGAATGGCATTGAAATAGATACCACACGTATCCCCGAGTTTTTGGAGGGCTTTCCTCTGGATAGTTTGAAAATGGTTGGTACTGTGCATAAACAGGGTGAATTATGGGCTCTTGTCAAAATACCTGATGGCGGTATTCAACGAGTTAAAAAAGGCAATTATCTGGGCAAGAATTTTGGCAAGGTCAAAGAAATATCAGAGTCCAGAATCAAGTTGAAAGAGATTGTTCCCAATGGTTTTGGTGGCTATAAAGTTAGAGAAAATGCCATAGCCCTGGCAATTGAGTAATTTGTCTGTACAGGTACAGGCTATTCATTGAACAAAAAGTATCCGGGTCAGCAGGCCGGAATAGTGATAAGCCCAATAATAAAAATTATACAAAATAGGTCAACATCATGAAAACAATAGAGCATCTATTGAAATTAGCACTTTTGCCAGCGGCGATGAGTATGGCAATGCAGGCGAATGCCTTGCAGCTAACCCGTATTACTCCATCGGTTTCCTCGGGTAGCTCAGAAGTCGTATTTAATTTTGATACACAGGTGACAATACCCAGGGGCTTCATGTTGCAAAACCCACCCAGGCTAGTGCTGGACTTTTATAATGTTGACCTGAATAAAGCTATGCAGAAAAAAATAGCAGGCAAGGGAGCGATTAAGCAGATCAATATCGCTCATTCAGGCAAGCGGCTGCGTGTGACAATGGACTTAAAGCAACCTGTACAATATGTGACAGAAAAACAGGGTAATGGTTTGCGACTTAAGATACTTGGTGCAAAGTCTAGCAGGGAATCCAATAACCGGGACTGGGTGAACCAGGTTATTAAATTACCAAACAATAGAAATACGCAAATTAAGACTTCCTCACGTCCCTTGCCTGTTGTGAGTGTCAAGGCTGGCAAGCAAGGCCCTGCGGCGGTGAAGGTTCCAGAAATTGCCTCAACCCGGCTGGCCAGGGCACTGCCAGCCCAGGCGCCGGTGGATACCAGGTTACCTACCCGGATGTTGGTGCATCAGCAGAGTTCTACAGTACAGCGTACTTCACCTGTGGCACATGAGCCAGCAGTTAAGCGGCATGTTCCGACTACCCGCAAGGTTGGCAAGGTTGATTTTAGACGTGATGAGAAAGGAAACGGGCGCGTTATTATCAACTTGCCGGATCACCGGGTAAGAGTTAATACCCGAAAATCAGGCAATGCTGTTATAGCAACACTCAAAGGTGTGGGAGCAGGCTCTGGCCAGAAAAATTATAATGTCATGGATTTTGCTACGCCGGTGAAAAATATCAATGTGCTGGGGCAGGGGGCAGACTCCCAAATCAAGGTTTATGTGCGAGGTGATTTTGAATACAGCACCGAAAAAAAGGGTAATCAGCTGGTTATCCATGTTAACAAAAAAGAAAAAAAGCTGACTGCTGAAGAATTAGCAAAGAAGAAAAAGCAGTATAAAGGCGACAAGCTGACCTTGAATTTTCAGGATATCGAAGTGCGCTCTGTGTTGCAGCTACTGGCTGACTTTACGGACAAGAATATTGTCGTAAGCGATACGGTTAAGGGGAGCATTACATTACGTCTGAAAGATGTGCCCTGGGATCAGGCAATGGATATCGTCTTGCGCTCCAAAGGCCTGGGAATGCGTGAAAATGGTTCCGTGATCTGGGTGGCTCCCGAGTCTGAATTGACATCACGTGAAAACCGTGAACTGGAGCAGTTACGCAAGAAAAAGACACTGGAGCCATTAATTACTGAATATATGGCGGTTAATTTTGCCAGAGCCTCTGACTTGCTTGATCTTATCAAGACATCGACAGGGCAGGACAACTCATCCCTGCTGTCAAGCCGGGGTAGTATTTCGGTTGATAAGCGCACCAATACGGTATTGGTGCATGATACGGTAGATCATGTAGAGGATATTCGTGCCATGATCAAGGCGCTAGATGTGCCTGTACGCCAGGTTTCCATTGAATCCCGTATTGTGATTGCCAATGATGAATTCAGCAAGGAAATCGGTACCCGGTTTGGGGTGACGGGGCTGGGTGGGTTCAATGGTAATACCGGTCTGGCTACGGTATCCGGGTCGGCCAATGCGACGTCGAATATTGTGAATACCGGAGCAACTAACCTGAATACGACAGGAACGGTCTTTCCAGTGGGTGTCCCTGGCTTGAATGACCGCTTAAGTGTTAACCTGCCGGCGCCGGGAGCACCGAGGATTGGGTTCTCTCTGCTGAGCAAGGATTATCTGGTAGATCTTGAATTGTCAGCATTACAGGCTGAGAGTAAGGGTGAAATTATTTCAACACCGCGGGTGGTCACGACTAACCAGACCAAGGCGGTTATTGAACAAGGTGTGGAGGTGCCGTTCTTGCAGGCATCGTCCAGTGGTGCAGCCAATGTGGCATTCAAAAAAGCAGTGCTAAGTCTTGAAGTGACACCTCAAATTACTCCGGAAGATCACGTCATTATGGATCTTAAGGTCAATCAGGATACGATTGGACGGGTCTTTAATGGTGTTCCCAGCATCAATACCCGCGCGGTACGAACAAAAATTCTGGTTGATAATGGTCAGACAGTTGTATTGGGTGGCGTACATGAAGAGACGAATCAGAATGATGTGGATAAAGTGCCGATCCTGGGTGATCTTCCCGTTATTGGTAATGTTTTCAAGCATACTCGCCGCAATAATGACAAACGTGAACTGCTCATTTTCGTGACACCGAAGATCCTTGAATGAGTAATAAGTGTTTAACCCGGCACATCTTTTTTCGGGTTAATTCTTCTCACAGGTAGTATGAGGCCGGGGTATTCCCGGCCTTTTTTATTAATGCGTCTCCACCTGTATGTAGCGCTAAAATTTGCACTTGCTAAAGAGGAGAGTAACTGGCATAAACAGTTGTATTGATTCTCTACTGGGTAAACATGAATAATATTATTCTGACTGGACTAATGGGAGCGGGTAAGTCGACGGTAGGAAAAGCGCTTGCCAGGCGCCACAACATGCAGTTCTTTGATTCGGATCGGGAGATTGAGCAGCGAACGGGTGTCGATATCCCTACTATTTTTGCCATAGAGGGGGAGGAAGGCTTCCGGGATCGGGAGCAGCAGGTCATTACAGACCTTGTAACTAAAAAGGGAGTGGTTATTGCTACTGGGGGAGGGAGCCTGTTGCGTCAGGAAAACCGTCAGGCCTTGACCCGCTCAGGGGTTGTCGTGTATTTGCGAGCTTCTCCTGAACAGCTGTACTCGCGCATTCGTTATGACAAGAGCCGCCCTCTGATGCAGACGGATGATCCGCTGCAAACATTAACAGACATTCTGAAAACACGTGAGCCGGTTTACCTGGAAACGGCAAACCTGACTGTGCGTACCGGTAAGCAGCGACTGGGTGTTACAATCAGGCAAATTGAGAAAGGTTTAAGAAATCTGGGAGAGCTAAACTGATGTTACAGACCTTACAGGTAGAGTTGGGTGAGCGTAGTTACCCGATTCATATAGGTTCAGGGGTTTTACAGAACAAAAATGCAGAGCTGTTATTACCCCATATTCAGGGTAAAAAGATAGTGATAGTTAGTAACACGACGGTGGCTCCCTTGTATCTGAAAGCGTTGCTGGCATTGCTGCCCGAATATTACCCTGTTGAGGTTGTTATCCCCGATGGTGAGCAGTACAAAACGTTGCAAACCGTGGAAGATATTCTGACGCGAATGCTGGAGAATCACTGTGATCGAAAGACAACGGTACTGGCACTGGGTGGCGGGGTCGTTGGAGATATTACCGGTTTTGCAGCGGCCTGTTATCAGCGCGGTGTGCACTTTATTCAGATACCGACAACGCTATTATCCCAGGTTGATTCTTCTGTAGGGGGGAAAACGGGTGTTAATCATCCGCTTGGTAAAAATATGATCGGAGCTTTTTATCAGCCTGGCGCTGTACTGATTGATATTGATACACTGGATACACTGGACAAGCGGCAATACTCAGCAGGCATGGCGGAGGTGATTAAATACGGTTTACTGTGGGATCGGCAGTTTCTGGACTGGTTGCATAGACAGATGCCAGGCTTGATGCAACGCGACAAGGGTCTCTTGCTACAGGCGATTCACCGTTCCTGTGAAATCAAGGCGGAAGTTGTGGCTGAGGATGAACGTGAGTCCGGGGTGCGTGCGTTACTGAATCTGGGACATACGTTTGGACATGCCATCGAAACGGCAATGGGGTATGGAAACTGGCTACATGGGGAAGCCGTTGCAGCGGGTATGGTGATGGCGGCACAGCTTTCTGAACGGATGGGCTGGCTCACGGAGGAAGATGTTCGCTATACACGTGATATACTGCAGCGAGCAGGGTTGCCTGTCGAGCCTCCACAGAAAATGACACAAGCTCAATTTAACAATATTATGGCAGTGGATAAAAAAGTACTTGATGGTGTCATGCGTCTGGTATTGATGCAGTCATTGGGAAAAGCAGTAGTGACCAGTGAGTTTGACCCCGAGGCTTTACAGAGTCTACTGGCAGGCCAATGATGAAACAGCCTTATGCTGCCAGTCCGGAAGCCTCTATGGGGCGGCGTTACCCGGAGTCAGCTCCTACCTATCGTAGTGAATACCAGCGGGATCGGGATCGTATTATCCATTCCAGTGGCTTCCGGCGCCTGGAATACAAGACACAGGTCTTTGTCAACCACGAGGGAGATTTGTACCGAACCCGCTTGACTCACTCTCTGGAGGTCGCACAAATCGCCCGTGCAGTTGCCAGAACCATGGGGCTGGATGAAGATTTGACTGAAGCGATAGCGCTTGCTCATGACCTGGGGCATACTCCGTTTGGACATGCAGGGCAAGATGCATTAAATGCCTGCAACAAAAAATACGGCGGATTTGAGCATAATTTACAGTCACTGCGGGTTGTTGACTGGCTGGAAAGTAGCTATGCCGACTTTCAGGGCCTGAATCTAACTTTCGAAGCACGGGAAGGTATTTTAAAGCACTGTAGCTTGTCTCATGCGAAAGAACTGGGGCAGGTAGGGCAGCGTTTCCTGGATAAAACCCAGCCTTCTCTGGAAGCACAACTCACCAATATTGCGGATGAAATTGCATATAATAATCATGATATTGATGATGGTTTACGTTCCGGTCTGATAACAGTGGAAGGCTTGCGTGAGGTGGAACTATTTGCAACGTCCTATGATCGTGTCCTGTGGGATTATCCCGAGCTCACCGGGCGCAAAGCCATTCATGAAACAATCCGCAGAATGATTGGTTTTCTAGTTGTTGATCTGACGGAAAACAGTACTTCTCTGATTCAGGAGGCTGGCGTTCAAACGATTGATGATGTGCGCTACCACCCCCATACATTGATCCAGTTTAGTCAGCCAGTGCAGAAAAGCAATCTGCAATTAAAACGTTATTTGCGTAACAACCTGTATTTTCATCACAAGGTTTATCGCATGACTCGTAAGGCACAACTTGTGATCGAGGGTTTATATACCGCTTTTATTGAAGATTTGAAACTACTTCCGCCGGAACACCAGGCACTGGCAGAAGCTTACCGGCAGGACAAAGGTGAAAAGGGTAAAGCACTGGCAGTCATTGATTTTATTGCAGGTATGACGGATCGTTATGCAAGGGCAGAATACAAGCGTTTGTATGATATAAATCAAGTGCTATAGCATGCACCTTGTGTCAATAGAATCAGTTAATTAAATCAATAGTTCCTGTTTACAGGCCGGTTAGTATTTGTTATAATTTACAACAACTTCTGGTTCTGTGGACGGTGTGAAGTGTCTTGGAAGCCTATTTTAACAAATATTCGCTTTCCCATATTTTGTTAGTTCGCAGCCAGGTTCATGGTGGGCTTATATTGGCTAATAATGCATGTATCAGGTGCGTTATTCTACTCATGATCTAGTTTATCTTCTCCTTTTAGAAATGTAGATATAATAGGCGCGGCGCCTATCTTTGTGTACAGTTGTCAGGTTTCCACTGGCAGGCCAGCGTATTCGCCAGGCTTTTTTTGTAACCGGATAAGATTTTCTTGCTCTCACACCACTTAAGCAACCACTGAACGTATGCCTGAATTCGTGGCTTCAATGCAAAGAACGGGAGATAAAAGACGGGGTTAGCATAGGGTTTAAAAGTCACCCTGGTTTCATCCCCAGATTAAGCGGGTATTTTCAATATCTGGTATTAATTGGTATCTGATACTTGTTCTGTAGTAAGCCCACTGATTCAACTTATAATTAATGAAGGGGTGACCTCTATAATTATCCAGCTTGCTGGTTCTGGATTGATAGAGATGCTCTTGATATAAATACTAAGGAATTATTGTGCTTCTGGGGCTCAAGGCTTTATTTCATTCCATGCTGGGTAGTATCCGTGATTTACTACCTATCATCCTTGTGATTGCTTTCTTTCAATTATTCGTACTGAAGCAACCGGTGCCGGATCTGTTTGGTTTGCTGAGTGGAACTTTTCTGGTCATTCTGGGGCTCACTTTTTTTATTTATGGGCTGGAAATGGGGTTATTTCCTATTGGTGAAAGTATGGCAAAAGCCTTTGCCAAAAAAGGTAGCGTGTTGTGGCTACTGTTATTTGCCTTCGCGCTGGGATTTGGTACCACGATTGCAGAGCCTGCATTGATTGCGGTAGCTGATGAGGCGGCAACCATTGCAGCAGGAGGTCATGTTATACAAGCCAGTGAGGCAGCCAGGAGTAGCTACTCTCTGGGGTTGCGGGTAACGGTTGCCATGTCCGTCGGCCTGGCTATTGTGCTGGGTGTGCTACGTATCTTAAGAGGTTGGCCCTTACACTATATCATTATCAGCGGGTATGTTGCCGTTGTTTTGCTGACCTTTTTTGCACCTGATTTTATTATTGGTATCGCCTATGATTCCGGTGGCGTAACAACTTCGACGATTACAGTACCTCTGGTGACAGCCCTGGGGGTAGGTCTTGCTACGAATATCAAGGGACGCAACCCCATGATCGACGGGTTTGGTTTAATTGCATTCGCATCCCTGTTACCTATCCTTTTTGTCATGATTTACGGGATGGTGATCTGATGCAGGTATGGTTGATTGATTTTCTCCATGCCCTTTGGGGAACCATGCGAGATGTACTACCGATTGTGGCCGTATTATTCGGTTTTCAGTTTCTGGTGATTCGAAAGCCCTTACCAAACTTTCGCAAGGTTATCATTGGCTTTTTTTATGTTCTTTTGGGGTTGACCTTTTTTTTGCAGGGTCTGGAGGAAGCACTATTCCCGCTAGGGCGCTTAATGGCCGAGCAACTAACGGATCCATCGTTTATTTATCAGGGTTTATCTGAAATACCAGATATTACACACTGGTCCGATTATTATTGGGTGTTGGTTTTCTCCTTTGCAATAGGTTTTAGTACCACAATTGCAGAACCTTCACTGATGGCAGTTGCGATCAAGGCCTCTCAGGTCTCTGGGGGGACAGTCAGTATCTGGGGGTTGCGTGTTGCGGTTGCAATTGGTGTGGCGATTGGCATCTCGCTAGGTGCATGGCGTATTATTACCGGTTATCCATTACACTATTTCATTGCAGCAGGTTATGCCATTGTTGTGATACAGACTCTGGTATCATCGAAAATGATTATTGCCCTGGCTTATGACTCAGGTGGCGTGACGACATCTACAGTGACAGTCCCTCTGGTGGCGGCATTAGGCCTGGGGCTTGCAGAAACGGTTCCGGGGCGTAATGTGCTGATAGATGGTTTTGGATTGATTGCCTTTGCCAGTCTGTTTCCGATTATGAGTGTGCTGGCCTATGCCAAGCTGTCGGAATATAAAGTGCGTAAGATTGCGAAAAAATCCAGGGCTGAGTCAGCTCCAGGCAAAGAGGCGAAAACAGGCAAAGCACCGCAGCCTGCTGACCCGGTATCGGAAAACGAGCAAAGTGTTAGGAGGCATAATCATGCACTTTAAGTTATTAATCGCGCTGGTGAATGATGAAAAAACAGACGATGTTATTCATGCGGCAAAAGAAGCCGGTGCAACAGGAGCTACCGTTATTAACAATGCTAGAGGCGAAGGTCTGGAAGGGGCAACGACCTTTTTTGGTTTGCAGCTGGAGTCACCCAGGGATATGATTCTGTTTCTGGTAGAAAAGCACCTGAGCCGTGATGTACTCGAGGTTGTAGAAAAGGTTGCCGAGTTTGATACCTCCAGCGGTGCTGGTATTGCTTTTCAGCTGGACGTTGAAGATGCGGTGGGTGTCACCCGGCAAGTAGAAGTACTGTCTGAGGTTATTGAGGAAAAACTATGACAGACATAGTACGTGTAAAAGATGTCATGAATACAGAAGTAATGCTGGTCAATGGAAGAGATACGTTGCATGAAGGGTTAAAAAAAATGCGCGAATGTTGCACTCGCGTATTGATTGTTGATAAGCGTCATGAAGACGACGAATATGGTATCGTCTGTATGGCGGATATTGCTGAAAAAGTCATTGCACATGACAAAAGCCCGGAGCGAATCAATATTTATGAAGTTATGTCCAAGCCCGCAATCTGTGTTCGGGATACCATGGATGTGCGTTATTGTGCCCGGCTGTTTCAAAATTTTGGCTTGCATTCGGCACCTGTCAGTGATGAAAGTGGAAAAATTATCGGCATTGTTGGCTATGATGATATGGTCTTCAAGGGTTTGATAAGGAACCTCTGAACAATTCTATTATTCGAGAGATTTCATTCAGACTTGATCAGGGTCTCCTTAAGGAAATCCTGATTAAGTCCACGATTCATGAGAAAATAAACGCGTCAAAAAATGGATCTCAAAAATGAAACAAAGAAGCTTTGCTAGTCTTACCTACGAAAATAAGAAAGTCACCACAAAACGTGAACGCTTCCTCAATGAAATGAATCAGATTATCCCCTGGGATCGACTACTAAAAATAATAGAGCCTCACTATCCTAAGGCAGGCAATGGTCGTCCACCGATGCCTATGGAAACCATGTTACGCATCTACTTCTTGCAACAATGGTACGCATTAGGTGATCAAGCAGCAGAAGAGTCGCTCTATGATATGGATAGTATGAGAAATTTTGCAGGGCTTGAGCTGATTGAAGATGCGATACCCGATGAAAGTACCATTTTAAAGTTTCGCCGCCTGATTGAAAAACATAACCTTAGCAGTGCACTTTTTGATGACATCAATGCCTATTTAGTTTCACAAGGCATCGCTGTATCAAAAGGAAGTATGATTGATGCAACCATCGTACAAGCGCCCTCATCAACAAAGAACAAGAGCGGTAAACGTGACCCAGAAATGCGTTCTACGCGTAAAAATAACCAATACCACTTTGGTATGAAGATACATATCGGTAGCGATGTAAACTCTAATGTTATTCATAGTGCAACGGTAACCTCCGCAAATGTTGCAGATATAGACGAGATGCCTAATCTCCTTCGAGAAGAAGATGAGGTTGTTTTCGCCGATGCAGGTTATAGCAGTGACAGTTACAAACGAGGCGCACGTGACCTGGGTATTACGTGGAAAGTGAATGAAAAACGCCTGCCTGGTCATACAAAAAAGAAAAGAATTAATTTGAGCAATAAACAAAAAAAGAACAATCGGAAAAACTCGAGCGTGAGGGCACGCGTTGAACATTGCTTTAGAGTCATCAAATGTCAATTTGGTTATCGCAAAACCCGTTATAAAGGACTTGAAAAGAATCGAGTGCAGGTTATGACGTTACTCGGATTAGCGAATTTATACATGCAACGGAAACAGCTCATGGGATAAAACCGTCTACTGTCTGTAAAAAGGCAGTATTTATGAATTAAAAGTCAATATTACTAAGGAAAGTAAGAGCAACTATGAGTAATTTTTCAAAAAATTGCTTACAAAAAATACAATTATAGTATTAATGACTTAATCAGGGCTTCCTTAAGGAGACTCTGATCAAGTCCCAATCGTTTTCCTGAGGCTGAAATATCGCCATTTTTCGCTATAAAAGTGACCCATAGAATGACTATTGCT
>WFWY01000153.1 GCA_015490895.1 Thiotrichaceae bacterium | reverse complement strand
GGGTTTACCCTTTCCTACTCTGATGGCGGCGTTGGCTACCGGCACAGAAGTCATTGGAGCGGTACTGCTGTTTTTGGGCCTGGCAGTTCGTTGGATCAGTATTCCCCTGATGATTACCATGCTGGTTGCCATGTTCTCTGTGCACTGGGAGAATGGTTGGCAGGCGGTGGCCGATAAAATGTCTCCATGGGCTCCTGCGGATATTGATGGCACACTTGAGCGCTTGCAGGCCGCCAAAGCTATTTTAAAAGAAAACGGTAATTATGAATGGCTCACAGAAAATGGGAATTTTGTGATCAGTAACAACGGTATTGAATGGGCAGTCACTTATTTCATTATGTTATTAGTGCTATTCTTTATTGGATCAGGCAAATACCTAAGCCTTGATTACTATATTCATAAATACTTTAGACGATAGGAAAATGGTATGAATGCATATCCAGTTAGTGGTGCTGGTCTTGGGCTGCGTAGAGGGCAGCTCATGGAAGAACTTGAGAAAGGCCTGCCCGCGAATATTGACTTTATGGAAGTGGCACCTGAAAACTGGATTCCTATGGGAAAGTCATTGACCCGACGCCTTAAGGCATTCACAGAAAAAGTCCCTTTTGTTACCCACGGTTTATCGCTTTCCATTGGGGGGCCAACACCACTGGATACCGACTTTGTCAAGCAGGTCGGGCAGTTTATAAAAGCACATAACATACGTTGCTATAGTGAGCATCTGAGTTATTGTTCTGATGATGGGCATTTGTACGACTTGTTGCCCATCCCCTTTACCGAAGAGGCGGTGCACTATGTGGCAGATCGTATACGCACGGTACAGGATATTCTGGAACAACGTATTGCCATGGAAAATGTTTCGTTCTATGCGATGCCATCCACGGAGCTAAGTGAGATTGAATTTCTCAATGCGGTACTGGAAGAGGCAGATTGCCATCTGCATATTGATATCAATAATATCTATGTCAATTCGGTCAATCATCGTTATGACCCCGTTGAGTTTATGAAGCAATTACCGGGTGAACGCATTGTCTATGCACATATAGCCGGGCACTATAATGAAGCGGAAGATCTGATTATTGATACGCACGGTGCTGATATTATAGAGCCTGTCTGGGACTTGCTGGATGTGGCCTACCAGCATTTTGGCGTTTTTCCGACACTGGTAGAACGCGACTTTAATATCCCGCCGCTAGATGTCCTGATGCAGGAAGTTGAACGGGTACGAACCTGTCAGTCAAAATATGAAACAGTCAAGGTGACGGGCACCCATGGCTAATCAGGAGACACCGTCACTAGCCGAATTTCAACGCAAGCAGTTTGAATTTACGGCACATATTCGGGATCCGGCCAATGTGGCTGCCCCTGAAGGTATTGAAGACCGCCGTATGGCGATCTACCGGGAGCTGTTTTTTAATAACGTCAATGGTTTTCTGGAAAATAGTTTTCCTGTTTTGCGTAGCCATTACCAGGAGGCTGCCTGGGAGCGTCTGGCGCGTGCTTTTTTCTCAGCACATCGCAGTCAGAGCCCTTATTTTATCGATATCTCTCAAGAGTTTGTACTGTATTTGCAAAATGAGCATACAGCAACAGAAGACGACCCGGTCTATTTATTTGATCTGGCTCATTTTGAATGGGCAGAAGTTGCCTTAATGGTTGATCAGGATGAGCCAGACTGGGATCAGGTAGATCCCCACGGTGATATGCACAAGTCGCCCCCGGTCTTGTCGCCAACGGCTTTTTGCCTGGCCTATGCCTGGCCCGTACATGAAATTAGTGCCGACTATCGACCTGTTGAGCAACCTGAGCATCCTAGCTTTGTCATTATCTATCGGGATGATAACGGCGATGTTGAGTACTTTGGTGCCGACCCTGTAACAGCACGTATTATGGAGTTGCTACAGGATGAGACACCCAGAACGGGCAATCAGTTGCTGAGTCAGTTAGCAGAGGAAATGCAGCATCCAGACCCGGAAGAAGCCTTGCACACGGGATATCGCATCCTGCTCAAACTGCATCATGCCGGTATTATTATCGGTACGAGGAAAGCAGAAGAGCAGGGCGGATAAGCCGGTATAAACGGCTGGTGTGCAGCACGAATAATACGATGAATGATAAAGAGGGCAGTCATGATTCTCAAAAAAAAACCAACATTAACCGATCATCATGTCACCGATGAAAGCCTATACAAAGCGCGAAGAAGCTTCATTAAAACCATGGGTGCAGGTTCCATCTTGCTGGGCAGCACTCTGGCACCCGGTATCTTGTCAGCCAAAGCGGGGAAGCCTGACCTTAAAAGTGAACTGACCCGCTACAAGGATATTACAAGCTACAACAATTTTTATGAATTTGGTACGGGAAAATCTGACCCGGCCAAATATGCCCATACCTTAAAAACCTCACCCTGGTCGATTCATGTTGATGGAGAATGTAGCAAACCTGGAACCTTTGCTCTGGAAGATCTGCTCAAACCGATGCAGACCGAAGAGCGCATCTACCGTTTTCGCTGTGTAGAAGGCTGGTCTATGGTCATCCCCTGGCAGGGCTTTGAACTGGGAAAATTACTCACACGATTTGAACCTACGAGCAGGGCAAAATACGTGTACTTCGAAACCCTGTATGACCCCAAGCAAATGCCGGGGCAAAAGCGTAGTGTGCTGGAGTGGCCCTATGTGGAAGGCTTACGAATGGATGAAGCCATGCACCCGTTGACCCTGTTGGCTACCGGCCTGTACGGAAAAGACCTGTTAAATCAAAATGGCGCTCCACTACGCCTGGTGGTGCCCTGGAAATATGGTTTCAAGAGCATCAAAAGCATTGTCAAAATACATTTTCTTGAAGAACAACCTATTACCTCCTGGCAAAAAGCCAATGCAGTCGAGTATGGCTTTTATTCCAACGTAAACCCTGAGGTGGATCATCCCAGGTGGTCCCAAAAACGTGAACGTCGTATTGGTGAATTCCGCAAGCGCAAAACATTATTTCTTAATGGCTATGCAGATGAGGTCGCAGTTTTGTATAAAGGGCTGGATTTAAAGAAGAATTACTAGATACTGGAAACCATCATCAGGAAAACCCGTACCAGACTTTTCCAAACGCCATGAAAATACCCGAGCCTTATTTTGGCAAACTGTTTAAACCGTTTGTTTTTCTGTTGGCCCTGTTGCCAGGGATCTTGCTGGGCTGGAATGCCTGGCAGGATAATCTGGGTGCTAACCCGATAGAAACCATTACCCATCAAACGGGTGACTGGACCTTGCGTTTTTTATTGATCACGCTATCTATTTCTACCTTGCGGCGCTGGATGGGCTGGGGACAGCTCATTCGTTTGCGACGCATGTTAGGCTTATATGCCTTTTTCTATGCCACGTTACATCTGTTTACCTATCTTTGGCTGGATCAGTTTTTCTGGTGGGAAGAAATTCTTGCTGATATTCTCAAACGTCCCTTTATCACTGTCGGCATGCTGGCGTTCGTGCTGCTCATTCCTCTGGCAGTGACTTCCACCAATGCCATGATCCGCCGGCTGGGGAAGAACTGGCTGAAACTACATAAGCTGATTTACCTGATTGCCCTGTTGGGTGTACTGCACTTCTGGTGGCTGGTTAAGGCGGATGTGCGAGAGCCTTTCATTTATATGGCGATCCTGGCACTATTGCTTGGCGAAAGAATCTGGCACTCCTGGCGTTTCAAAAGGCAATTTTTATAAGGAGCTTCTGATCAAGGTTGTGCTGCAAGAGCACGCTTCCTGGATAAGCGCCCAGGTTGCTGTTCGATAACTAAGTTTTTTAAAATTTTAATCAATATATAGTGGTTTTTATATTTAAAAAAAGAACTATATGCAGTGGTCGTATTGTTAGAGAGCTAGTTCTCGGACAGGCTCCCAGTACAGTAATCGGCAATGACGATTACTGTACTAGATCCAAACGCTCAATCACTATCTTTTTTATTAATATGTTATAGTTGATTCATAAATAGTTCACTATTAATAAAGGTATTTGAAAACTGAACCACCTGGATACGAGGATTGGAAGTGTTGATCAACAGCTCGATCTTGTCTCTGCGCCGTAGTGAATTCACGGATTCAGGTTTTACCACCCACTAACTTTTTTGGGCATGCGAGGCCAGTACACTATGAATACCAGAGAACGAATCAACCAGATCGGACGAGAAATTAAAAAGTACAAAAATAGAGCTCGTACTGCCAACCGGCAACAAAAGTGGCGTCAGGAGCGTCAATACCTGGAAAAAATACAGGCGCTGAATATTGAACGCAAGCAACTGCAACAGCATCCGCTGGTAACCGTGCGTACACTGGGGGCAGCGTTACCGCCGCGTATTCAGAAGAAAATCACGGTATTGATGAACGAGATAGCACGTGATCGACGCATTCTGGAAATCCACAAAGCCAATAGCAATATCCCGGGCGTCAGGAAATACGAAAATATTCTCCGTAACAAACAGCAGAAACTGGCCAGGTTGCAGGGGAGGCAACCCGCGCCACCCCAGCCAGACAGGGCTACAGCAACCAGCCATAACCGCAGGGTGCGGGTACTATTAAATGAAATTAAGCGGGATCGGCGTATTCTGGAACGACACCGGCAAGCGGGCAATGCGGCAGGTGTGAAAAAATACGAAAAGATAGTGCAGAGCCAACTGGCTGAGTTACAGCGCCTGCGTGAACAGAACCGGGCATCGACCGGGGGTAGTGGCACCGGCGGTAGTGCTAGCAGTAGTGGGACGGAGCCTCCACCGGCGGCAACGCCTCCAGCAGGTAATGCTCAAATTCCCGTGGTCATCAAACAGATTGCGATTACTTTTCGGGAGAGCAATAGCGGGCGACGTATTGATATTGCCCACAATGCTATTTTCAAGGAGCTATTGAAAGATCCCCGCTTCAGAAACCTGCCTAACAGAAATGGCAGGCCCTGGCCGCTGTACCGGATTATTGGCAATGCGACCCCACCAGCTGCAGGGTCGGTGATCAATCAGCCTTTTATACTGGATGCGATGAACATTAGTACTTCCAATATCCTGTTGCAGGGCTATACAGTGAAAGATGCAATTTTTGATACCGAATTTGTGCCCGAGTTTGACACCATCGTTAAAATGATAAATGACTTTAATGGTAACCCTGCAAACCGGATCCTGCCTTCCTTTAAAGACGTCGCGCACCGTGATGCCTTCCAGCTCATTCCACAAGATCGCAGTATATCCAGAAGCTGGAGCCAGTATGCAGGCGCCCGGCTCAAAGCGGTTACCTTAAAGGATATCAGCATACATTCACCGGGTTCCTTGCAGGGTATTTTTTCCAGCGATGGCGCTTATGAGAACCTTCATTTTGAAAATATACGTGTGGATACACAAAGCAAACACGGTATCACTATCCTGGGGTATCTGTCAGGAACGGTGGATTTACGTAATGACGATGGCAGCCAGACAGAAGTGGAGTTACTGCCCTTGCGACTGGGAGGGGGAACCAATATCTATGTGACGGATTTTGCTGCGGGTTCATCTTACCAATACGGCAATGTTGTGGCGGGTACACAGGGCAATGTTGCCATCAAGGACAACCGCCAGGCGAAAACCAAGCCGGGCACTTATTATACTAACTTTGATATGGATAACTTTATTGGCTTGATACGCACACAACCGAAAAATAATTTTCAGCAGTTTATTGAACTGATCAAGCAAAGTGCAGCCCGTTCCGGAGATGAGGTTGTATGATAAGTATAATGAGTTCGTATTGAATGATCAGGTGCTGGTGGTACTGAGGAATTTCTAATCCCATCATGAGCGGTTTTCTTGCAGCTGGAATTATGAAACGCCTCCTCTCCAATAGAGTGAGGATGAATGTTATTTTTAAGCGAGAACCGAACCCTTCTATCCACCGGGAAAATCTGCCTGCCTTAATCAGAGGTTTCTCCATGGAGAGACGGGCTATTTTCCCTTCCCTGTTGCTAATAGTACTTGCTTGCTCCCTGTTTCCTCATGGCTATGCCAAAACGGCATTGCAACAACACCCTTCCCCCTATCTGCGAGATCACGCGACAGACCCTGTTCAGTGGCAGGTGATCTCGGTCAACCTGCTTAAAAAAGCCAGCAAACATAATCGACCCATTTTGATTTCCAGTGGCTATCAGTCCTGCTACTGGTGCTATCGCATGAAAGTGGATACCTTTAGTGATAGTGCACTGGCGCAACTTGTCAACGACAACTTTATACCTGTTCTGATTGACCGGGAGCTGGAGCCTGCGATTGATCAAAAGCTGCAAACCTTTATGGAAGCGCAACGTGGTTTTGGTGGCTGGCCGTTAACGGTTATTTTGACACCTCAGGGATACCCTGTTGCGGGCTTCTCTTACATGCGCCCGAAAGCCATGCGCCATAGCTTGCAACAGTTTCTTAAACACTGGCAAACAGACCCTGCTGCTATCATCAAACTGGCAGGGGAGGCCAGTGAAATACGTGAGCAAAAAGCCCGGCAACAAAATCGGCCACTGGAAAAT
Organism: Thiotrichaceae bacterium; assembly: GCA_015490895.1. Classification (GTDB taxonomy): domain Bacteria; phylum Pseudomonadota; class Gammaproteobacteria; order Thiotrichales; family Thiotrichaceae; genus HyVt-477. Next base: position 5,682 of record WFWY01000153.1, on the reverse strand, counting down.
CCGGACTATCGGCGTTTACTTGAGGGTTTTTTACAGCAAATCAGTACAACTTCTGATGATAAGCAGGGCGGCTTTGGAGATAAAGAAAAGTTTCCCAACGTACCGCAATTAAATGCACTACTGGATATCTACACACTCAAACCAGACAAGGCACTAAAAAGCTTTCTGGAGCTGACGCTGGATAATATGCAACAAGGCGCATTGCGTGATCAGCTTGCCGGTGGCTTCTTCCGGTATGCGGGAAACCGTGACTGGAGTGCACCGCACTTTGAACAAATGCTCTATACCCAGGCATTGCTTGGCAAGTTGTATATAAGAGCAGGGCAAACCTTTAAGCGCCCGGACTACAGGGATACCGGCATACAGGCATTACAGCACATGGTTCAGCAATTCAAGGGACAGCATGGTCTGTATGATGCGTCATTATCCGCCGTGTCTGGCAAGCAGGATGGACAAGCAGGTGGTTACTATTACTGGAGTACGCGGGAGCTAAAAAAACTGCTGGGCAAGGAGTGGCCGCAACAGGTAAAAAACCTGTCTGACAACAAACATATGCTTTTGCCTCGCCTGACAGGAAAAAAGCAGGAAGCAATCAGGACTCTGTTACTTAAACACCGGGAACAACGTCCCCGCTCTCGGGATACTAAAAAGCTGTTGCCCTGGCATGGGCTGGTACTCTCTGCGCTGGCGTATGCAGCTCCCCACTCCAGAACACTGGCAGGTGAAGCGAATGCACTGGCAAAAAAGCTCCTGACACAGGTTGAAAAGGAGCAGCTGGAAATCTTGATGGTTGCACCACAAGACCAGGCAGGTGAAATTGCGTTAAGTAACCTGGTTTATGTTGCAGGAGGATTGCTGGACTGGTGGCAAATCAGTGCCAGTGAACAGGCTTTAACAGTGGCTGAGGCATTATTGTTGCGGGCCTATGAGCAGTTCTACAGTGATGGATATTGGCAGCGACCGTCACCCTATGGTTTGTTTTCCACGACCAGAAGCAAGGCGCTAACGGATACACAACTACCTTCGCCATCGGCGATCTGGTTATCGTTGGCATGGGCATTATCAACACTGAATCCGGATTCAGCCCTGTATGCCAAAGCAGAAGAAGTTGGTAGGCAGTTACCGCTGGCATTACAGGAAGATGCCTTCTTCCACGCTACCTTAATAGCAGCGATCATTGCAAGGCAGATACAGGTGCGTAATAATCGGCGGGACACGCCACCTGTCTCTTCCACTTCCATTCCCGCTTCCAGGGAGGCAGATCAATAATATGAAACGTGATGCTTATGACCCTTTTTACGGCTGGCTACTGATGGCAGGTATAATCCTGTTCGGTTTTTATCTGCTTTGGGACTTGCAACTCTTGCAGCACCTGCTCGTAAAAGATGTGACCTACCTGTCTTCCTTTATTCTGGTGCTGTTTGTTGCTGTTACCCTGTATCTGGGGCTGGCAGCATGGCAACTGGCAAAGCAGCGCAAGCTAACCTGGCAGCTTCTTCAGTCAGAAAAAAACACGCAACTAGCCGCGAGCTGGGCGCAGGAACACAGGCAGTTATTGCAATGCAGTCGCCAGCAGACAGGCATTGAAAACGAGTCACTTCTGGCAAGGTTGGTGGAGCAGGTGCATCGGGGGCATACTTCCGGCTGGTTTTTGTCCGACCTGTTAATGCGCCTGGGGTTAATTGGTACCGTGATTGGTTTTGTGCTGATGCTGGGTTCTGTTTATGAACTGAAGGAAGCTGATGTCACTGCACTTCAGCAACTTCTGGCCACCATGGGAAGTGGCATGCAGGTGGCACTCTATACGACACTAACCGGGCTGGGAACGGCGTTGTTAGTTGGCATCCAGTGCCAGTGGTTAGACCGTTGTGCGGACAGGCTGGTCAGCCAGATTATTAAACTTGGCGTAGAGACACAGCATGGCCAGCCTGTTTAAAGCCCAGCGCCACCGGCCAGCGGTTGATCCTTTTATTGACCTGCTGTTTAATACCCTGATGGGGTTCAGCTTTTTATTCCTGGTGAGCCTGCTGTTTATTAACCCAAAAGCAGATCGTGCCAGTGTGGAGAAACAGGCAGAATATATTATCTCGGCCACCTGGCCGCAAAATCTGCAAGATGATATTGACCTGTGGATGCGTGCCCCCACAGGGCATACTGTTTCCTATGTCGCCAAAGAAGCAGGCTGGTTACACCTGGAGCGGGATGACCGCGGAGAGCTCAATGATACGCTGGTTATTAATGGCCAAAAGGAAGTACACCCCATTAACCAGGAAATCATTACCATCCGCAATCGCTACCCCGGAGAATATATTGTTAACCTGTATTACTACACCCGGCACTCCCGCGAACCTGTCGCGGTTGATTTGCGGATTGACCGCATTAATCCCAACTATGAAACCGTGTTCAGGGAAACCCTGACACTGGACAGGCAGGATCAGGAAATCACTGCGGTACGCTTTACCGTTAGTGATGACGGCAGTGTGCATGATATTAACAAGCTGCCGGCCACACTCACCCCGTATAACCTGGATCACATACCAGCGGTTATTCCGGAATGAATCAGGATGTCCTGCTAAGTATCAGCTATGTCTTGCCACTTGCGCTACTCGTCTGGCTATGGCTTGACCGTCGCCCCGGAACGGCATTCAAGTTGCTGCTAACCGCACTTTTGCCTCTCCTCTATTTTTTGCACTGGATGGGCTTGCAGGAAAACAGAGGCTGGCCCTCTCCTCAAACGCTGCCGTTGCAATTTGAATTGCTAAGTGCTGATATTGTTGAACCGGATCCACTCAAAGGAGTAACGGGGAATATTCACCTCTGGGTCAGGCCGTTAGTAAAACCGGAAAAATCAGTATCAGGAGAGAATAGTCGCGGAGGAATCATACCTGCCGGGCAGACCCCCCGTGCCTATGTACTGCCCTATAGCCGGGCACTACATAAAAAACTTTTTGAAACCAAACAACGGGTTGCCCAGGGTAGAAGCCAGATGGGACTACTCTATGATGAACACGCTGGTGGTAGTGGCGCCAGCCTGGGCAATGGCAGAAAACTGGACTTTCAGGATATGCCTCAACGACAACTGCCTCCCAAACGATAACTACCGAAGGAGAACCAATGAAACCTCTATTACTTGTTCAGAGTCTCCTTAATATCTTACGGACGACACTGATATTTCTGCTCATCCACACGCTGCCACACCTTTACATAATCAGGAAATGAAGCAACATACCCTTCTGTTCTTTTATCCCCTGGAACATATTTATTACCAACGCTTTGGTATTCCTGATAACACAAAATCTCAACACCCTTCACCCGATTGTACTTATTGACCTCAAAGCGTTTCAACGCCTCGCCCTTCCCCTTTCTCCATAACTGAAATGACTTGGCTCTTCCTGATGCGATGACTACTGGCTGTTGTTTAGGCTTGTGCATTATTAACCAATAGCTTTGAGGTTGTACTTCATTAGTTGGCTGACAAGCTTCCTTCCCTTGAGTGGTAACCAACCACTCAGCGGTTTCAATACGTTCATCCAGTTCAATTCTCACGCCAATAAACTGGCAAGATTGTAGTAATTCGGGTCGCAATGTATGAAGGGTGGGCGTTTTCTTTTCATGTGACAGAATAGTTTTTTTAAGCCAGGGGGCTTTGGAAATAATGAGTTTTCTATCACGCCGATAATCCTTGTCACCAAATTGACTTAATGTACCAACAAACCCTGTTTTCAAGTCTGCAAAAGTCGCTGCACTCACCTTTTTTGGCTCGACAAAAGCCATCATATTTTCCCCTTCCGGTGCAGAAGAACTCTTTTCAACAGGTAGTGTTTTACAACCTGCTAGAAAAAAGCCAAGTAAGCCAGTCATGAGCATAACCATCGCTTTGTGGAACATGGGGGTTTTATCAGTCGTCATGGGGAATCCTTTTAGTAATTGGGGTTAATTTTAGTGAAACTAGCCTCTGACATCAGGCTTTTCAAACTGAATAAAATATTAACATAAAATCCTTGACAAACAATTCCCCCCCCTTGTATATTTTATACGCAATTGATCTATCTTATTGTTATACCTAACATTAAGAACACTTTGAGCGGCTCTGGATCACACCTTATAAACCATCTCCCCTGTGTTGGGGATATAACTACTAGAGTGAACTATGCCGCAAACTTCAACTGAACGTCATACCCTTTTCGCCGAATATTCCCTGCTATTGAATCAAGCTAAAGAAGCCATTATTAATAACGGACCTTATCTGCTTGGCTTTAATAAAGGCCTATCAAAACAACAGAAAATCGACAAAATAAAGGCGAATATAAATCAGTATCTTACTCCGGTTGACCCCAACAACAACCCCATGCAAGCGACCATTCGCGAACTGGAGAACAAACCCACCCCCAATACCGCAGACATCCAGCAACGTAAAAAATATCACCAACAATTCGTATCGGCTTTCAATAATGGCGTAACAACCTTTCAGGAAATGAGTGCCAAATTACAGCAACTAAAAGCTGACAATGATGTGTTTAAAGCACCTGATAATAAACAAAACGACTATCGTTACATCATTGATACTGAAACCTGTGCCAGGCTATGCGAAACAGATGGCAAAACAGCGGATTGCCCGCAAAGCTTTTCCAACAAGTCGATAGCGCTTACCGGTAATCAAACCGATGCGTTGCGTATCTGGCGAAACAACGTAACCGTCAGCAAGCTAAACATTAAAGACCAGCGCGTTGATATTGAGACCGCACACCGTGACGGCATACAACTCATCCCGCCCCCTAAATACCGCAAAGGTAAAGATGCAAAGGGTAAAGACAAACTCATCAAGCAGCTGGATCAGATGGGCGGCACGATTCTGGAAGATGTGACTATCGAGAACATCGACATAGTAGCCCCAAAAGCGGCTCTGCAAGGCATATTCTCAAGTGACGGTATGTGCAAAAACCTGAAGATCAACCAGGTGACCATTGGCACGGCGGGTGGACACGCCATCTCGCTCTCAGGTGTATTGACAGGCTGTGAAATAAACAATGTGACCTTATATCAGCAACCCGGCAGACCCGTACCTGAAGTTGGACTCTATCCGGTACGCATTGGCGGTAATATGGCTGATGAAGGCATGATTTATATTTTTGGATTTGCCAAAGGATCGGGGCATGACTATGGAACTGTGGTTGCCAATAACCTCAAAGTTCATAAAACGGGACAAAGCCAGCCAGTGACCATTCAACCCACGGATCATCGGCAAGAGATGCCGCAACGGTATTTCAAACTGGCTTTTGGTGTGCGTAATTTTAACTATCAAAAATACTTTGATGAGTACACGGGCTGGACACTGGCAGATTTCAAGAAAAACCATAGCCGACAATACCAGCAGATGAAAAAATGGATTAATCGCAGATATTCTGAATACCAAAGTGGTGTACGTGTAGCAGAGATAATTGATGGAATAAAAATAGAGTTACCTCAAATCACAGATGAGCAAAAGAATCCCAAAAAACACGGCGTACTGGACTCACTCAACAAAGCCCGCATCGCCTTAAACACGGAAAATCCAAAATGGATGAACACCCTGATACCCGAACTGCAAGAAACAGCAATTCGCAGTTTCATTATGAAAGCAATCGCCCTCAACAACGGCACCGTAGACCCACTTTATGATCTTGGATCAGGAGAAGAAGGCAA
>WFWY01000152.1 GCA_015490895.1 Thiotrichaceae bacterium | reverse complement strand
TGCCAGGCGCTCAGCCATTTGCGACCCTACCCCCTTGAGCGTCCCTACCGCCTGCAACAGTGGATGAGAAGTGGGGCTCAGACTGCGACCTTACCTTTGATATGGGGATGGGACTGGTAATCCAGCAGTTCAAAATCATCGTAATGAAAATCAAAAATAGATTGAACATCAGGATTAATCCGCATCCGGGGTAACGGATAGGGCTGACGACTTAACTGCAAGTCAGCCTGTGGCAGGTGATTGGAATACAGATGTGCATCACCCAGAGTATGCACAAAATCGCCTGGCTGCAATCCGGTAACTTGTGCCATCATCAGGGTCAACAGGGCATAGGAAGCAATATTAAAAGGCACACCCAGAAAAATATCGGCGCTCCGCTGGTAAAGCTGGCAGGACAGCCTTCCCCCCGCCACATAAAACTGGAAAAAGGCATGGCAGGGAGGCAAGGCCATCTTTTCTATCTCCGCGACATTCCAGGCACTCACAATGATGCGCCGGGAATCCGGATTAGTTTTCAGCTGCTCAACCACCTGGGTAATCTGGTCAATATGCCGTCCATCCGGTGTTGGCCAGGTACGCCACTGGTAGCCATAAACCGGCCCCAGATCACCCTTTTCATCGGCCCATTCATCCCAGATACGGACATTATTTTCTTTCAGGTAGGCAATATTAGTATCACCTTTCAGGAACCACAGCAGCTCATGGATAATTGACCGCAGGTGGCATTTTTTCGTTGTCACTAACGGAAAACCCTCTTGCAGGTTAAAGCGCATCTGATACCCAAAAACCGACATTGTACCGGTACCGGTACGATCTTCTTTTAAGATACCCTGCTCCCGGACATGACGCATCAATTGCAAATATTGCTCCATTATGTAGCTCCCTGTTTGCCTGCCCCCCCCTGCCGGAAAGAGTAGCCAATCAATATCAGGCCCAGCACAATCATGGGCAAGGATAGCAACTGTCCTTTAGTCACCCAGCCCAATGCCAGGTAACCTATATGCTGGTCAGGCAAACGATAAAATTCGACGAAGGCACGAAACAGGCCATAAAACAGCAAGAACATTCCAGACAACCGCCCTGCTGGTCGAGGCTTTCTGGAATAGATCCACAGTATCAGAAACAACACTACGCCCTCCAGCATCATCTCATACAGCTGTGAAGGGTGCCGGCCAATACCGTCTCCACTTTTGGGGAAAATCACAGCCCAGGGAATATCCGTCGGCTTCCCCCAAAGCTCCTGATTCAGGAAGTTGGCGAAGCGACCTGCTCCCAGCCCAACAGGAATCAGCGGAGCAATAAAATCCGCTATTTCCAGCAGTTTGATTTTGTATTTTCGTGACAGTAGCCAGGCCACCAGCGTAACGCCCAACAAGCCACCATGAAAACTCATCCCTCCCTGGGTGATTTTAAACAGTATGACGGGATCTTGCAGAAACTTGTCAAAGTTGTAGAACAGTACATACCCCAACCGGCCGCCCAGCACCACTCCAAGTGCACCATAGAACATCATGTCATCGACCTGGGCAGGTGTGACCGGGCTCCCTGCCCGACGTGCACGCATTTTCCCCAAAAACAGAAATGCCAGAAAACCCACCACATACATGATGCCATACCAGTGCACCGCAAGCGGCCCCAGCTTGATGGCAACAGGGTCAATGTCGGGATGGGCAATAGCACTGGTCGCAAGTAAAGTAATCATTCGTTAAAAAATAGCTCTTGTAGTTCATTTCCAGGATTGTTGGCACGCATAAATGCTTCACCAACAAGAAAAGCGTGTACCTGATGATCCCGCATTCGCTGCACATCTTCAGTACTATGAATACCACTTTCTGTCACTATCAGGCGATCCGCCGGAATGCCTTCAAGCATTCGCAACGTGGTATCAAGATCCGTTTCAAACGTCCGCAAATTGCGATTGTTGATCCCCAATAACGGAGCATCCAGTTGCAAGGCTCTTTCCAGCTCCTGCTCGTCATGTACTTCGATGAGGGCATCCATACCCAGCTCATGCGTCAGGGCAAGCAGCTCTGCCATTTGTGTATCTTGCAACGCCGAAACAATCAGTAAAATACAATCTGCATTAATCGCACGGGCTTCATAGACCTGATAAGGGTCAACCGTAAAGTCTTTACGCAGCACCGGTAAAGAACAGGCCTTACGGGCACTTTGCAAGTAGGCTTCACTGCCCTGAAAATAGTCCTTGTCGGTGAGTACTGACAAACAGCTGGCTCCCCCCGATGCATAGCTTTGTGCTATTTCTGCGGGGATAAAATGCTCCCGTATCACCCCTTTACTCGGTGAAGCTTTTTTGATTTCTGCAATAACAGCCGGGTTATCCGTGGCGATCGTTCTCCTCAGAGCAGCGACAAACGGGCGTACCGTTGAAGCCTGTTCAGCAGCTTCCTTAATTGCTGATAAAGGTCTTTTGACCGAACGCCGGGCGATTTCATGCTGCTTGGTTTGCAGAATTTTTTTAAGGATGTCCGGTGGTGTTACGGGATGATTAATCACAATATTGACTCGCAATAACTAAACTTGATTGGTGGCATTAAACCCTTATGCCCGGGTTTTTTCTCTCAGTGCTTCGAACTTCGCCTGGGCGGCACCGCTGGCTATCACTTCCAGTGCGCGCTGCACACCTGCCTTGTGCGAATCCGCAAGACCCGCCACATAAATAGCTGCACCTGCATTGAGAGCAACAATATCCCTGGCAGCTCCCGGCTTATTGGCAAAAACATCCTGGACAACCTGCAAACTCTCCTCGGCAGAATTGACCTTGAGCCCATCCAGAGCCTGGGTTTGCAAGCCGACATCTTCCGGTTTCAACCTGTACTCACGAATGTCACCCTGTTTCAGCTCGGCAACAAACGTAGGCGATGCAATACTGATCTCATCCATGCCATCTTCAGCATGCACCACCATGACATGATGACTACCCAGCTCTCTGAGTACCCTGGCCAGCGGGGTGACCCATTTCTTACTGAAAACACCCAATACCTGATTGGGAGCGCCTGCCGGGTTGGTAAGCGGCCCAAGCAAATTAAACAGTGTTCGCACGCCCATTTCCCTACGGGGGCCTATGGCATACTTCATGGCACTGTGATGTTTCTGGGCAAAGATAAAACCAACACCCAGTTCATTGATACAAGCCGCAATCTGTTCAGGCCCAATATCCAGATTAACGCCAGCCGCTTCCAGCAAGTCAGCAGCACCGGACTTGCTCGATACCGAGCGGTTTCCATGCTTGGCGACTGTTCCACCAGCAGCCGCCGTCACAAAAATACTGGCAGTCGAGATGTTAAATGTACTGGATCCATCTCCACCGGTGCCAACGATATCAACGGCAGAAGAGGAGTTAACCGCAACTTTGGTTGATAATTCCCGCATGACTTGGGTTGCTGCGGTTATTTCTTCAACTGTTTCACCCTTCATGCGTAACGCAATCAAAAAACCGGCAATCTGTGAGGGCGTGGCTGCACCCGTCATAATATCTGTCATCACAGAGTGCATTTCATTCGCACTAAGGTTTTGCTTTTGTAATATTTTATTTAAAGCTTCGGGTACATTCATAGCATACTTTTCCCGGTTATAGGTGGCAACTTTTGGGGCTATGCTACCACGTTGCTGAAATTTGAGAAATTTTGAAAAACCTATCTTATACTCAGTATGCGATATTTTATAAATATAAGAGACTGTTACATGAAAGAAGAGCGAAAGAGAAAAGGATGCAATATTTCAGGTTTTGTCTGGACAAGACAGCGAATGGCATAGTCATTGGCCAGGTTTTAAACCAGATCCGGGAAACTCAGTCCTTTTTTATATACGCTCCATCTATCGTGCAACCATCTTTATTATGAAGGAGTTATGATCATGGAAGCTAATATTGGAGCACAGGACAAAAAAATACGCATCGGTGCAGGCATTGTATTGCTACTGCTGGGTCTGTTTGTTTTCAAGGGTAACCTGTTACTGATTATCCTTGGGTTTGTCGCCCTCATTACCGGACTGCTTAATTTCTGCCCTGCCTATAAACTGCTCGGCATGAACACAGTAGGTGGCACCGGACTATCCGAAACACTGGATTCTACCAAAGACGCTGTCAACAGTGCCACCGAAGCCATGAGAGAAACAGCCAGTGATGTTGCCGACAAAGCCGGAGAGGTCGTTGAAGATGCCGCAGATACCGTGGGTGATGCAGCATCCAACATTAAGGAAGCCGCCTCCGATGCCATTGACGAGGCTGTCGATACCATCAAGAAAGATTAGTACGCTGATTCCAGTGTGACAGGTCTAACTCCTCAATAAGTTGCCAGCGATGAGGTTTGGGGTAACGAGAGTGTTTCAGTTGTTTGATATAACTTTCCCGGGCAATACCTACAGCTCCCAGTGATTTCAGGTGGTCATTCATGATCTGGCAATCAATCAGGGTATAGCCCCAGGCATCCATATGTGCTGCCAATGCCAACAATGCCAGCTTCGATGTATCTGCTTCACGGCTAAACATAGATTCACCGGAGAACACCCCCCGGCTCACAACACCGTATAAGCCCCCTACCAGTTCATTCTGACTATTTCTGACTTCTACGGAGTGAGCGACTCCCAGCTTATGTAGCTGACAATAAGCTTTGTGCATTCCGGCTGTAATCCAGGTATCATGACTATAGCTTCTCGGGGCAGCACAAGCGCTCACTGTTTCTGCAAAATTTTCATCAAAGCTAATGCGGTAACCCTTATTTCTCGCCACCTTACGCAGGCTACGCGAAATATGCATCGCCTGTGGATACAAAACAGCACGGGGGTCAGGGCTCCACCAGTAAATCGGCTCATTCTCATTAAACCAGGGAAAGATACCCGACTGGTACGCATTGATCAGGCGCTGAGGGCTTAAATCGCCACTGACTGCAAGCAAACCGTTAGGTTCATCCCAGGCAAACTCTACCGGTGGAAAAGGTTCATCACTGGCATTGGGGTCAAGTATGGTAAGGCTTGGTTCTGAAGACATGCCGACCATCTTAGTCTTGTTGTAGCTGATCCAGATATTTCTCCGCATCCAGGGCGGCCATACAGCCTGTTCCTGCCGAGGTAACTGCCTGACGATAAATATGATCCATCACATCTCCTGCAGCGAAAACGCCCGCGACACTGGTTGCAGTTGCATTGCCCTGTGTACCACTTTGTACCGTAATATAACCACCTTTCATCTCAAGCTGGCCCTCAAAAATCTGCGTATTAGGCTTATGCCCAATCGCTATAAAGATCCCGTGAACATCAATATCCTGGGTATCACCAGATTTCACATGCTTGACACGCATACCCGTAACACCCGTAGCATCACCTAATACTTCTTCCAGCACATGATCCCACAGCAGTGTAATGTTGCCGTTTTCTGCCTTGTCCCGTATTTGTTTTTGAAGAATTTTTTCTGCACGCAGTTCATCACGGCGGTGTACCAAAATGACCTCCTCTGCAATATTGGAGAGATAGAGTGCTTCCTCAACCGCTGTATTCCCTCCCCCAATAACAGCTACCTTCTGATTACGATAAAAAAAGCCGTCACAAGTGGCACAGGCAGAGACCCCCCGTCCCATAAACTTTTCTTCCGACTCCAGCCCCAAATACATGGCAGAAGCACCGGTGGAAATAATCAATGCATCACAACTATAGGAGCCACTATCACCCTGCAATACAAAAGGCCTGCTCCCTAACTCCAGTGAAGTAATCTGATCAAAGATCACTTCCGTTTCAAACCGCTCTGCATGCTTTAACATCCGATCCATCAGTTCAGGGCCTTGTACACCTTCAAAATCACCCGGCCAGTTATCAACATCTGTCGTCGTCGTTAATTGCCCACCTTGTTGCATCCCGGTGATAAGGACAGGATCAAGGTTGGCACGGGCAGCATAAACAGCAGCCGTATAGCCTGCAGGGCCTGAACCCAGAATAAGAAGTTTGCAATGTTTGGTGTCACTCATCTGTATCTCCATACGGTTGACAATACGTGTTAGCCAGCATTCTGAAATTTATTAACAGGCGATTAAAGGCATTTTTTATTCCACCTGCTCCTCTAGAAGCAGTAAATATGCCTTTTTAACCGAAAACAAAAAAGACTACGCAATCGTAAGGAAAGAATTTCCCAAGGTAAAGAGAAAGGTAAGAATATTTACCAGGAGCTTCTGATTAAGCCTGAATAGCGTTTTTCAATGGACAGAATTATTCAGTTTTTGCTTTAACAGCGTGCCCTTGATTCGCCTCAAAAAGCATGAGCATAAGGCACCAGAAGTATAAATATCAGCGATGGCCTGGCAAACCAGAGGAGTTTTTTTGAATATCCACCAACCACACCCCCGGAACCAAAACAATAACCCGTGTCTTTTTTATAGCACTGATACAGGGAGACAACGGCTGTCGCGAAAGAGCCAAACATAAAACCGTATATTGCATTGACTTCAGACCCCGTCATTAACCAGAAAAAAAGAGCATAAACAGGTGCCTGGGAAAATACCAGTAGCTGTAGAAAAACCCCTGATTTTCGATACGGGATACCACAATTTTCGATAGAATTGAAATAAATATTATTGATAACTTTTGTCATTATTATATATTTTATGATTATTGAAGCATGACCGCCTCTCTCCTGATATGAGTCTCTCAGGAAAGCCCCTTGCTACAGCCATGCCTCTTATTTATAAATTTAATTTATTTACTTTATAACCGCTTTGTAACAGAGCACAAATTAATCACAACTTAACTGGGAAAATTATTTCACTCTATCAATACCAGCGCATACCCCCGATATTGCCCTCTCTATCCACAGTTGTTACTCTTCTACTACCGTCAAAAGACCTCCAGCCTTCATTATCAGGAATCTGAAATGATAAAAAAAATAATCTGTACCTTGCTGTTGTCCGTGATGCTACCGACCATTATGCTCATGCCAGTTGCAACAGCGAATCAAACCCTTCACCGGGGTAACGGGGCAGAACCAGAAACACTGGATATTCATAAATCTTCTGGTGTCCCCGAGGCCAATATCCAGCGCGACCTGTTTGAAGGGCTGGTCACTGAAGACGTAGACGGGACATTGATTCCAGGTGTAGCGGAACGCTGGGAACAGGATGAAAGCGGCAAACAATGGATATTTTATTTACGTAAAGAAGCGAAATGGTCCGATGGCAGCCCCGTCGTTGCCGCAGATTTTGTCTATGCCTTGCGTCGTGCCGTCAACCCGGCAACCGCATCAGAATATGCCTTTCTGCTCTGGCCTATTTTGCATGCCAAGGCCATTAGTAGCGGCAAGATCAGAGAAACTAAAAAGCTGGGTGTTCAAGCCATAGATAATCATACACTGAAGATCCTGCTGGAAAACCCGACCTCTTTCCTGCCCGGCCTGCTGGCACACCATATGGCGTACCCCTTACACAGAAATACACTGGAAATACACGGAAAACAGTGGACTCGTCCCGGCAAACTGGTTTCAAACGGAGCCTACCAACTAACTGAATGGGTTCCCCAGTCTTATCTCAAACTGGAAAAAAACCCTCACTTTCGGGAAGCTAAACAGGTCAACATTAATACGGTGATCTACTACCCCACAGATGATCAAAGCGCGGCACAAAAACGTTTTCGTGCGGGAGAGCTGGATATCACCAGTGATGTACCCTCCAGCCAGATTGACTGGATCAAGCAACACCTACCTGGGGCTTTCCATAGCTCTCCCTACATAGGCACCTATTATCTCGCCCTGAATTTACAAAAACCTCCTTTTAAAAATGCACCCGAACTACGCCGTGCACTCGCTCTGGCAATCGACCGTGAAATTCTGACACAGAAAGTCACCAAAGGCGGAGAAATCCCTGCGATGGGCTGGGTCCCCCCGGGTATCAGCCACTATTCATCCCAGGTTATGCCTGAAGCTAGCCTGAGTCAGAAAGCACGTATCCAGCAGGCTAAAATACTCTATGAAAAAGCCGGTTATTCACGTGAACAGCCACTGCACATTGAACTGTTGTATAACACCAGTGAGAATCACAAAAAAATTGCCATTGCTCTGGCTGCCATGTGGAAACAGACACTGGGTATCAAAACCCGGTTGCGTAACGAAGAATGGAAAGTCTATCTAAATTCACGTACACAGCGTCAGTTTGAAGTCATCCGTGCAGGCTGGATCGGTGATTTTAATGATGCATCAAACTTTCTTGACCTGTTCCGTTCCGACATCGGCACCATGAACCCGTCTGCCTGGGAAAACACCGACTATGACGCATTGATGAAAGCCGCAGAAGCTGAAACCGACAACACGCAACGCGCCGCACTCATGCAACAGGCTGAACAGCTACTGCTACAGGAAATGCCACTGATTCCGATTTATTACTACACCACACAACACCTGGTCAGCGAGAAAATCAGAGGATGGAAAGATAATATTATGGACATTCATCCCACACGCTATATGAGCCTGATCCCCTGAGCGATCAATCCGGAGAAGGCGGGGCTAATAATCACACTTAGCAAATTGTTTTTTTATAGTGAATCATCAGTGTTTCTTCTGGGAGCCTGTCTGAAAACAGGAAGTATAGCGAAAATCACAGGAGCGTCCTGAGGTGAGATTATTGGAAAAGGCGAAGAGCCGTCGCTATTTAACGATTTTGATAAGCTCAGATTATGATGCTCATGAGGCTTGCAGTAGCTTCTTGGTTCTCGGACAGCCTCCTAGCCATGCCCACGAACTTTATTGGAAGAAACCGGCTTGATTTCCCCCATTTGCTTACTGACAACCATAATGTCAAAAGCCAGGGGGCTGGTAGCATACAACTTCAGTAACCGCGCCGGCGCTTCTTTTTTCCAGGCCACTGCCGCCGGGCTAATCCAGTGGTTACGTGCCGCAGTCTCTTTTCTGTTACCTTCCAGCTGATAACTAAACAGGCGGTTAGAATAGTGTTTTTTGATCCATTTCCGGATTGAGCGATAGACCGCCTTAGCTTTCTCCTGATCTTTACAGGGCTCATCAACCGGGCCGGTATTAATGGCGACGGAACCCACTAATAAGTGATCGCCCTGTATCGCTCCAGCAGTCAACTGGATGTCACATTCCCCGATACGCAACCTGCCACCATCTTCAATCGCATCCACCTCATCCCTGACAACAGCCAACATCTCATCTATATCATCGGGTAAAGCAAAAAACTGTAGTTCAGCTTTCATAATATCTCATCTCACAAAATGCTCTCATGGTGAGCACAAACCGGAAAGCACTGTATTGTAACCGAGGGAGGCCTCTGCATGAAAGGATGAAGAGAATAAAAATAAATAGAGCCCTTACAGACAACAGCTGCTGTTACTTCAGCATATCCGTTACTGCTCACCCATCAGTGAATACCTCAGAGATGTTGCTGCAACTGCCCGTGCATCACCTCCGCCTTTGCCTTCAAGCGCCTTAGGTCATCAACGATAATTTGGTGCTGGTCGATATGGATCAAACCTTCCTTTTTCATCTTTCCCAGGTGGCTATTCACCACTTGCCGAACCGAACCAACCAGTTGTGCCAGCTGTTCATTTGACAGGTCATGCAGTAACTCTGCCTTAATGCCACTATTACTCTCGCTTTCATCCAGGTCAACAGGAATATGACGCAGAATGACCCGTGCCAACCGCGTCGGTGTATCGTGCAACACAAGGTCAGAGGCAATCTCCTCTCGTAAACGGACACACTGGCTCAGGTGCGGCATCAGGTTCTGATTAAACTCAGGATGACAGTGTAACCATTCCCGCACACTGTCTATCGGTGCCGATAACAATTTCAGGTGATCCAGGGCAACGGGAATCGCATCATGCTCACGACCATCCAGCAGACTCAACACATCATAGACATCCCCTTCCTTAAGAATCATCAGCGTAAAGCTTCGCCCTGTTTCCGGGTTAATGCGTACCAGTTCCATGCGCCCTTCAACAATGACATAAAAACGCCGCAAGGCAAGCCTGGCATCATGCTGGGAGCCTTTATTCCAGGTTTCAAAACGAAAGCGTTTTAGCATGTCGTCCAGTGTTTCCAGAGACAGGTTATGAAACAGTTCTGAGCGTTGTAACTTTTGACGGTAATAGCGATACAGAGGAAAGCTTTTGTTCATTATGGTGTTTCATCCCTGGCAACAGTACAAATCGTTTATAAGAGTCTAGTACAGTAAAGGAGCCTCTGATTAAGTCCGGTCGAATTTCATCTCACAGGAAATTCGACCGGACTTAATCAGAGGCTCCTAAACCACAATACCGACTAATAAACTGACAGCCTAACTCTTTGATAACGGCGTTATCACTCCCCCATAGCCCTGACTATTCAACGAAGCTTGATCGTTATCCACGGGTTTTCACTTCAAACGGTCAAGTCCGACAAGCTCCCGGGAGCTTGCCCTAGAACATAAACAAGCTATACTCTGTCATGAAAGCATTCAACAGCAACACAATAGCGGATGAACCATGAATATGACCCTGTAACATGCCTGTAAATAACCGCAACGCTTTCCCCTGGAGGCAGCACTGCAAGGCGCAATTACTTGTTGACGGAAAACGCTTTTACCCCGCTATTCTGGATGCGATCAGACAAGCTCAACATACAATTTTTATTGAAATGTACCTGGTTGAATCAGGAGGCGTTATGGATCGCTTCATTCAGGCTCTTGACCGCAGGGCACAGCAAGGGGTTGACATTAAGCTGATCTTCGATGCTTTTGGCTCACTCAAACTCAATAATACAGACCGTCAGACACTACAGCAGGCAGGTATCGAACTGTTTTTTTACAACCCGGTTCGCCTCACCCGCTTCAAACACAACCTGCACCGCACCCATCGCAAAATTATCGTCATTGATAACCACATAGCCTTTACTGGAGGCGCCGGTATTAGTGACCATTTTGAAGGAGAAAAACCATGGCGTGAAACCATGCTCAAGATCAGGGGCGAAGTCGTCACTGACTGGCAGCAACTCTTTCTGATCAATTTTCAGCAGCTCTCCAAAATTCCTCCTCCGACTGCCAGTTTCTCTAACCAGTCACCACCTGGCGTACCCCGACCATCACACACAGCCCGGGCACGCGTAGTCTACTCTAACGGGGGAAGAAAAGTCTCCCTCAAGCGCTCCCTGCTAAAGCGTATCTATCATAGCCGGCATACCATCTGGCTAACTACCGCCTACTTTATTCCTACCCGAAAATTGCGCCGCGCCTTGCAGCGGGCTGCCTATCGGGGCAAAGATGTCCGCTTGCTCTTACCCGGAGAAATCACCGACCACCCCGCCGTAGTATCAGCCAGCCGACGCTATTATTCACGCTTGTTACGGCATGGAGTACGAATCTATGAATACCAGGGGCGTTTCATGCATGCCAAAGTCACTCTGGTCGATGACTGGAGCAGTATCGGCTCCAGCAATATGGATCGCTGGAACCTGAAATGGAACCTCGAAGCCAACCAGGAGGTTATTGATCCTCGCTTTGCCACAGCAGTCCAGCACATGCTGGCAAGCGACTTTGAACACAGCAAAGAAATTCACTACAAGGTCTGGAGACAACGCTCCCGGTGGCAACGCTTCAAGGAGTGGCTCTGGGGTAATGTAGACCTGTGGCTAACTCGCTGGCAGGAGCGCCTATAACTATCGAGCGTACAACAATCATGTAGGTAGGAGATCTCTATCGACCATACGCCCTACAAAAACAAACTGTCATTTCAGTGACAGCCCTGACAGTCAAAATGCTTTAACCTGTCTCTGCCCGTTGTATACCCGTTCTTATAGTGGCAAGGAGTATTCGTTATAACACAGAAAGAAACCTATCGGCATCATCTGCAGGAAAAACTGGAGGAACTGGACACCGCTGA
Organism: Thiotrichaceae bacterium; assembly: GCA_015490895.1. GTDB lineage: Bacteria > Pseudomonadota > Gammaproteobacteria > Thiotrichales > Thiotrichaceae > HyVt-477. The sequence continues at coordinate 17,509 of WFWY01000152.1, read as the reverse complement.
AGAAAGTAGCTGGGAGCCCCCGAAAGAGGGCATCGAACATGCCTGGGAGAAGCTGGAATCTGCTGTCAGGCTATTCTATTCATTACCCTGTACTTGATCAGAGACTCCTTAAGGAGTCTCTGATCAAGTCTGAGTGGAATTTCTCGAATGATAGAATTGCTCAGTTTTTGCTTAAAAATGGAGCTAATAGTCACTCTATTAGGGAGATTTTTAAGCAAATAATGGGCGATTCTAGCTTCGAGAAAACCACTCACGACTTATTCAGAGCCTCCTTAAAGAAAAACCTGAATGGCTTCAGGCTTTCCAGCCTGTATCCGGTGTATCTTCATGCAGGGCTTGCTGGATACTGATTAACTCCAGAATATTATTCATATTCACGATGCCAACCAGCCGCCCTGCCTGCATCACCGAAATCAGGGGGCAATCACAGGTCTGTAATCGCTGCAAAATCTGCTCCAGTGGTTCATCCACCTGTGCATTTTGCACCCTGGTTTGCATAAACCTGGAAACCCGCGCCTGCTTGCCTTCTGCTTCCAGCCCCTTGAGTAAATCTGCCTGGCTCAACACGCCCGCCACGGCTCCATCATCAAGAACAGGAAATTCCGTCTGGGTACCCGCCAGCGTCAGTGCTATCGCCTGCTCCAGAGAGTCGTGAACTGACAACGTCTGAAAATCCGTGATCATAGCTTTGCCAACCTGCATGTTACCCAATGTTGACTTTATATTGGTCATACCGGCTTCCGATGCAGCACCTATCCAGATAAACAGGGCGATAATAACCAGAAAGGGATTATATAATAAACCCAGAAAACCCAACCAAAGAGCCAGCCCCTGCCCCACTCTTGCAGCGGTTTGGGTGGCGCGAACGTGCCCCATACGCATCGCAAGTGCAGCACGCAAAACACGACCACCATCCATTGGAAATGCCGGTAACAGGTTAAACACACCCAATAATACATTCACCCACATCAACTTTTGTAGAAATGATCCAGAGTACCAGGCCGCCTCCCCCGCAACCTGTTCTACAGGCACAGCTGACGGGTTAAGCGATAACCAGAACCACAACACCGCAGCAATCACCATATTCACTGCGGGGCCGGCCAGCGCTACTGCAATCTCCTGACGTGGGTCATCCGGCATACGCTCCATGGAAGCAACACCACCGATAGGTAACAAGGTAATTTTCTCGGTAGCAATCCCAAAGCGACGTGCCATCAACGCATGCCCCAGCTCATGCAGTAGCACACAGGCAAAGAGCACCAGTATAAAAACGACACCCGAAATAACCATGCCCACATCGCCACTCATCGTCCAGTAACTCAGGGCTACCCAGGCAATCAGAATGAAGAAGGTCGCGTGAACATATACGTCAATACCGGCAAGACGGGCCAGCCTCCAGGACCACTTCATGATGTTTTTCTCCTTTATTCATCATCCCAAAATCCCCGGATGGACAGGGCAAGGGTAAAATTAAAGTATAGCGTGTACACCATCACAGTTGTGACTATCCTGGAGCTGTTCAAGACATATTTACAATTCGGTGTTGGTATTATCTCTGGCGACAAGCTGATCACCATTGGGGTCGGCATCCATATCCGTTGAGTCCAGAATCCAGGGAGCCAAACATTGACGATCTTTTACGCAAGGGTCTGTTAGTGTCTTCAGAAACGCGACCAGTTGACTTACCTGAGTATCCGTGAAGTTCAGGTTTAAGCCCTCAAAGTTAGCCGCATTAATCGCTTTTTGCGTATTTATCTGCATTTTATCCAGGTTCTGGATTCCTGTCTGCACAAGCTGGGAAACATCATAGTTATCAATCGCATTTTGCGGATTCAGGTGATGCCGGACAACAGCCTCCAGAGAACTATAAGCACCGGCATGCGACCACGGCCCCGTCACTTCAACATTCAGTAATGAAGGCGTCCGAAAGGCGTATTTATCCGTTTCTACCCCGGATTCACGAAAGCGACCAAAATCTTCACTGCCGTCACCATCACCCTTGCCTCGCCCAATTTGTGGCATGGCGAGGTTGTGGAAACCTTCATCCGTAAAAAAGTCCCCGCTATGACAACGGGAGCAGCCAGCACCACCATCCGCCGGTGCCTTGAAAAATAACAGCGCTCCCGCCTTGGCTGTATCAGAAATCGCACCGTTATTTCCTTCGACATAGCGTTTCCAGGGAGTATCTACAAAGACCTGCGACCGCTCATACTCACCAATCAGAAAGGAAATGGTTTGCTCGGTAATTAGCTGGTCAGCTGTTGCTGCCGGGGCATTATAAACAGCCCTGAATTTCTGTAGCCAGTAATCACTATCTGCCAACAAGCCAGCCCCCGTACCATACCCTCCCAGGCGCTGTGCCAGAAAATCCCGAATTTGCTGGTTATTTTTATCATCATGGTTGAAGCCTTTCATTTCCTCCCGGGAAGTTACCGGGAAGCGCGCCTGAGCCTGAGCCAGGTTGGCACCTGCCCGGAAATCTGCGGCAGCAAACAGACTGTCTGGTGTCCGAATTGCACCCCCGGCACCATTTTGGCCCGACAACTTCGCCAGACTTTCGACCCGACCATCGTGAAACAGTACTTGATCCCAGCCTGCCAGGTTAAAGGTTGTTGGTGCATTTCGTGGCACGGTTGGCCCACCATCTGCGTTATTCCCACTGGCAGCATGCAACCTTCCCGGCCCTAACAGGTCAGGGTTTACAGCTTCCACACCCACCGGCAAACTCAACCTGTCACCACCTCCCAGTGACGGATGATGACAGCTGACACAGGCGCTATCCCGGTCACCACCTAACGACTTGGAATAAAACAAACGCATACCCAGTTGTGCCGCGGGTGAGCTAATATCAGGGGTTTGTGTTTGTGCCAATGGTTGACCTGTCAGATTGTTATCCGAAATAATGGTTCTTAGCTGACTATCCGTGAGCGTACCTGTCGTTGTGGTAAAACCACTACCACCACCGCATCCGGCAAGCGTTGACAGCGTGAGTACAAAAAGGGGAGTTGCTGAGCGCTGAAAGAGTTTATGCATGAGGTTTCCTCAGTGTAATAGAAAAATAACAGAAAGCGTCTCCACTCATTTAGGGAGCCTCTGAATCAGTCGTAGCAAACAGGCTTATGATCCTGACTGAAGTGGGTGAGTGTAATAACTTCACTTGTAAGCTGAAGACACAACAAGATAAAGTGTACAACTGTGATGATGAATTCTATCCTGTCCAACCGAGACCGAGGTTTCAGACTACCAATGATAAATGCATTCTTTTTCAGGCAGGATTTTTACAGACAAAAGGCCATTTGGCCTGTCTCATCGGGATTTAAGGAGCTGATCAAGACAAACGCCTTGCACGACCGTCTTCATTGCCCCCTCATCAACCCCTTTTACAAATAACAGATGCCCCATGAGATTATTACTGGTTGAAGATGATGTACCCCTGCGTAAACGCCTCAAAGCCAGCCTGCAAAAAGCAGGTTTTGCCGTAGATTGCGCGGATAATGGCCGGGATGCCGAATACCTGGGGATGGAAATTGATTATGACGTGGTCGTACTGGATCTGGGTCTGCCCGAGAAACCGGGAATAGAAGTCTTGCAAAGCTGGCGCCAACGAAAAAGGATTATGCCCGTACTGGTATTAACCGCGCGCGATGCCTGGTATGAGCGTGTGGATGGTTTCAAGGCCGGTGCAGACGACTATCTGGGTAAGCCTTTTCATATTGAAGAGTTACTGGTGCGGCTTCAGGTACTCACGCGTCGCCACCTGACAGACACAACCCATCAGTTGACCGTCGGGCACTACACGCTAAATGAAGAAAAACAGCGTCTGGAAGCAGGGCAAAATACCCCCCCTGTTAACCTTACCGGAATTGAATTCCGCCTGCTGCGCTACTTTTTACTACACCCTGGAAAAATCCTGTCCAAGACCCGGCTGACCGATCATGTCTATGAAAATGATGCCGATAAAGACAGCAATGTCATCGAAGTCTATGTGAACCATCTACGTAAAAAAATCGGTAAAAACTACATTGTTACCCGCCGTGGTCAGGGCTATATCTTCCAGCAAAGTGAAGAAAACACCTGATGTATTCCCTGCAATCACGTCTTGCCCTATGGCTTGGGCTGCTGCTGGTCGGGATCTTTGGGGCACATATCGTAGTGATGAACCAGTTCCCCCGGTACCTGGCAGAAGAGCGCGTACTGACCCGCCTGCACCATGATATGGAAACCCTGTTAAAGCAGCTCCAGGTTTTGCCTAACCAGCCGCCAGCCTTAAACCCTGAGGCATTAGCTCCTATTTATACCAGCGCCCTGTCAGGACATTATTTCCAGATTCAACAGGGTTCACTGGTGCTGCGCTCTCCTTCGCTAGTCGATGAATCACTGAAACTGCCGACTCTGGGGGAAAACAAAAGTGCCGTATTGCACCTGAAAGGTCCCGGGCAAATCCCCTTATTGATGTGGGTGCGAAAAGTACAGAAAAACGGACAAACTTTAGTAATCAGTGTTGCGGAGGATATTCGTGATATTGAAGAAGATATTACCGAACAGCGCAAAGCATCCTACCTCATCACTGCCATCACCATGCTGTTGCTGCTGGTGTTGCAATGGTTTCTGATTCATCGTGCTATCCAGCCAGTAGAAAAGGCTCGACAAGAGTTGCTGGCCATCGAAAAGGGTGAGCTGGACAAAATTCGCCAAAAAGTCCCCTCCGAAATTCAACCACTGGTCGATGAGCTAAACCACTTGCTGACGGTAATGCAAAAGCGCCTGGAGCGTTCCCGGCACGCCACAGGCAACCTGGCACATACCTTAAAAACACCACTATCGGTACTTAACCAGCTGCTGAGTACTCCTGAAATCCGCCACAATCCGGAGCTGTCAGCAGAGATTAACCATATCAGCCAGAGTATTCAAACCTCTATCGACAGGGAGCTCAAGCGAGCCCGCCTCTCCGGTGGGGTAGCACCCGGACAACGGTTCTCCCCGGCAGAGGAACTCCCCATACTGGTAACCGTGATGGAAAAGGTATATGTCGAAAAAAACCTGACCATTACCACCTCTCTTCTTACACAAAAAAGTTATCCTGCCGATCGTGAAGACATGCTGGAAGTCTTTGGAAACCTTCTGGACAATGCCTGCAAGTGGGCCAGCCAACAGGTCATCCTCACCCTGAAAAACACACCCAACGCACAAGGCCTGCAAATTACTGTTGAAGATGATGGCGCCGGCATCAAGGAAGATACCAAAAACCTGCTAACCGCACGCGGCATCCGTCTGGATGAAACAACACCAGGGCATGGCCTGGGTTTATCAATTGTCAAGGAGATTATTGAACAGTATGGTGGAACCCTGCACTTCAGCACATCCGCCAGGCTGGGTGGGCTACAGGTTGACATACTTTTTCCCTGGGAGGCTGTCTGAGAACCAGGAAGCTGCTACCAGTCCCAGGAGAGTCAGTAATCACATCTCAGAATGGCTTTCGCTATACTCTCTTTTCAGGCAGCCTCCCGGAGCACCCTAACGAACTTTTTAAGTTTGGTTTAAGATTCATCTTTTAGCATGGCGCCTGTTTTTCTATTTTTGGTTAACACCCGGTATGTATTCTAAAAAAACCGCCTGCCTGCGGCAACGCTGGCTGGTGCTTTCTCTTCTCCTGCTGCTTGCCAGCCCCACACTTATACCCACGCAGGCCGCTACAGAAAAAGCCGAAGCCGCCTTTACACCGCCCGGGCATGCCCCATCAGCCATCACGCTGAAAAGCGCCGTACTTGCTGCACTTGAAAAGCACCCCCTGACAACAGTAGGCAACGCACAAAAAGCTGTAGGTGAAGCCTATCGCTATCAGGCGGATGCCCTGTTTGCTGGTGATCCGGCCTATTCCGTCTCCTACCGTAGCGACCAGCTGAATAGTCGTCAGGGATATCGCGAGTTTGAAGGCAGCCTGGACTTTCCTGTCTGGTTGTCCGGTCAAAAACAGGCACGACGCAACCTGGCCAGACGCATCATCGACAAGGCCGAGGCGGAGCAGTGGCTGCTGGCCTGGCGTATTTCTGGTGAAGTCATGGAACGTGCCTGGAAGCTGCGTATTGCCCAGATGGAAGTCGAACAGGCACACATACGACAACAGGCTGCCAATACACTACAGGCTGATGTTAAGCGCAAGGTTCAGGCGGGTGAAATCGCACGTGCCGACTTGCTGCTGGCACAACAAAATACCGCACAGGCTCGACTCATCCTCCAGCAGGCACAGGCACAGGTAGCAACAGCACGGGCAGCCTGGCAAGCCTATACCGGCCTGACCCGGCTACCCGTAGACCTGCTTCAACAAAGCCACTCCAGACATATACCTCATGAGCAACACCCGCATGTAATTGCAGCCAAAGCCCGCCTGGCCGCCGCACGTGCAAACCGTCAGGATACCCGCAAGCAACGTCGCAGCAACCCCACTTTATCACTGTATGCAAAGCGTGACCGTGGTATTGATACAGACCCCTTTGATGATTCGCTCGGTATCAGTGTTTCTGTCCCCTTTGGCAGCCGTGCCAGTTCAGCTCCACGTCTGGCAGAGGCCAATGCTGCCGTTATCCGGCTGCAAGCTGATGAAGCAGAACGGGAACGTATCCACCAACTGGAGATTGAGCAGGCCAGGCTAACGCTGCACAGCAGCCGTGAAGCTTTTTCTCTGGCCCAAACCCAGCACCAGCTGGCGCAGCAGCGCTGGAAGCTTTCCAAACGTGCCTTTGAACTGGGTGAAAGTGATTTGTTCCTGCTTATCCAGGCACGGGAGCAGGCTGACCTCCAGGCACGTGCCATGAAGCGCAGCCAGTTTGAGTTGAAACGCTCACAAGCCCGTCTGAACCATCTTCTTGGAGCCATGCCACTATGAATGCCACCACAAACACTACCACCCTGTCTGCCCTTATTCGCAGCAGGGTTGTCAGTATTACAAGCTTTCTACCCCCTCTGTTTCTGATCAGCCTTCTATCCCTCGCTGCCTACGCCGAAGAGACAGCACTGATTCGCATGAAAACCTCACAACAACAGGCTCTGGGGATTACCGATCAACCGCTCACACCGGTGAAAAACGCCTGGAATACCGCTTACCCTGCTAAAGTCATGGTACCCAATGCCCAGTTACGGGTAGTCAGTGCTCCCCTGGGTGGTTTACTGGAATCCCTGCGGGTTGCCGAAGGTGAAACCGTCAACGAGGGGCAAACACTGGCAGTAATTCACAGTCCACAATTGCTAGAACAACAGAGCGCCTACCTTGAAGCACTCACCGAGCTGAACCTGGCCACTACCCAGAAAAAGCGTGATGCCCAGCTTTCCAGAGAAGGCATAATTGCCAAGCGACGGTTTCTGGAGTCTCGTGCCAAACATACCCAGGCCAATACCCGGGTTGAGCAATACCGGCAAGCGCTACTGCTCTCCGGCATGACACAGCGCACACTGGCACAACTGGAACGTACACACCGGCTGTCACCGTCACTATCAGTAACAGCACCGTTATCTGGCGTAGTGCTGGAACAGCTCACGACACCAGGAAGCCAGCTAGATGCGCTCGATCCTCTCTATAAAATCGGCCACCTGCAACCCTTATGGCTGGAAATCCACGTCCCCCTGGATCAACTGGGAGACATTCATAAAGGCACCCTGGTCAGAGTGATTAAACCTGCTGTGAGTGGCAAAGTGATCACCGTGGGTCGCATGGTGCACGGTGCAGATCAGGGGGTGCTGGTGCGTGCCGAAATTCACAAGGGCACAGAGCAGTTACGCCCCGGTCAGTTCGTACAGGCGCAGATCGCACAACCCCAAAGTAATACCCGACCCAGCTATCGCATCCCCCGCAGCGCCCTGGTTAGAAATGCTGGCAAAACCTGGGTATTTGTCAGCAAGCCGAGAGGCTTCCTGCCAGTACCGGTGGAGCTCATCAAGGAAGAAAGCACCGCGCTGGTTATTCGTGCCCCGCTATCCGCCAATGCGTCGATAGTCATCACCGGAACCGCCGCACTAAAAGCCGCCTGGCTTGGAGGGGATGAATAATGTTGGCGCAGCTGATCCAGTTTTCGCTGACGCAACGCTTGCTGATGCTGCTGGCAGTCATCTTGCTGGCAGGTGGTGGCTGGGTTGCCTTCAAGGCAACACCGATTGATGCTTTCCCGGATGTATCAACAACCCAGGTCAAAATCATTGTTAAGGCAGCAGGCATGACTCCCGAAGAGGTAGAAGCCCGAATTACCTCGCCGATTGAAGTGGAAATGCTGGGTATTCCAAACATGGAAATCCTGCGCTCCGTCGCCAAGTATGCACTCACCGATATTACTGTTGATTTTATAGAAGGCACTGATATTTACTGGGCACGACAACAGGTCGCCGAGCGCCTTGGTGCCATCTGGGGGGATTTGCCTGAGGGGATCTCCGGGGGCATTGCGCCAATGACAACTCCGCTGGGTGAAATGCTGATGTTTACTATTGAGGGTGGAGACCTGTCCATGACAGAACGCCGGGATTTACTGGACTGGGTGATTCGACCAGCATTGCGTACCGTGCCGGGTGTGGCGGATGTCAATGCACTAGGGGGCAAGGTTCGCACTTTTGAGGTTGTTCCCGACAATGCCCGCATGACCTCCCGGGGGATCAGCCTGGAACAACTCCGCACCGCACTGATGCAAAACAACCGCAATGACGGTGCCGGACGTGTCAATGACGGTGAGGAAGTACTGCTGGTACGCACCGAAGGTAGTATCAGAACACTACAGGATGTCAAAAATATAATCGTACGTGCAGATGTTAGTGAACCGGTACGAGTCAGCAATATCGCCACCGTACAAACCGGCTCTCTCACCCGCTACGGTGCTGTTACCCATGACGGTCAGGGTGAAGTCGTTCAAGGTCTGGTACTGGGCTTACGTGGTGCCAATGCCGGTGATCTGGTTAAAGGAGTTGAAGCCATGCTGGATACGCTACGCCCCGGTTTGCCCCAGGGGGTTAATATTCACGTGTTCTATAGCCGTGGCAATCTGGTCAAACGCGCAGTCGGCACCGTTAGCAAGGCCTTGACGGAAGCGATTATCCTGGTGCTTATCTTACTGGTTCTTTTCCTGGGAGACTTGCGGGCAGCGCTGACTGTGGCACTGGTTCTGCCATTAGCCGCCCTGGCAACGTTCATTTTGATGCGCCAGTTTGGGCTATCCGCCAACCTGATGTCTCTGGGCGGACTGGCAATCGCCATCGGCATGCTCGTGGACTCTGCTATCGTCGTTGTAGAGAACGTGATCACACATCTGGCTCAACACCAGAAAAAACAGCATCAGCAAAAGTTGCCCCGCATCCATATTATTTACCGGGCAACCCGTGAAGTGGCAGTGGCCGTTACCTCGGGCATTCTGATTATCATCATTGTCTTTCTGCCGCTTCTGACCCTGCAAGGGCTGGAAGGTAAGCTCTTTATTCCAGTCGCACTGACCATTGTTTTTGCATTAAGCAGTTCTCTGTTGTTATCACTGACCGTCATTCCGGTACTGGCTTCTTATCTGCTGGGAGCGGTTTCCCACAAGGAACCCTGGCTGATCCACTGGCTATCGCGTCTGTACATGCCAGTACTGGGCATTGCGCTAAAATACAGCCGGATGGTTATGGCAGCAGCCATCTTGCTGTTGCTCATGGCTGCTTTTTTATATACCCAGGTGGGCAAGACCTTTATGCCCACCCTGGATGAAGGCGATATTATCGTACAACTTGAAAAACTGCCCTCTATCAGCCTGGAACAGTCGCTGGCGATTGATACCCGCTTTCAGCAAGCGTTGATGGCACGTATCCCTGAAGTCAGGGGGGTGGTCGCCAGAACGGGGTCGGACGAACTGGGGCTAGACCCCATGGGACTTAATGAAACCGACAGTTTTTTGGTGCTCAAACCCCAGGAAGAATGGAGTGTCGCAAGCAAGGAGGCATTGATCGATACGATTCGTGACGTTCTCACGGATTTCCCCGGTGTTGCCTTTACTTTCACCCAACCCATTGAGATGCGGGTTTCAGAGATGCTGACCGGTGTACGGGGTGATCTGGCTATCAAGATTTTCGGTGATGATCATAGCGAGCTGGGGCAAACCGCTGATGCTATTGTCAAACTGATATCTACCATTGAGGGTGCTGAAGATGTCTATTCACCCCGCAATGATGGTGCACAATATTACCGGCTGGTCGTCGACCGACTGGCAGTGGGGCGACTGGGGCTCAGTGTAGATACCCTGCTGGATATGTTGCGCTCACAGATAGAAGGATTAAATATTGGCACCATATACGATGGTAGCCGACGTATACCGCTGGTGATCCGCGGCTCACAAAGCTTGCGAAACTCACCTGCTGATTTTTCCGGCTTGCAGCTCTCACTGGATGATGGGCGTCGCGTGCCTCTGGCAGACCTGGTAAAAATGGAACGTACAGAAGGCCCCGTTTCCGTCAATCGTGAACAGGGAAAACGCCTGGCAGTTGTCGTTGCCAATGTAAGTGGTCGGGATCTGGTGGGCTTTGTCAACGAAGCCAAACAGAAAGTGGCGCAATCTCTGCCATTACCGACCGGTTATTATCTGGAATGGGGAGGGCAGTTTGAAAACCAGCAGCGTGCAGCAACCCGCCTGTCGATTGTCGTTCCCGTTGCGATTGGCCTGATTTTTCTGATTCTGTTCACGACCTTTCGCTCTGTTCGCCAGGCCGTGCTGGTACTTAGCAATGTTCCTTTTGCCATGATCGGTGGTGTCGTTGCACTATGGGTAACCGGCGAATATCTGTCTGTTCCGGCATCTGTTGGCTTTATTGCCCTGCTGGGAATAGCGGTACTGAACGGAATCGTCATGGTGAGCTATTTTAACCAGCTAAAAGCAATGGGGAAACCCTTGCACGATGTCGTCCTGGAAGGCGCCCGCCGCCGTTTACGCCCGGTGCTCATGACCGCCAGTATTGCCGCTTTTGGTCTGGTGCCTATTTTATATGCTACGGGCCCCGGCTCAGAAATTCAGCGCCCTCTGGCCGTTGTTGTTGTCGGTGGCCTGATTTCATCTACCTTACTGACATTGATCTTGCTACCCATTCTCTATCGGCGTTTTGCCGACAGCCCGCCTCAACGAGACCACAAAGGAACCTCTTCATATGACTGATATACAAGCTAATAATGTGCTCCTCTCTCTCGTTGTTCCGCCCCTGCTGGAAGATACACTGGTTGACCTGTTACTGGAACATAACACCGTCAACGGTTTTACCAGCCATCCGATTAACGGCCATGGCATATCCCTGCACTCCCTGACACCTGCGGAGAAGGTATCGGGGCGGCAGCGACAAATTCTTTTTCAGACCTATCTCGCCAGTGAATACTGTGACGAGCTCATCACCAACTTGAACAGCCACCTCCCGGATAGCGGCATTCACTACTGGGTTACCCCTGTGATTAAGGCTGGACGGATTCAGGAGCTTGCCCGGGAATAAGAAGCGTAGCGAAAATCACAGGAGCACAGCAGTACCGCTTCAATCATGAGGGTGATACTCTTATGTTTCTTCGGCACATCAAAACAGAACCAGCTTGCCTGTTTTGGTGCCAACCCGTCACGAAAGGAGAATACCCTATGAATGATTTTCAAGAAGCCTTGCGGTTTCGTCACGCTTGCAAGCAGTTTAATCCACAGCGGCAGATCAGCGAGCAAGACTTCTTTTCCATCCTCGAGTTTGGCAGGTTATCGCCTTCTTCATTCGGTATGGAGCACTGGAAATTTATCGTTGTCAGCACCCAGGATAAGCGACAAGCCTTGCAAGAAGCCTGCTGGGGACAAGCCCAGATTACCGAAAGCAGTCATGTGGTTATTATTCTGGCAAAGCTATCAGCCGTTGAGCCGGGTAGTGACTACGTCAAGGCGCAATTTCAGCGGCGCAACCTGCCACAGGAAGCCTATGAGACTTATCTTGACAAATACGCCTCCTATTTTAAGACAGAAATCGAACCCTATATGAACACCTTCGCCTGGAGCTCCAGACAGTGCTACATCGCACTGGCTAATATGATGACCGGGGCCGCTGCACTGGGTATAGACTCCTGTCCGATTGAAGGCTTCTCACGTGCGGCTGTGAATGAACTGCTATCGCTGGATACCGGTGACATGCAAACGGCCGTAGTGGTGACTTTCGGTTATCGTGCTGGCAAGCAAACACCCTGTTTCCGTCAAGCTGCCGATAAAATTATTGAAACACTTTAGACCTGATACCCATGAAAACACACCTTATGAGCTGGCTGGGACTGGCAGACACGCCAACAAGCCCGAACACACCCTCCATTGAACATGCTGCCGCTGTTCTCATGGTGGAGATCATGCATGCAGATCAACACTGGGATGATATGGAATCTGCGAAAATCATCCAGCTACTGATTGACACTTTTTCCTTCTCCAGCCAGGAAGCACAAACACTGCTGGCAGAGGCTCAGGCCAGTGTAGAAAACGCCAATGACCTGTATACTTTCACCCGGGTCGTCAATGAGCACTTTACCCTGTCACAAAAAGAATCCCTGATTAAAAGCCTGTGGAGAGTAGCCTATGCCGACCAGAATCTGGATCGCTATGAAGAGCACATGATCCGCAAGATTGCCGAACTACTGTATGTCCCGCACTCACGCTTCATCAAGGCAAAGCTGGAAGCTGCTGAACAACCACAATAACCGCAATAGCACCATCAGCCTTTAACAACAAATATTTTAAACTCCAGACACGAAAACTTGACTAAGCTTGATATATACAAACGACAAGAGGGCATGTCATGAATCCGTGTAAGCGTCGCCAGTTTCTTTCATTATTGGGGTTAGGTGGTGTCATCGGCAGCCTGGGCATCAAAGAGGCTACAGCTCATCATACAGAGAGCCATTTTGATGAACAGGCAAAACACAGGCTGGTCTACCAGTGCAATAGGGCCGATGTGGACTATCTGGGCCATATCCTGTTTTCCTGCGGTGAAATGTTGCGTAAATATGAAGATGATATCGAACTGGTGATCACAGCCTTTGGTCCCGGTCTGAACCTGCTGGCCAGGAAGCCGGTGCGACCTGTGTCCGCTGAACACCAGCAAAAGGCAAAGTCTCTGGCTGCATATGGTGTCCGTTTTCAGGCCTGTGGTAACACGATGAAAAGCCTGAAGTGGACAGAAAAAGACCTGTTCGATTTTGCCGTTGTCGTACCCATTGGTGTCGATGGCATTATGCAGCTACAGGAGCAGGGATTTAGCTATCTGAGCTGGTAAGCCAATAAACAAACAAACCAGCCAAAAATACCCACCCTAATATCTTTGCAGCGACTCTTTTTGACTATGCTACTATCTCCTGGCATGCAGTCGTTATTTGCCAGCCCGCTGGAAAAAAACTTAACACGCTCAACGTCGCCGCTGGCTTTATATTGAACACCAGAGGTTCCTTAAGCATGATTTATCCTCTATGCTTGCTGCTTCCAGATTAATTATTTATCAGGGCAGCTAACCTCTCTTATAGAGCCTCTGATTAAGTCTGAGTGGAATTTCTCGAATGATAGAATTGTTCAGTTTTTGCTTAAAAATGGAGCTAACTATCACTCTATCAGGGAGATTTTTAAGCAAAAAATGGGCGGTTCTAGCTTCGAGAAAACCGCTTACGACTTAATTCAGAGTCTCCTTATACAAACAAACTCACGTCATGAACCTCATTGCCGGGCTTAAAAATTTTTTTTGCTTACTTTCCAGTCGCTATAGCCTGTTGGTCATTATGTTATGGGTAACGATATTAGCAAGCACAACGCTGGTTTTGGTGAAACAGCCCTTTCCGGGTTTCACGGTCAAGCTCACGGGTGAGCGGGTAACCATTGACAAAATCTACAGTGACAACCCGGCGCTGCACTCGGGCATGGTGATTCAGGCCGTTACAGCACCAGGGGCTGATCCGGTTGTGCTGCACGCCAGCAACAGCCCTTTTGACCCAAATACCGTGGCCAAGACCTTTTCCAGGTTTAATCAGCTACTTGAGCATAACCGGCAAGTAGCCACCCTGTTTTCATCTCCCCCTGTACAACTCATAACACCGCACAAAACTATTAGTCTGGAGCTAACGACACGCCCACTGCAATCTTTCCCTCTGGCTTACTGGGCCACTGCTATCTCGGTACTGTTTTCCAGCCTGATTGCTGTCGGTATTCTGTCTGCCCGTCGACGGGATCTGGCTGCAAGGTTATTAGCCACTTCCGCCATACTCTTTATGCTGTTATCCATGTTCACTTCAGCATACACCCATCGCATCTTATTTTTGGATCCTCCTGTTTTTGAATTCTATTTAAGCATCCAGCACCTGTTCGGAAACACTTTCTCCTTTGCCATGCTAAGCATGATGTGTATTTATCCACAGCGGTTGATTGGTCGAAAGCTACTGATCTTTCTACTTTTTGTAGAACCCCTGCTGTTCTGGCTAAACGACCAGTTTCAATGGGTATTATTGCCCCTGCATACGTATTTTTTTAACTCATTCCTGGCATTTTTATTGTTCGTTGTCGCTGCAAGTGTACAGGTTTACCTGTCTCGACGTGACCCTTTAAGTACGGCACAAATCCGCTGGTTTTTGATGTCTTTTTTTACCATGCCGGTACTGGATATTTTCCTGTACCTGTTACCTGTCGCGCTTGATAAGCCCCCCATTATCCCTCTCTGGGTGGTACAGATGTCCTTTATTATCAGCTTTATTGGCCTGTCTCTGGGTATTGCACGCTACCGTCTGTTCGATGTTGAGCGCTGGTGGTTCAAAACCTGGATATGGCTACTCGCCGGGATATTACTGGTCATTATTGATATTAGCCTGTTGGCTATTATCCCGGTTGATAGCATGGAGGCGCTCGTGTTATCGGTTGTGATTGTCGCCTGGTTATATTTCCCTGTGCGTCAGTGGATCTGGGAAAAAATAGCTAAAGCACCTGACACCCAGCTGGAAAACTACCTGCCTATGCTGGCAGAATCCGTCTTTAACTCCGAGGCTGGTGGACAATCAGCACAGTGCTGGAAACACTGCCTGGAAGAAATTTTTCAACCCATTACGGTTGAAGCTTCTTCACAACCTGTTGAAAAACCACGTATCGACAGTAGTGGATTATCCTTACTGGTACCTAATATTTACTATCCACAAGAAAGTATCAAACTGTCCGGTCGCAACAAGGGTACTCGACTTTTTCACAAGGATGACCCCACACTCGCCAGCGCGGTCAATCAAATGATTAGCACGATGCTCAGTATTAAAAATACCAGCCAGCAAGCCGCCCAGCAGGAACGTCATCGCATTATGCGTGACCTGCATGATGATGTTGGCGCTAATATTCTTTCCATGATTTATCGGGCAGAGAATGAAACCCAGGCACAATATGCACGCGATACACTCAAACTATTAAGAGAAAGCATTTATGCACTGGATGACACAAAACCGACCCGTCTTGATTCAGCCATATTCCAGTGGCAGCAAGATGCGATACAACGCACACAGGATGCAAAAGTAAAGCTGATATGGCAGGATAGTAGGCAAACTGGTGGTATACGGCTCAATGCCCGGCAAAAAATTAATACCGGACGTGCCTTGCGCGAGGTTATCAGCAATGCACTCCAGCATGCCCAGGCAAAGCAAATCAGCATTACCCTGAATATGCTCCAGCAAACACTCGTTATTTGTATTGAAAATGATGGGGAAATTTTACCACTATCGGAATGGGTTGAAGGCAAGGGCATCCATAATATCAAAACAAGAATCAAAGAACTGGGAGGAGAGGTTACATGGCAGACAAGCAATCAGCCCAAGCGCCTGCGGGTTGAAATGCGACTGCCTCTCGACAGCAAACCATGAGAAGAACCTTAATACTTGAAGATCATGCAGAAGCACGTGACATGCTGGGCGAGGTTGTCTTGCAGGCATTGCCTGATAGCCGTGTTGATCTGGCTGCTACCCTGCAACAGGCCACTCAGCACCTGCAAAAAAAATGTTATGAGCTTGCCATTGTGGATATCAGCTTACCCGATGGTAATGGCATTGATTTTATCACGGATATCCATCAAAACTGCCCCCATGTTTACGTTGTGATGGCGACCATTCATGACAGCAGTGAGTATGTATTTAACGCATTACGCGCCGGTGCCAAGGGCTATCTGCTAAAAGACCAAACCCGCCAGTCACTGATTGCCGCCCTCAAAGGGATTTTATCGGGTCATCCCCCACTATCCCCTTCTATTGCACATATTATTCTTGACTACTTCCACCTCAAGGAAGAGCCCGACAAAAATATGCTCACCAATCGTGAAAAAGAAGTGCTCACTTTGCTGGCAAAAGGCTATAACCGCAAAAGTATCGCTCAACTACTGGGCATCTCACACTACACCGTTGCCGGATTTATCAAGCAAATATATGCAAAACTGGAGGTTCACTCATCGGTAGAAGCCTCCATGGAAGCAGCCCGCATGGGCTTAATTCATTTCGAGCGGTAGTTCGCCAGACTCCCCTCATTTGTAACCCACACCCCCTATATAGGGGGATGTACGACCTGTATATATATCCTACAATATTGCTTGCGATTGATTAAAATGCCAGCAAGTCAGCCAGGGTTTCCAATACTTAATGGTCTTGTCTTCTCTATTACATTACCGGCAGGCTCCTGGCAAACCTGATAACGGCTACTGCTTTGGTATCCCAAAAGCGGAAAAACACAGGCAGACCGTCATTTCCGGGCTTACTGCTTTACCCCAGTGGCTCTATTCTATAAAAAACACAAGGGTACCTCTAAACATCAGGACTACCTCCTCGGGCCGTTTGCGGATACATTTTGAGAACGAATATGTGTATAAAAAGCACGCAAGGTTCACGAAAACTCATCCAGCACAGAAACCGGGCAAGCAAGCAGGGGAAAACTGTCTGGGCGCAACGCCTCTTTCTCTGGTTAGGGCTTGTTCTAATAACAACTCTACCTGCTTATGCTGCGGTCTGTGACCAGGCATATACCGAGCTCATTGATGCCGATGCCTCTGTCTGCGGGTGCCGAATCGGCTCAACAGGCACACTGGATGCCTTCCCCGAAACAGCAGAAAGCGGGATCGGTATTGGCACGACTGTTGACAACAATGGCCTCACCTTGCTGTCACTCAACGTAAGTCCGGATACTGCCAGCGGTGATACCTCCATAACAGGAACTCATATCTATACCAATACCAGCCAGGGCGCAGGAGGCCAGCAATATGCCTGTGACTGGACACCCGGCACAGGCTATTCAAATCCCCGTCTGTTGCAGCCAAACAGGGCACCCGTCATTACCTCCGGCTTTGGTGGTGAACTCCGGGTAGTCTTTGCCGAAGAAAACCAGACAGCGGCCACGACAATAACCGCGACCGATCCTGACGGTGATACGGTCTCATTCTCTCTTTCAGGTACGGATGCCGCCAGGTTTTCCATCAATAGTGCTACAGGTGTGCTGACCTTCAAGACTGCACCCGACTTTGA